>CAJTZL010000055.1 GCA_910583695.1 uncultured Oscillibacter sp.
TCCGGCGGCAACCAGCAGAAGGTGCTCATCAGCCGGTGGCTGGCCAACGACCCGGACGTGTTCATCCTGGACGAGCCCACCCGGGGCATCGACGTGGGCGCGAAATACGAGATTTACTGCATCATCGCCGAGCTGGCGAAGCAGGGCAAAAGCGTCATCATGATCTCCTCCGAAATGAGCGAGCTCATCGGCATGTCCGACCGGATCATGGTCATGTGCGACGGCCGGGTCACCGGCTTCATCGACGGGAAAGACGCCAACCAGGAGAACATCATGGCCCTGGCCACCCAGTTTGAATAAGGAGGAGAGAAACCATGGAGAACAAAAATCTCAGCGCGAAAGCGGTCAAGAACTTTCTGTCCAACAACGCCATCATCATTCTGATTTTCATCCTGGCCCTGTTTGTGGGCTTCGTGGCCGATAACTTCTGGAAGCCCGCCAACTTCAAGAATCTGGTGGTCAACGTGTCCCCCCGGTTCATCATCGCCTGCGGCGTGTCCGGGTGCCTGATCACCAAGGGCACGGACCTTTCCGCCGGCCGTCAGGTGGGCCTCTCCGCCTGTCTTGCCGCCATGATGCTCCAGAGCGTGGACTACGCGGCCCGGGCCCTGCCCTGGATGCCGGACCTTCCCTGGTTCGTGGCCCTGCTGGTGGTCATCCTCATCATGGCTGTCTTCGGAGCTATCAACGGCTGCGTCATCGCCTTTTTGAAGGTTCCCCCCTTCATCGCCACCCTGGGCATGCAGACCATCGTTTACGGCCTCTGCTCCGTGGTGACGGGCAACGACCCCCTGGGCGGCTTCAAGAGCTCCTACTCTCAGGTAGCCCTGGGCTCCCTGGGCCCCATCCCGTATCTGGCCATCTTCGCCGTCATCGTGGGGGCCTACATGCTGTTCCTCTACAACAAGACCCGGCACGGCAAATACATGTACGCCATCGGCGGAAATGAAAATGCCGCCCAGGTGGCGGGCGTCAATGTCCCGGCGACCTTGATCCGCATCTACGTCCTGGCCTCCGTCCTGTACGCCGTGGCCGGCTTCCTGGTGGGCGCCAAGGCCGGCGGCGCCTCCACCGCCACGGGCTTCGGCTACGAGCTGGAAGCCATCGCGGCCTGCACCATCGGCGGTGTGTCCACCAACGGCGGCGTGGGCAAGGTGGGGGGCATCCTCATCGGTGTGCTGGTGTTTGAGATTCTGAAAATCTGCCTCCAGTTCCTCCGCGTGGACCCGGCGTATACCTTCATTGCCCAGGGCCTTGTCATCATCGTGGCCGTTGCCCTGGACCTGCGGAAGTATCTGGCGAAGAAGTAAGCAGCTCCCTTATCTGGAAAAAAACGGCAGGGTCCGGCGCATTTTTGCGCCGGACCTTCTTTTCAAGCGGGCCTTTTTGCGGTATACTGAGTACAAACGAAAAAGGAGGGCGCTTCCATGGAGGAATACCGGGTCCTGCTGGCCGACGACGAGGAGGAGATCCGCACGGGCATCAGCCGGAAAATCGACTGGGCCTCCCTGGGCTTTGCCCTGGTGGGAGAGGCGGCCAACGGCGAGGAGGCCCTGGAGCTGGCGGAGCAGCTCCGGCCCGACGTGGTGCTCACCGACATCAAGATGCCCTTCCTGGACGGCCTGGAGCTTTGCCGGAGGCTGCGGGTCTCCCTGCCCGGAGCCCGGCTGGTAGTCTTCTCCGGCTTCGATGACTTTGAATACGCCCGTCAGGCGGTGGGCATGGGGGTGTCCGAGTATATCCTGAAGCCCATCAACGCCCCGGAGCTCCGGCAGGTGCTGGAGAAGCTCCGGGAGCAGCTGGACCGCCAGCGGCTGGAGCGGCGGGACATGGAGACCCTGCGCCGAAGGTACGAGGAGAGCCTGCCGGTGCTGCGGGAGTTGTTCTACACCCGGCTTCTCAGCGGCCAGCTCCGCCCGGAGCAGGTCCAGGACCGGGCGGCCCGGTATGAGATCGACCTGCCCCAGGGCCTCTGGACCGCCGCCCTGGTCCATGTGGACGGCCCGGGGGACGAGGGGGAGCGGGACGAGCTGCTGCTGCTGTCCGTCCAGTCCTTTCTGGAAAAGCACTTCGCCCTGGCGGGCTGCGCCGCCCGGGTGGTGCTCTACGGGGACATGGCGGCCCTGCTGGTCCACCTGGACCGGGAGGACCGGCTCTATCCCCTGCTGGAGGAGCTGGAGCGCCTTTCCCGGCTGTCTCAGAGCTATCTGGGCCTCCGGCTCACCACCGGCGTGGGCCTGCTCTGCCGGGGGCCGGAGGAGTTGAACCACAGCGCCGGGGGCGCCCGGTCCGCCCTGGACTACCGGATCCTGGCGGGAGGAGGCCGGGTTATCTATATCGGCGACCTGGAGCCCCAGTCCGCCGCCGCCCCCTCCTTCGAGGAGGAGGACCAGCGGGGCCTTTCCGCCGCCGTGAAGCTGGGGACCCGGGAGCAGGCGGAGGCGGTGGTCCGGGGGCTGATGGAGCGGCTGCGCCGGGCCTCCCTCTCCCAGTGCGACCTTTTTTTACTGGAGGTTGTAACCTGTCTGGTGCGGCTGGCCCGGTCCGGGGGGCTGGCGGTGGAGGAGGTCTTCGGGGAGGGCTTCACCGGGGCGGTGTCCGTTTCCAGCTTCTCCAGCCTGGAGGAGCTGGGAAGCTGGCTGGGGGAGCGCTGCGGGCGGCTCCACGACCTGCTGGGCCGGAGGCGCAGCGATTCTGCGTGGCAAATGGTGGAGCGGGCCAAGGACTACATTGCCGGGCACTACACCGACGAGCGGCTCAGCGTGGAGGCCCTCTGCGCCCACATTCACCTTTCCCCCACATATTTTTCCACCCTGTTTAAACGGGAAGTAGGCCTGTCCTTTACCGCCTATGTCACCAAGGTCCGGATGGACGAGGCGGCCCGGCTTCTGCGGGAGACGGACGAGAAGACCTACCGCATCGCCGAGGCCACGGGCTTCTCGGACCCCAACTATTTCAGCTATGTGTTCAAACGCCACTTCGGCCTGTCCCCGTCCAAGTTCCGGGCGGGGCAGAAGAGTTAGGAGGTTTTCTATGAAGCGAGTGTTCGCGCTGGCGCTGGCGGTCCTGCTGGCCCTGAGTTTGACGGCCTGCCAGGATGAGAAAAGCGTCATGGGCTCCCTGGAGGAAGTCCAGACGGACGAAGACGGAGCCCTCACCGCCCTGGTGCTGGAGTTGGACGAGAAGCGCATCGGCGTGCTGGTGGCGGAGGGAACCAGCTTTTGGCCCCTTGGAGAGGGCAGCTGGACCGGGGAGGAGGCGCTGGAGGCGTTCCGAAGGGACCTCCAGCCGGGCAACGAGCTCAGCGCCTGTTGCTATTCCCGAAAAGAGAAGCTGGAGACGGCGGAGGGGGAAAGCATCCCCGCCTACTGGGGGCAGAGTATTTCCATCTCCGGCATTCTGAAGCGGAACGTCCTGGTCCTCCGGGACGGGACCGCCGCAGACGTGATGGAAAACGGGTCCCACGGCAATAACCGCACCTACCGGCTCCCGGACGGGACGGAGCTGCTGCGGGTAAACGACAGCGGCGGGCCGGAATACCACTATGTGGGCGGCGTGGAGAGCTTCGACGATCTCAGCGAGGCGGCGAAGGAAAAGGTCCGGGCCTATTACGAAAACCAGGGCCCCCTGTACGACGAGGGGGAGGAGCTGGAAAAGTCCTATGCCGCGTACCGGGAGCTGGGGGAGGCGTTCGCGTACGACTGGCTCCAGCAGGACACGTCCCCCTGCGCCTCCAACGAGAGGGTTATGTATTTCCTGACCAGCCTGACCCTGCCCCAGGAGCGGGGCGGGCGGATCGTCTATGAGGTCCGATTGGGCGCGGCCTTCCACCGGGAGACCGGGGAGAAGATCGACAACTGGGACCTGTTCGCCGTGCCGGAGGCGGAGGTCCGCCGCCGCTTCCCGGAGCTTTGCGGCTGGGTGGACGAGCCGGAGCTCCAAAAGGCCATGGGCGAGGCCCTGGACCCGGACTGGTTCGTCTTCTCCCCGGAGCATGTGTCCGTGGACTTCCCGCCGGGGTCTCTCCCGGGGGAGGAGAACGGATATGGCATCAGCCTGCGCTACAAGGACGCCCCGGAGGGCTTCTTCCTGCCCTGGGCTGTTCCCCAAGAGCCAGTCACTTGAAACCAGAGAGCCGGAGCCCAGGCGTTTTCAATGCCGGGCCATGGCCCGGCATTGCTTTTCCCGGGGGAAAAGCAATCCGCCTTGCAAGAAGGGAGAGCGCCTATGAACGTGTTCCGCCGCCTAGCCGCCCAATGGGGAGAGCGCTACCGCAGAATGAGCATTCAGATGGTCCTCTCCCTGTCCTTCACCGCCGTGGCGGCGGCGGGGATGCTGCTGATGAGCGTCAGCCTCATCTGGCGCTCCTCCGCCGCCAACGAGCAGCTGGTGGCGGAAAACAGCCGCCGGGTGCTGGCCCAGGCCAACTTGAACCTGGACAGCTACCTCCGGCGGATGATGCGCATTTCCGACACGGTGTACTACCGGAGCATCAAGAACATGGACCTTGCGGAGGACGACCTTACCGGGGACCTGAGCCTCCTCTACGAGGAGAACCGGGACGATCTGGTGTCCCTGGCGGTCTTCGACGGAACGGGAACGCTGGTGTCCGCCGTGCCCCTGACGGCCTTGAAGCAGGACGCGGCCCCGGCGGACAGCGACTGGTTCCGGGCGGCGGTGCAAAGCATGGAAAATCTCCACTTCTCCACCCCCCATGTCCAGAACATCTTCGACGATCCGGACTATCCCTACCGTTGGGTGGTCTCCCTGAGCCGCCATGTCCAGCTGACCCGGGACGGGGCTACGGAGGGCGGCGTGCTGCTGGTGGACATGAGCTTCAACGGCATTGAGCAGGTCTGCCGGGATGTGACCCTGGGCAGCGGAGGCTACCTTTACCTCATCGACGGCGACGGGGAGCTGATCTACCACCCCCGGCAGCAGCTGATCTACGCCGGCCTTCTGGAGGAGAACAACCGGGCGGCGGCGGAGTACCGGGACGGCAGCTACCAGGAGACCTTCCAGGGCCAGTCCCGGCAGGTCACGGTGAAGACCGTGGGCTACACCGGCTGGAAGCTGGTGGGGGTGGCCCCGGCGGTGAGCTGGCTCAGCGTCTCCCCGCAGATTCCGCTCTTCGGCCTGACGCTGCTGCTGTTTTCCGTCTTTCTCATGGCCTTCTTGAACTTCCGGATTTCCGCCCGGATCTCGGACCCCATCCTCCGGCTGGAGCGGTCCATCCGGGAGCTGGACCGGGGCCTTGCGGGCGTGAAGATTGAAGAGGGGGGCTGCTACGAGGTCCAGCGGCTGAGCCATGCCGTGGCCTCCATGGTCTCCACCATGCGGCACCTGATGGACGACATCGTCCGCCAGGAGGGACGGAAGCGCCGCAGCGAGCTGGAGGTCCTCCAGTCCCAGATCAATCCTCATTTTCTCTACAACACCCTGGACTCCGTCATCTGGATGACGGAGTCCGGCCAGCAGCAGGAGGCCATCCAGATGGTCACATCCCTGGCGAGGCTCTTCCGCATCTCCCTGAGCAAGGGGAAGAGCATCATCCCCCTGGCGGACGAGCTGGAGCACGCCCGGCACTACATGAACATCCAGCAGATTCGCTTCAAGAACCGCTTCACCACGGAGATTGCGGCCAAGCCCGGGGCCGAGGGGCTGTACACCTTGAAGCTCATCGTCCAGCCCCTTTTGGAAAACGCCATCTACCACGGAATGGCCAGCGCGGAGGAGGACGGGGTCATCCGGGTCACGGCCTGCCGGGAGGGGGAGGACCTGCTCATTGACGTGGAGGACAACGGCTTGGGGATGCGCCCGGAGCTGGCGGCCTCCCTCCTGGACGAGGAACGGCCGGAGGTCCGGACCCGGGGGTCCGGCATCGGTGTGCGGAACGTCCACCAGCGGGTGAGCCTCACCTTTGGGGAGGGCTACGGCCTCACCATTTTCAGCGAGCCGGACGAGGGCACGCTGGTGCGCATCCGCCTTCCGGCCCTGGACCGGGAGGAGGCGGAGCGCCGCCAGCAGGGGGAGGAGCTATGAAGACGGAACAGAGCAGGCGCATTCAAATCGCCATCCTGACGGCCCTGGGCGTGGCGGCGGCGCTGTCCCTGGCCCTGCCCCAGCTGCTCCGGGGGACGCGGAGGGAGCAGCTGCTGTCCCTCACCGTCATGCTCCGGGACACGGACAGCTCCGGCTGGACCGTGGCCCGGCAGGGCATGGAGCAGGCGGCGGACGAGCTGGGGGCGGAGCTCCGCTTCCTCACCCTCACCGCCGCAGGCGACAGCGAGGAGCAGGAGGCCCTGCTCCTCCGGGAGATCGAGGACGGGGCGGCGGCCCTGGTGGTGGTCCCGGCGGACCCGGAGGCCCTGTCCGCCGCCCTGGATCCCTGGCTGGTGGTCTGCCCCACGGTGACGCTGGAGTCCCCCATGGAGGGCGCGGCGGGCGTGGTGGCCCCGGACAACGCCCGGCTGGGGAAGGACTTGGCGGAGGCACTGCTGGAGGACTGGAACGGCGGAGAGGTGCTGCTGCTGGACACCGCCGGGCGCTGCGCCGGGGTGGCGGCCCGGCTGGCGGCGGCGGAGGAGACCCTGACGGCGGCGGGCGCGCCCGTCCGGCGGGAGGCGGAGCTGCCGGAAAATCCCCCCCGGTGGGTGATGGCCTTTGAGTCCCCGGTGACGCGGCGGGCCGCCGAGCGGCGGGAGGCGGAGGGCCGGGACTTTGCCCTCTACGGCGTGGGGAGCGCCGCCGCCGTCACCGCTCAGCTGGAACGGGGCAACATTGCCGCCATTGCCGCCTGGAGCGACTATGCCGCAGGCTTCCTGGCGGTGCGGCGGGCGGTGAATGCTGTCCGAGGCCGGGAGGGCACCCTGTCGCCCCTGCCCTTCTTCATTCTGCGAGAGGAGGATATCTATGCGCCGGAAAACCAGAAGCTGCTGTTTCCCATCATGTCGTCCTCCAGCCGGTAGGTGGGGCCTTGCCGCCCTGCTGGCCTTGGCGCTGCTGGTCCTCTCCGGCTGCGGCGGGGGAAAGGAGGACAGCCTCCGCATCGGCGCGGCCCTCTACACCCAGGACGACACCTTCATCTCCGCCATGGCCCAGGACCTGGAGGGCTTGGTCCGGGAGGCGGAGAGCGAAACCGGGAAAAAAATCACCCTTTTCATCGCCGACGGCAAGAGCAGTCAGAGCACCCAGATGGACCAGGTGGACCGCTTCCTGGCCCGGGGCTGCGACGTGCTGTTCGTCAATCTGGTGGACCGGACGGCGGCGGCGGTCATCGCCGACAAGGCGGAGGCGGAGGGCGTGCCCCTGGTGTTTTTCAACCGCCAGCCGGTGGCGGAGGACATCCAGCGCTGGGACGGAATCTACTACGTGGGCGCCGACGCCCGGGAGAGCGGTGAGCTTCAGGGCAGGCTGGTGCTGGAGGCGTGGCAGACGGACCGGGAGGCTCTGGACCGCAGCGGCGACGGGATTCTCCAGTATGTGATGCTGGAGGGGGAGCCGGGGCACCAGGACTCCCTTCTCCGGACGGAGTACTCCATCAAGGCCGTCACCGACGGGGGCGTGGAGGTGGAAAAGCTGGCCAACGAGACCGCCAACTGGAACCGGGCCCAGGCCGCCGCCCGAACGGCCCAGTGGCTGGAGGAGTTTGGGGAGGGCATTGAGGTGATCTTCTCCAACAACGACGACATGGCCCTGGGGGCCATCGACGCCCTGGCCGACACGCCCCGGGACCGCTGGCCTCTCATCGTGGGGGTGGACGCCACGGCCCCGGCCCTGGAGGCGGTAGCGGCGGGGCAGCTCTACGGCACCGTTCACAACGACGGCCGGGGGCAGGCCCAGGCCATGATTGCCCTGGCCCTGGCCCTCTGGAACGGGGAGGACCCGGCGGTGGAGCTGACCGACGGGCACTATGTCTGGCTCCCCTACCGGCAGGTAACGCTGGAGAATCTGGAGGAGTTCTTGGAGCGGTGATCCGCAGGACCGGCCCGAGAGGGTCGGTCCTGCGGATCTGAGGGGCCCGCGCCGGATATCGTCTTGCCTGCGCCCCGTTTCCATGGTAAAATCATGGAGAGTATCCGCTGCGTGTCCGGGGCCTGCCGCCGGTTTCCGGCCGGAGGCACGGGGGCAGACGCATTGTCCATCCCGCACGCGAATAAAAAGGAGGCCGTCAGCATGTTGTCTGCAAAGCACGCCGCTCTGGCGATTAAGATTCTATCCCTGTCCCTCATAGCCGCGCTTTCCTTCTTCGCCGCCACCGCAGCGCTTCCCGAGACGGATTTTGTGAAGGACTCCCTCAAAAGCGTGGAGGACAGCAGCGACACGGTGATGCGCTTCTCCGCCGCCACACTCTCCGCCTCCCTGGCGATCTCCGCCCTGCCGGACGACTTCGCAACGCCCTTGGCGGACAGTCTGGCGGATATGAACCTCTATTTTGTGGCGATTCTCGTGGTCCTGTTCCTGGAGAAAATTCTGATCCGGTATGGGATACAAGCGGCCTTCGCGCTCCTGATCCCATTGGCCTGCTTCATAGGGATTTTGTTCATCGTCACCAGGAGGAACCTCCTGAAAAGTCTGGCGATCCGGCTCTGCGTGCTTGCCCTGGCGGCGGCGTTCGTCGTTCCATGCAGCACGCATCTCACCGGTGTCGTCGCGTCCGACCTCACGGCCTATGTCAGCGATACGATTGAAGAGACGGAGGGGGGCTCCGGCAAGCTCCACGAGGCCATGGAGGGCGGCGTTGGGGATAAAAGCATCTTTGAAAAGCTGTCGGACCTTTTCCAGACGGCGATCCGCGACATCTCGGACCTGATGCTCCACTTCCAGAATACCATCCGCAAATGCATGAATGCCATCGCCATCCTGATCCTGACCAACTGTCTCATGCCGCTGCTCACCTTCTTTTTCCTCAAGTGGATTCTGCGGGAGCTGTTCCAGATCGCGGCCCCTCTGCCGTCTGCGGGAGAGCGCTGCGGCGGCGCTCCGCCCCCTGTTTCCGGAGACGATTGGGAGCTTGTTTCCACAGGAGGGAAACGGCCATGAAAAACCGGCAGAAGGGTTTGAACATCGCCGCCGGCGTGCTTGCCGCGCTGCTCATTGCGGTCGTCCTACGGGGACTCGTCTGCCGTGTCGGTCCCTCGCGGATGCAGGTGTCCGACGGCATTGAACAGATTGACCTGGACAGGATCTACCTGCACTCCAGCGGTGTGGAGGTCAGCTTCTCCGACGTCATTCTCTCCAGTCAAAACGAGACCCGGAAGCTGATTGTCAGCACGCAGACCGGCACGGTCTCCACAAAGCTGACGGACCGCCTCATCAAGCAGCTCGACTTTGACTTCATGAAGAAAACGCAGAATGTGTTCTATACCGGAACGGGGTACTACGTCGTGGATCTGGACAATCTGACGGCCGCCAACGTCCTGGAGGACCACGACGAAAAGGCGGTCACAATCCGCGTGGACCATCCCTATTTGCAGGCCGTCGAAATTGACCCGAGCCGCATCATCATAGAGGATGTGGAGGAAAGCCTTCTGGCGCGGGGAGATATCAGGCTGAGCGTGGCAGACTACACCGCCATTGAAGAGGACCTGCGCTCCCGGCTGGAGGAGAAATTTGATACCGCGGCAAACGGACGGTCCATGGATGAGCTTGCCGTCAAAATGGTAAGGCAGGTCTATGAGCCAATTGTCAAAGCCATTGACCCCCGTTATCGCGTGGTCGTGGAATTGAAATAGCAGGTCCGGCGGGAGCACTGTGAATTGTCAAGTGTGAACGAACATTTTTCCTGAAACCGTTCACCCGTGCAAAAATTTTCCACAACCTGCACAAAAATACTGGACGCCGCCGGGGTTTTCTGGTATACTATAATTTCTAACTAACTGCCAACCGCCTTCCCGGACCCTGGGGAGGGGAAAGGGAGATGTTCTGCCATGCGTGAGGAGATGCGGACCTTCGGCTATCTCTGCCCCAAATGCGGAAAGACCGTCATGAAAACCCGCTCCGTCTTCGCTCTGGAAGCCTCCGGCGCAGAGGTGGAGTGCGACTGCGGCGGCTCCGCCCTGACGGCGGCCTTCGACGGGGAGCGCTACCAATTGGCCGTGCCCTGCGGGCTCTGCGGCGGGACGCATATGGCGGTCTGTTCGCAAAAACAGGTGCTGGAGGGGGCCGCGGCCCTGGCCTGTGCCGAAACCAAGCAGTTCTGCTGCTTCATCGGCCCGGAGGGGACAGTGGAAAAGCAGCTCCGGGAGCTGGCCGTCCTGGCGGAGAAGGAGCGGCGGCAGGGGGAGAATGAGGTCTTCCTGGACAACGTCATCATGTACGAGGTCCTCTCGGAGCTCCGGGATATCGCCGCCCGGCCCGGCGGGATTACCTGCGCCTGCGGAAGCGGCCGCTGCGGCATGGAGGTCCGGCGGTCCGCCGTGGATCTGATCTGCCGGGACTGCGGGGCCAAGCTCCGGGTGCCCGCCGCCACGGACCGGGATTTGGACGACCTGTGCTGTCACATGAAGCTGGTACTGCCGGGGAAAAAATAAAAGGGGAGAGCGGTATGAAGGTGCCGCTCTTCCGCATATCCTGTGATATTTGCAGATTTCTGAGAGGGGAGAGGGCGCTGTGATTACGATGCTGGCCAGAATGCTGCTCAAGCCGGAGGGGAAAACGGAAGCCCAGCTGCGGAAGGGCTACGGGGTCCTCTGCGGCGGGGTGGGCGTGGGCCTGAACCTGCTGCTGTTCCTGGGCAAGCTGCTGGCGGGGCTGGCCTCCGGGTCCATCGCCGTGGTGGCCGACGCCGTGAACAACCTCTCCGACGCCGGGTCCTCCGTGGTGACGCTGCTGGGTTTCCGTCTGGCGGAGCAGAAGCCGGACCATGAGCATCCCTTCGGCCATGGTCGGATGGAGTATTTGTCCGGACTGGTGGTGTCCATGCTGATCCTGCTGATGGGCTTTGAGCTGGCCCAGTCCTCCGTGGGGAAGATTCTCAATCCCGTCCCGTCGGAGACCGACTGGCAGGTGACGGCGGTCCTCTGCGCCGCCATCGCCGTGAAGCTCTACATGGCCTTTTACAACCGCCGGATTGGGAAGCGCATCGGCTCCACCGCCATGGAGGCCGCCGCCCTGGACTCTCTCAGCGACTGCGCCGCCACGTCGGCGGTGCTGACCGCCTCCCTGGTGGAGCGGTACACGGATCTGGTTCTGGACGGCTGGGGAGGCCTGCTGGTGGCCCTGTTCATTCTCTGGTCCGGCTTCCAGGCTGCCAAGACCACCATGGACCCCTTGCTGGGCACGCCGCCCTCCGCAGAGTTTGTGGAGGAGATTCGCAACCTGGTCCTGGCCCACCAGCCCATTCTGGGGGTCCACGACATCATTGTTCACGACTACGGCCCCGGGCGGCGGATGATCTCCCTCCACGCCGAGGTCCCCGCAGAGGGGGAACTGCTGGAGCTTCACAACCGCATTGACCACGTGGAGCGGGAGCTTCGGGAGCAGCTGGGCTGTGAGGCGGTGATCCACATGGACCCGGTGTGCACCGGCGACGGTGTCACCCAGGAGACCCGGCGGCGGGTAGAGGCCCTGGTCCGCTGTATCGACGGCGGCATCACCATCCACGACTTCCGGGTGGTGCCCCGGGAGGGGCATGCCCACCTGATTTTCGACGCGGCGGTGCCCTTCGACTTCCGCCTCAGCGACCAGGAGGTGGAGGAGAAGATTCAAAACGCCGTTCAGGTGCTGGACAGCGGCTTCCAGGCCAAGGTCCGGGTGGAACGGTCCTACACCTGACGAAAGGGGGGAAACGCCATGACCACCATTCTGCTTCACGGCCTGGGCCAAGGTCCGGAGAGCTGGGACGCCGCGGCCCGGGGCTGGAGGGCAAAATCCTCCGTCCGGACCTCTTTGTCCCGGTTCGGGGCGGCGCGGTATCCTACCGGGAAATCTATCAGGCCTTTGCCGGGGACTGCCAGAGGCTGGGCCGGCCCCTCCGGCTCTGCGGCTTGTCCCTGGGAGGGATTCTGGCCCTCCAGTATGCTCTGGAGCATCCGGAGGGGGTGGAGGCCCTGGCCCTGATCGGGACCCCCTGCGTCATGCCCAAGGGGCTGCTGTGGTTTCAAAACGCGGTGTTCCGCCTCCTGCCCAGGCGGGCCTTCCGGCAGATGGGGCTGTCCAAAAGGGAGGTTATCGGCCTTACGGGGTCCATGCTGGACCTGGATTTTCGGGAGGACCTGGGGAGGATCGCCTGTCCCGTCCTGGTCCTCTGCGGCGAGCGGGACCGGGCCAACCGAAAGGCCGCCCTGGAGCTCCGGGCGGGCATTCCAGGGGCGGAGGCAGCCTGGATTCCCGGAGCGGGCCACGAGGTCAACCGGGACGCGCCGGAGGCCCTGGCGGAGGTGCTGCGGGAGTTTTTCGGCAGGGTGTGTGCGGGATGAGGCGTTCATGATTCATTCGGGGACCCCGGTCCCCTGTTTCCCGCAGTGGTTTCTATTCGCGCTCCGCTGGACCGTGCCTGCCGAGGCGTGTCCAACCGGAGCGTTTGCCCTGTGGGGGCGGACCTGTGTGTCCGCCCCTGCGCGTTTCCTATAAAATGCACAATCGGACTCCCTTTTCAGATTGGCGTTGTCAAAAGCCGCTTCGTCAAACCGCGCGTCAAAATACCTAAGGTGAGCAATCCCTTGTTGATGATGACTGTCCGATAAACCGGAATTTGAAGGGCCATTTGAAACTGATGCTGTTCAGGGTCCCGTTGGTGAAAGGACCATGTTGGTGGGGGAGAGCATGCCGCGTTTGTTGTTATACCAGTCCGTGTCGTATTCGGAAATCTGGTCGAGATAGAACGCCCGGGCCAGCATGGCACGGAAGCAGTTCTTCGCAACGGTGTTGGCGGGTCGGAAGGTCCCGTCATCGTAGCCGCCCACAATGCCCTTTTCGGAGCAGTCCATTATTGCATCACGAAATGGGTGTTCAACGTGCACGTCGGTAAACTCCGCTGCCCATGCGGGTACGGGGAGATCGAAGGTATTTGTATCCGAGCTATCACGTACAGAGCCAAATTATCGGCTATATTCAACAAAAGAATAATTTTAATTTTTCCAAATACACCAATTGAAATCCTCTACAAGGTACTATATAATGAAAACACCAAATGACCGGACATTTGGTGTTTATGTTATTTGAGAGGAGGTGTTATTATAAGAATCAACCATAGCAGCCCCATCCCCCTATACTACCAACTGCGGGAGCAGATCAGGGATAACATTCTTTCTGGAAAATGGGAATACGGAAAAGAGCTTCCCTCCGAGTTGCGGATATGTGAAACATTGGGCTTGAGCCGTGCGACAGTCAAGCAGGCTATGGATGAGCTTGTTCGAGAAGGCCTCATCACACGGAAGCGCGGAAAAGGGACTTTTGTTACCTATCAGAGCGAAGGGATTAATATCTTTACCGAACCAAGCCTGATCATGCAAATGAAAAAGCTAGGGATATCCATTCATTCAAGAGTTGTTGCAGCCGGGGAAGGGCCTCTGGAGAAGGAGATTTCCGGGTATTTTGAAGAAGGTGGAGAAAACTTTTGCAAAATCAGGCGGGTCCGCTACATCAAAAACCATCCCTTGATTCTGGAGGCAAATTATATTGCACCAGGCTGGGCAAAGGATCTTTTGAAACAGAACCTGAATATCATTTCCGTATATGAATACCTGGAGCAGGCAAACGGCATCCGTTTTGACTCGTATCACATTGAGGCGCGGCCTGTATTGCTCTCAACGGAAGACAAGCAGCTTTTGGGGCTGGAAGATACTCGCGTACAGCTGATCATTTTAAAAAAGGATATTGTCGGCATGTGCTTTGATCTGACCGCTTTTTACCAGGGAAAGGTCGTCATGTTCAATCGCCGTCTGATTGATGGAAAGAACGTTCAGATCAGTGCGGACTATGATCCCGGCAACCGCCAGTTTACCGTGACAAACGGAAAAATCACGTTGCCCAGTGATTGACTAAATGTATAAAATTGCAAAACTGTTATATTTATCCGCAAAGTTGTTGCGGAAGTTTTGTTTTGCCCTTTTTGGGCCGAAAAAAGAATAAATATTCAATTTCTATGAATATTATTTTGCTGAGCTGTCTATTCCAAGCGGTTTTCTCCGCTTGTATTGATAAATGCCGCATAATCAAAAATGGGAGGTAGTAACATGTCAAACGTTAAAAAGCTAGGATTTGCAACAAAAGTTCTGATTGGCCTGATCTTGGGTGCAGTTCTCGGAATCTTTCTCGGCCCCCGCGCCTCCGCTATCGGCTTTATTGGGACGGTCTTCCTCAGGCTGCTGCGATGCGGAGTCGTGCCCCTGATTTTCTGCAATATCGTCTTGGCCGTGGCCGGTATGGGCGACGTCAAGAAACTGGGCCGCATCGGTATCAAACTGATCGTTATTTTCCTGACCACGACCTTTTTGGCGGCCACCGTGGGCTTGCTGACTGCTTTAGTCATAAACCCCGGGCACGGATTTGTCATGACGGAGGTCGGCGAGGTGGCCGAGCAGGCGGCTCCTACATTTTCGGAGATCATCCTCAACTTCTTTGGAACAAACATCGTCGGTTCCATGGCGGAAGGGACAATGCTGCATATCATTTCCTTCTCTATTATTTCGGGCATTGGCATCATGTTTATGAAAGAGGAGGATCAGACGAAGCTGATCGGCGGCTTTGGGTTGATTTCCCGATATATCATGAGCTTTCTGCGTTTGGTCATGAAATTCACTCCCATTGGCGTGTTCTGCCTGATGGCCAATACGACCGGCACCTATGGTACGGACGTCCTCGGGCCCTTGGGAAAATTCATTCTGACAATCTACGTGGGACTGGCAATCCACGCCTTTGTCATTTATGGCGGCCTCTATGCGATGGGCACGCATAAAAACCCCCTTACCTTCTGGAAAGATATCGCTCCCGTCTGGACCACCAGCTTTTCCACCTGCTCCACCGCGGCCACTATGCCGGTTTCTATGCGGGTCTCCGAAGAAAACCTGGGCCTGCGAAAAGAGGTCTCCGATCTTACGATTCCCCTTGGCGCAAACATGAACATGGACGGCAATGGTTTGTGGTATGGCGTTGTGGCAATTTTTGTGGCTGAGGTCGTGGGAATCGATATGAACATCGGAACCATGATCGTCGCAATTTTGACCGGCGTTTTGATGACGTTAGGCAGCCCTGGGATTCCTGGAGGCATCATTGTAGCGACTACGATTTTCCTTCAGACGATGGGAATGCCAATTGAGTTCGTGGCCCTGCTGGCCGGAATTTTCAGCATCATGGATATGGGTATTACTACTGTAAACTGCGTAGGCTCTGTAGTAGTTGCGGCAGTGGTCTCTGCCAGTGAGAACCGCCGTGCGAAAAAAAGCGGCACAACAGCGGCGTGAATATACATATAGGAGGTAAACGTATGCGAGAAAAAGTCATCGGAATTATGGGCGGCATGGGACCGGAAGCAGGCGCTGACCTGTTTTTGCAAATCACAAAGGCCACGCACGCAAAAAGCGACGCGGAACATCTGCATATCATCATGGACAGTAATCCTAAGATGCCAAGCCGCCAAGACGCCATCCTCCATGGAACAGAAAGCCCGGTGCCTGCAATGATCGAAGTGGCGCAAAATCTTGTCAGAGCAGGCGCGGATATGATCATAATCGGTGCAAATACCGCCCATTATTTTTACGATGAGGTGGTATCGGCAGTTGCGGTCCCTTTCCTCCATATTATTGACGAAGCCGTTTTAGAGGCCAGGCGCAAGGTCCCGGGAATCCAGCGAATCGGCATTATGGCGACGACCGCCGCTATGCAGGCTGACGTATATGGAAAATCCTGCAGAAAATTTGACATTGAGATCATTCCAGTGCCCGAGAATGTGCAGAGCAGGATGCAGTCCGCTATTTTTGACCATGACTACGGCTTCAAATACAATGGCCGCACGGAACGCTGTGTGTCAGAAGCGGCAGTGGTCGCACAATATCTCATCGAACATAATGCGGAAGCGCTCATCATGGGATGCACGGAGATCCCGCTGATCCTTGAAGACTCGGTCTTTTCCGTTCCCTTGATCGACCCGAATAAAACGATTGCAGAAGCAGCGGTAAAATTCGCCAAAGGTGTATAGAGCTTATGGGGAGAGTTTCTGCCAGGAAATTCTCCCCATATACCATATAAGTGTTTCGGTAAGGAGGCTGTTTTGGAGCTCTACATATTTTTTGTGTGCTTATGCGCCTCGTGTGCAGGAGGAATTTGCGGTATAGGCGGCGGCGTTGTGATAAAACCAGTGCTGGACACATTCGGCGTCATAAGCGTCAGTGAGATCAGCTTCCTTTCCGGCTGCACCGTATTGGCCATGTCATCTATTTCTGTAATCCGCCAGCGAAAGCAGCACCAGATTGACTTGAGAATCGGCGGCTTTTTAGGTGCCGGGGCTGCGTTAGGCGGTGTCTTGGGGAACGGTCTTTTCCATCTTGTAAAAGCCGTAGCGGGAAACGACAGCCTTGTCGGGATGGCTCAGGCAATCGCTTTAGGCATCATTACAGGAATTACGCTGCTTTACAGCGCATTTCTCCGAAAGCGGATACGGTCCTATTCGGTGGCATCCACAGCGGCCTGTTTCTCAATTGGCTGTTTTGTTGGGATTCTGTCTTCTTTTCTTGGCATTGGCGGCGGTCCAATCAATTTAGCCATACTGTACTTTGCTTTTTCCATGGATACGAAAACCGCCGCTTCTACCTCGCTTTACATGATTTTACTTTCTCAAGCAGCAAACCTGATATCCTATTTTGTGAAAGGAACGGTTCCTGACATTTCTCTTCACTACCTGGTCCTCATGGTTTCGGCCGGTTTCATAGGCGGTACACTCGGTTCAAATATCTGCAAAAAAATTTCTGCCCGTACAACAGAGCGGCTTTTTATAATTTTGCAATTGATGATTGTTTTGATCTGCGTGTACAATGCCTGTCGGTTTGCCGGTTTCTGACCAGATTTTCATTTTCCTTCAACAGCATGTGCTGCAAAGTAATAAAGTAATAAGGAGGATGTATATGAAAGACATCGTAGAGATCCGCTGGCACGGCCGGGGAGGGCAGGGGGCGAAGA
>CAJTZL010000056.1 GCA_910583695.1 uncultured Oscillibacter sp.
GAGGTAGTGGTCCCCCATGTCCTCGGCGGTGGTCTCGGTGCCGCCGGCGTCGGACCCGGCGTTGGGCTCCGTCAGGCCGAAGGCTCCCAGCTTCCGGCCGGAGCAGAGGTCCGGGAGGTATTTCTTCTTCTGCTCCTCATTGCCGAAGGCGGCAATGGGGTAGGTGCCCAGGGAGGTGTGGGCGGAGAGGATAACCCCCGCGCCGCCGTCCACCCGGGCCAGCTCCTCCACGGCGATGGCATAGCTCAGAGCGTCGGAGCCCGCGCCCTCGTACTCCGTGCCGTAGGGCAGGCCCATCAGGCCCAGCTCTCCCATCTTCTTCACCGCCTCCGTGGGGAAGCGGTTCTCCTTGTCCAGCAGAAAGGCGATGGGCTTGATCTCGGCCTCCGCAAATTCCCGGACCTTCGCCCGGAGATCTTCGTGGGCCTGCGTGGTTTGATACAGCATGTTGGGTGCCTCCTTTTCCCATAATGGTCGGTTGTGGCATATGAAACGGACAACGCCTGGATACGCTAGAAAATATCGCTCAGCGGCATGCGCCGGAGCTCCCGGTTCAGGGTTCCCTGGATGCGGCTGAGCTCCCGGCAGACGCCGCATCCGCCCTTGGGGAAGTTCTCGCAGGAATAGCCCTCCCGCTGGCAGCGGTTGAGGAGGGGCGGCTCGCCGATGGACTGAAAGACGTCGTAAATGCTCAGCTCCTCGCAGGGGCGCTTGAGAAAATACCCCCCGCTGACGCCGCGGCGGCTCTCCACAATGCCGGCGGACAGCAGGCGGTTCAGCAGCTTCAAGGTGATGGCCTTCTGCATATGCTCTTTTCGGGCCACGGCGGCGGCGGAGAGCTGCCCGTCCTGGTGCAGTGCCCGGAGGATGCGCAGCGTATAATCCATTTCTCTTGTTACCAGCAAAAAAACACCTCGATTGCACTTACAGAGCGGCGGGGCGGGCAATGTGTATAACCTGAGCCCCTTTATATTGTACATATTTCGTTAATTATACCAGAGCTGAGCAAAAAGTCAATGTGCTCCTGAAAAAAAGAGGAAAAAATTGGTTGGTGTGACAAAAAACGCCGGCCGGTTTCAGCGAAACCAACCAGCGTTTTTGCAACTCCTTAGCAGTTCCGCCGGAATCGGGCGGCCCGGAGGACATTTTGCAGCAGGCAGGTCCGGGTCATGGGGCCCACGCCGCCGGGGACCGGGGTGAGGAAGCCCGCCACGGACTCCACCGCCGGGAAGTCCACATCCCCGGTGAGCCTGCCGTCGGCCCCCCGGTTCATGGCCACGTCGACGACCGCCGCCCCGGGCTTCACCATGTCCGCCGTCACGAGGTCCGGACGGCCGGCGGCGGAAACCAGAATGTCCGCCTGACGGGTCAGAGCGGGCAGGTCTTGGGTCTTGGAGTGGCAGAGGGTGACGGTGCCGTTCCGGGTGGTGAGAAGCTGGGCCAGGGGGCGGCCCACCAGGAGGCTGCGCCCAAGGATGAGGCAGCGGCGGCCCTGAATGGGGATCGCATAGGCGTCCAGCAGCTCCAGGACTCCGGCGGGGGTGCAGGGGAGAAAGCGGGGCTCCCCCAGGGCCAGCAGCCCGGCGTTCAGGGGATGGAAGCAGTCCACATCCTTCTCCGGGGAGAGGGCGTGGAGAATGGGCCGGGAGTCCAGGCCCATTGGCAGGGGAAGCTGGACCAGGATGCCGTCCACGTCCTCGTCCCGATTCAGCGTGTCCACCAGGACCAGCAGCTCCTCCTGGGAGACCTCCGCCGGGAGGCGGTGGGTCCGGGTGCGGATGCCGCATTCGGCGCAGTCCCGCTCCTTGCCCCGGACGTACACCAGGGAGGCGGGGTCCTCCCCCGCCAGCACCACCGCCAGCATGGGGGGGGTGGGCAGGGCGGCGGCCTCCCTCCGGATGCGCTCCTTGAGTTTGGCGGCCAGGGCCGCGCCGTCAAGCCGGACTGCCATTGGAGCCTCCTTCCGGTTTTGCAGGGGCCTCTCCTCCGGCGGGCGCCGCTCCGCCTGCCTGGGCGGGAGACGGTTCCATATCTGCCTGGGCGGCCTCCGCCGCCACGCGGTTCACCAGCAGGTCCTGGGGGGAGTGCGGCTTGATTTTGATTTCGTAGAACAGGGCCAGGACCGCAATGAGAACCATGACGGCGCTGAGGGCCTGGGAGACCCGGATGGGCCGGCCGAAGAGGGTCCAGTCAAAGAGGTACAGGCTGTCGGTCCGCAGGCCCTCAATCCAGGCCCGACCCAGGCCGTACCAGAGGAAGTAGAACCAGGTGTTCTCCCCGTCGAACCGGCGGCTTCTGGAGACCACGAAGAGAATCAGAAGCAGTCCCACGAGGTTCCAGAGGCTCTCATAGAAAAAGGTGGGATGGACCTCCACGTACTCGGCGGCGCTGGTCCAAAGGCGCATCCGCCAGGGCAGGTCCGTCAGGCCGCCGAAGGCTTCCCGGTTGATGAAGTTGGCCCAGCGGCCGATGATCTGGCCCAGCAGCAGTCCCATGACCGCCAGATCCGCCAGGGCTCCGAAGGGAATCTTTTTGAATCGGGTAAAGAGAAAGGCTGCCAGGGCCCCGGCGATGACGGTGCCGTAGATGGCGATGCCGCCGTCCCAGATGGCGACGACCCGGCTCCAGTCCAGGGCCCCGGAGGCATCCCGGTAGAGGTCCAGATAGAAGAGGACGTAATAGATGCGGGACCCCAGGATGCAGCAGGGCACCGCCCAGAGGACGAAGTCCAGCACGTGGTCCTCCGTCAGGCCGTAGCGCCTGGCCTGCCGCATGCACAGCAGCAGCCCCGCCAGAAGGCCCAGGGCCAGGATGATGCCGTACCAGTAAATTCCGTGGCCTATGTGGATGGCAATGGGGTCCGGGTTCCATTCCCAGCTTCCAAAAAGACCCGGGAAGCTGATGGGCATGTCTTTCAGCGCGGTCAGTTCAGGTGCGGACATATCAAGCCTCCTTGGGGACGATTTCCGACAGGGCCCACCGCTCCTGGACCAGATTCTCCCGAAGGAAAGCCAGCACGTCCTCCTGGGTGACGGAGTCGAAGACCTGGGGGAAGCGGAAGGGATCGTAGCCGCCGAAGCAGCCCTCGGTGAGGGAGACGGCGATGTTCTCAAAGGAATTCAGCCCCCGGAGGTTGGAGCCGAAGCTGGCCCGGAGGGTCCGCTGGAAGAAGTCCTGGTCCACGCCCTCCCGGAGCAGGCGGTCCGCCTCCTCCTGGAGGGCGGCAGCCACGGCCCGGGGCTCCTTGCTCTCGCCGCCGGCGTAGAGGAAGGCCGCGCCGGGCATCAGCTCATAGGCTCCGCCGAAGCTGGCGTTGATGAGGCCCTGGCTGTAGAGCCGCTGGTACAGGGGGCTGGACTCGCCGAAGAGCAGGTCGCAGGCCAGATCGCCCAGGATCATGCAGCGGAGGCGGTCCTCCCCCTCCGGCACCGGGCGGCACTTGTAGCCCGCCAGGAATTGGGGGCTGGAGACCTCCATGGCCAGACGGGTCTCCCGCTTTGCGGGGGTCTCCGGCTCGTCGCCGTAGTCCCGGGGAATCACCGGGCCGCCCTCCCGGGGGAGCACGCGGCGGGCCAGATCGGCAACCTTCTCCGGGTCCACATTGCCCACCACCGTCAAGATCATGTTGGAGGGGGTGTAGAAGGCCCTGTGGCAGTCGTAGAGTGTCTCCGCCGTGATGTGGGAGATGCTCTCCACGGTTCCGGCGATGGAGGTCCGGGCGGTGGAGACCTGATAGAGGGCCCGGAGCAGCCGGGCATAGATCTGCCAGTCGGGGTTGTCCTCAATCATGCGGATCTCCTGGCCGATAATGCCCTGCTCCTTGTCCACGCTCTCCTGGGTGAAGTAGGGGATGGAGACGAAGGACAGCAGAATCTCCAGGTTCTCGTCAAAATGGTCCGTGGAGTCGAAGTAGTACCCGGTCATGGCGTTGGAGGTGAAGGCGTTGGGCTCCGCGCCGTTTTTCGCCAATTCCTGAAGGGCGTTGCCCTCCTTGGTATCGAACATCTTGTGCTCCAGATAGTGGGCGATGCCGGCGGGGGTGTCCAGCCATTGGCCGTTCAAGTGGAAGCGGGTGTCCATGCCGCCGTAGCGGGTGGCGAAGAAGGCGTATTTCTTGGCGTGGTCCGGCTTGGGAATCACCCGGATTTCCAGGCCGTTGGGCAGAGTTTCGCAGCAGACGGTCTCGCCCAGGCGTTCGTAGAAAACGGGTTTCATGTCTCCGCCTCCTTTCCCTGTAAGAAGTATACGGTATCCAGCTTCACCGTGCCCATGGCCGCAAAAATACGCTCCGGGGTGACGGCGCGGACCTGGTCCGCCAGATCCTCCGGGGACTCGTCCCGGCCGGTGGCGGCCTGTCCCAGGTAGAAGTTCTCCAGCTTCCCCTGGGAGTCTCCCATAGAGGCGTAGGCGTTCAGCAGGGTGCTCCGGGCGGCCTCCAGCTCCCAATCCTCCAGCCGCCCCTTCTGAACGGCTTCCAGCTGGGCGCAGATTTCGTCATAGGCTCTTTGGTAGTTCTCGAACTCAATGCCGGAGGAGACGGTGATGAGCCCCTTGTACCGGTGGAAGAGAGAGGAGGCGTAGTAGCAGAGGGACAGCTTCTCCCGGACGTTCAGGAAGAGCTTGGAGTTGCTGCTGCCGCCAAAGAGGGTGTTGCCCAGCAGCAGGGCGGCGTCGTCGCCGCTGCCGCAGGAGAAGCCCATGCCAAGCTTGCCCTGGGTGACGTCCAGCCGCTCCGTGAGGAAGCGGGGCTCCTCCGGCAGGACGTGGGGCGCCCGCTCCGGCGGGGGGGCGATGTCCCTCCGGGGCAGGTCCGCCAGGGCGGAGCGGAGGGCATCCTCCACCCGGGAGCGCTCCGCGCTGCCGCTGTAGAAAATCTCCAGCCGGGAGGAGGCGATCAGCTCCCGGTAGGCATCAAAGAGCAGCTGGGGATGGAGGGCGGCGCTGATCTGCTCGTTGCCGAGGCGGGGCACGCCGTAGGGCTCCCCGGTGCACATCTCCTGGAGGAGGCGGCTGTCGGCATAGGAGCGCTTGTCGTTCAGGATGCTGCGGATGGCGTCGATGAGGTTGGTTTTCTCGCTTTCAAAGTACTCCTCCAGGAACAGGCCGTCCCGGGTGACGGGATGACAGATCAGCTCTCCCAGGAGGCTGGCCGCGGGCTCCAGCAGGCGTTCGCCCCCGGGGGCGAAGCTGTCGTCAATGAGGCTGGCCACGAAGCCCACGCACTGGGACTCCCCCTTCTTGCGGATGGTGGCGTCGATCCGGGCGCCGTAGAGCTGGTCCAGACGCTGGGCCAGGGCTCCCATGTCCGGGCAGGAGACGGTGCCTCGGCGGAGAATGGAGTCCAGGAGGGCGTTGGCGGAAGCGGTTTCCCATTTCAGGGGAACCACGAACTGGGCGGAGAGGAGGCTTGTCTTGAATTTCTTCGCCGGGAGGTACGTGAGGAACACGCCACCGGCGAGCTGGGTTCTTGTCACTGAGTTCAGCTCCTTTTGTGGAATCGGGTCTTTGCCAAGGCTGTCATTCGTATCCAAGTATATACTGAATGGGGCGGGATTGCAAGACTGACATATTTCCCGCCCGCCGGACATAGGTTGTCCCAGAGGTGAGCGGATATGAAACAAAAGAAAACTCTGATCAGGGTCCTCCGGCGGGTGGAGGCGGCCCTTCTGGCGGCGGGGACGCTGTGGGCCGCCGCCGTCACCGCCGGGAGCGACAGCGCGGCGGCGGCCTTCTCCGCCCTGGCGGAGGCTTTGCCGGAGCGGATGCTCCGCTGGGAGCTGGGGGATTTGTGGTCCGGGGACGGCCTGTCCCCGGCGGCGGCGCTGACCATCGGGGAGTCCCCGCTGCTGCTGGCGGCCCGGGGGGAGGTGGCGGAGCTCCAGGCCCTGGAGCGGCAGGAGCCGCCGGAGGAGGACGGGGAGACCCAGGCCCCCGTCCGGGCCCCGGTGGAGGAGACCCCGGTGGAGCCCGCGGCCCCGGCGGCGGCGGACAACGGCGTTCCCGCCAAGACGCTGATTCCCACGGACCCCAGCGGATACACCGTCTGCGGGCGGGTGTACATCAGCAATTCCACCAGCCATGAGCTGTCCGTCTCGGAGCTCCAGAAGCCCTTTGCCGCCGCCCTGGGGGAGGGGGAGCCCCAGGTGCTGATTCTCCACACCCATGGCAGCGAAGCCTATACCCCCGTCCCGGGGACGGAGGGAATCGTCTGGTCCGGGGACTACCGGACCACGGACTACCGCTACAACGTGGTGCGGGTGGGGGACGAGATGGCGGAGGTTCTGGGGGAGGCGGGGATTTCCGTCCTCCATGACCGGACGCTCTACGACTATCCCAGCTACACCGGGGCCTATGACCGGGCCCTGGCCGCCATCCGGAAACACCTGGAGCGCTATCCCTCCATTCGCTTCATCCTGGATGTCCACCGGGACGCCATCGAGGACGGCCAGGGAAACCAGTACAAGGCGGTGTCGGAGGTGGAGGGCGTGGGCGTCCCGGCTCAGATGTCCCTGGTGATGGGCAGCGACGGCAGCGGCCTGGAGCATCCGGACTGGCTGGAAAATCTGCGGCTGGCGGCGGCGGTGCAGCAGGATATTCTGGAGCACTATCCCACGCTGATGCGGCCGGTGCTGCTGCGGAACTCCCGGTATAATCAGCATGCCTCCACGGGGTCCCTGCTGCTGGAGGTGGGAGCCGCCGGGAACTCCCCGGAGGAGGCGGTGCTGGCGGGACGGCTCTTCGCGGAGCGGCTGGCGGCGGTGCTGCTGGAAAAGGGGGAGAACGGAGAGGACGGCGGGGAACATGCCGGAGAAGCGGAAGAACTGGCGGCGGCTTCGTGAGAAGCCGCCGCCGGTTTTACAGGCTCAGTTCCTCCTGATGGATGCGCGCACGCCGGTCGATTTCCAGCTGCCACTCCTGAACGATGGCGGGAGGAGGGTCCGGCATCCCGGCGGCTCTTCGGACTGCGATACGTTCCTCGATGGAACGGCAGGGCTTCAGCGGCTTGCTGATGCATTGGGCCGTGAAGTCCTGAAAGGAGTTTGCCAGCTTGTTGGACTGTTTGCCCTGGTCGTGGTACTGGAATAGAATTTCTCCCGACTTTCTCCCGCTTGTACGGATGAACAAAAGATCGCCAAATACATTTTTGCCGATGGGAAACAGGCCCTTGGAGACCAAGGCGGAAAGAGCGTCATGATCAAAGCGGCGCTCCAGCGCAAAGGCTTCAACGGAGGTCCCCAGCCCGAAAAAGCCCCGCAGGTCCGAGGAGATGCCCGCCAGCCGGAAGGCGGTCTCCGGCGTTTCACCGCCGTTGTATTTGCGGAGAAACGCGTGGTATTCTTCTGGCAGGACAAGCCCATACCGGGCTTGCAGGGCGGTCAGCTTTTCCTCTATGCCCGCCGTGTCAAATTTTGAAATCAGCATGGATGAGAACCTCCTTCATGCAGGGGCCGGTGAATCAGGCCCACGTTGTTTGTCAGCTCCTCCAGGGTGTCCCCGGAGGGGCCGCTCCGTTTCCAAGGGCCTGCCCGCCATGGCAGTCACACCCCGATTATGGACAGTATAGCAGAATTGCCGGCGCAGTTCCACCGTCGTGAGACAAAGAACATTTAAAAATTTCCGGCGGCTTCCGGCGCTGGTAATTTCCACCGCCGCGCATGAAACCGGGAAAACCAGGGACCCTAACATCACCCAACGATTTGAACGCAAAAGGAGTGAGCCCATTTGGAAACGGGAATCCATAACACCTCCGAGATCGGGCGGCTGAAAAAGGTCCTGCTCCACCGCCCCGGCCAGGAGCTGGAAAACCTGATGCCGGAATATCTGGAGCGGCTTTTGTTCGACGACATCCCCTATCTCCGGGAGGCCCAGAAGGAGCACGACGCCTTTGCTGAGTGCCTTCGCCAGCAGGGCGTGGAGGTGGTCTACCTCACGGATCTGGTGGTGAATTCCATTACCAGCGACGAGGTCCGCAAGGAGCTGGTGATTCAGTTCCTGGACGAGGCGGGCATCAAGGACCAGCGGTGCCGGGTGCTGCTGGGAGAGTATCTGGGGAAGATGCCGGACAAGCAGATGGTCTCCACCATGATGGCCGGCGTGCGGAAGAGCCAGCTCCACGGGGAGAGCGAGAAGCTGGCGGACCTCCTGTCCGCCGCCGGGGACGGGTATCCCTTCGTGGTGGACCCCATGCCGAACCTCTATTTTACCCGGGACCCCTTCGCCACCATCGGCACCGGCGTGTCCATCCACAAGATGCTGACGGAGACGCGGAACCGGGAGACCCTCTTCGGCAAATTCATCTTCCAGCACAACCCGGAGTATCGGCACGCTCCCCGGTGGTACGACCGGGGAGAGGTCTCCTCTCTGGAGGGCGGGGACATCCTGATTCTCAGTCCCCAGGTGCTGGGGGTGGGCATCTCCCAGCGAACCAAGGGGGACTCCATCGACACTCTGGCGGAGGCGGTGCTGACCTACAGCCGGACCAGCTTCCGGAAGATTCTGGCCTTCAACATTCCCAAGAGCCGGTCCTTCATGCACCTGGACACGGTGTTCACCATGGTGGACCGGGACAAGTTCACGGTGCACCCCAACATTCTCTCCAGCATCACGGTGTTTGTCATGGAGCTGGACGAAAACCGGAAAATGAAGATCACCCAGGAGGACGGCCGGCTGGAGGACATCCTCAAGGAGCACCTGGGTCTGGACCATGTGACGCTCATCGAGTGCGGCCGGGGCAGTGAGGTGGATGCGGCCCGGGAGCAGTGGAACGACGGGAGCAACACCCTGGCCATTGCCCCCGGGGAGGTGGTGGTCTACTCCCGGAACTACGTGACCAACCGCTCCTTGGAGGAGGCGGGGATCAAGGTCCACGCCATCCCCAGTGCGGAGCTGAGCCGCGGGCGCGGCGGGCCCCGGTGCATGAGCATGCCGCTCTGGCGGGAGGACCCGTAAGGTTCCCCCGCCCGAAGGGCGAGTATCAGCCCTCCCCTCAGGGGAGAAATTTAGAATAGCAAAGGAAGGTAATGCAACATGGCATTGAATTTAAAAGGCCGCAGCTTTTTAACCCTGGAGGATTTTACCCCCGGTGAAATCCGCTATCTCCTGGACCTGGGCCACGACTTGAAGGCCAAGCGCCGCGCCGGCGTCTGCGAGCCCGCCCTGAAGGGCAAGCACATCGTACTGCTCTTTGAGAAGACCTCCACCCGGACCCGGTGCTCCTTTGAGGTCGCCGCGACCCAGGAGGGGGCTCACGTCACCTACCTGGACGCGGGCAGCTCCCAGATGGGTAAGAAGGAGTCCCTGGAGGACTCCGCCAAGGTCCTGGGCCGCTTCTTCGACGGCATCGAGTACCGGGGCTATGCCCAGCAGGTGGTGGAGGACCTGGCCAAGTGGTCCGGCGTTCCTGTCTGGAACGGCCTCACCGACTGGGACCACCCCACCCAGATTCTTGCCGACATGATGACCCTGGAGGAGCACTGCTCCAAGCCCCTGAACAAGATGAAGGTGGTCTTCCCCGGCGACGTGCGGAACAACATGTGCTACGCCTGGATGATCGGCGCGGCCAAGATGGGCATGCACTTCGTGGGCCTGGGGGCCCAGGAGCTGGCCAGGCAGATGGACCAGGAGCTGGTGAAGCGGGTCTTTGCCGAGGCCAGAAAGAACGGCGGCCTCATTGAAATCACCGACGATATGGGAAGCCTCAAGGGCGCGGACATGATCTACGGCGATATCTGGGCCTCCATGGGCGAGGAGGAGCTGATTCCCAAGCGGGCGGAGCTGCTGTCCCCCTTCCGGGTGACGGAGGAGACCATGAAGGCCACGGGGAATCCGGACGTGCTCTATATGCACTGCCTGCCCTCCTTCCACGACTTTGAGACCAAGCTGGCCAAGGAGTGGCAGGACAAGGGCGTGGACATCCGGGAGGTCACGGACGAGGTCTTCCGGGGCCGCCACAGCGTGGTCTTCGACGAGGCGGAGAACCGGATGCACTCCATCAAGGCCGTCCTGGTGGCTACCATCGGGAAATAAAGGGGGGAGATCCCTTTGGAACGAGCAAAATTCCGTATGCCTACGGCATACACCATTCTGTTCCTGCTGATTATTCTGGTGGCCCTGTGCACCTGGCTGGTTCCGGCAGGGGCCTACCAATACGTGAACGAGACTCCGGTGGCCGGGACCTACCACGCCGTGGCCCAGAGCCCCCAGGGAGCGGGAGCGGTGTTGAAGGCCGCCTTCGCCGGGTTCTATGACGCGGTGGACGTGTGCGTGTTCATCCTGATGGTGGGCGGCTTTTTGGGCGTGGTCATGAAGACCGGGGCGGTGGACGCCGGCGTGGGCCGGATTATCCAGCGCCTGGGGGGAAAGGAGAAATGGCTCATCCCCATTCTGATGATCGCCTTTGGCCTGGGGGGAACCACCTATGGCATGTGGGAGGAGACCATGGCCTTTTATCCCCTGCTGATTCCCGTCTTTCTGGCGGCGGGCTATGACGCGGTGGTGGGCATCTCCGTCATCCTCCTGGGGGCCGGGGCGGGCATCATCAGCTCCACCGTCAACCCCTTTGCCACAGGCATCGCGGCGGGCTTTGCCGGGGTGTCCCTGGGGGACGGCATCCTGCTCCGGGCTCTGCAGTGGGTCGTGTTCGAGGGGGCGGCCATTTGGTTCGTCATGGCCTATGCCGCCCGGGTGAAAAGGGACCCCTCCCGGTCCGTGGTGGGCGTGGGCGCGGGGAAGATTCAGGCCAACATGGAAAAGCTGGTGGAGTTCACGCCCAAGCGGAAGGTCATCATGGCGATCTTTACCCTGACCTTCCTGATTATGATTTACGGCGTGATTCCCTTCGACGAGATGGGCCTGCCCCTGCCGGTTCTGGGCTGGTGGTTCCCGGAGCTCAGCGCCCTGTTCCTGGTGGGCGGCGTGGTGATCGGCCTCATTGACCGCATGGGGGAGGAGGAGATTTCCGAGACCTATGTGGCGGGCTGCGCGGACCTTCTGGGGGTGGCGCTGATCATCGGCATCAGCCGGGGCATTACCGTGCTGATGAACGACGGGCAGATCACCGGGACCATTCTCCACTGGGGTGAGAAGGCCCTCTCCGGAACGGGGCCCGTCAGCTTCGTCCTGCTGGTGTATCTGCTCTATCTGCCCCTGACGGTGCTGATTCCCTCCTCCTCGGGCCTGGCGACCCTGTCGGTGCCTGTGATGGCTCCCCTGGGGCGCTTTGCCGGGGTGGGCGGCGATCTGGTGGTGACGGCCTTCCAGTCCGCTTCGGGCCTTGTGAACATCATCACCCCCACGGCGGCGGTGGTGATGGGGGCCCTGGCCCTGGGCCATGTGCCCTACGACAAATGGATTCGGTATGTGTGGAAGCTGATTTTATATTTCTTCCTGCTGACGCTGGTATTTCTGGTTGTGGGTGTGGCTTTGGGATGAACCGCAAAAAAGGACCGCCGCTCCGTTTCGGGGCGGCGGTCCCGTTTACGCCAGGGGCCGGATGTCCGTTACAATCCGGGTGTTGGGAAGATACGTCACCCAGTACTTTTGGGGATGGTTCTTATGCTCCCAGCCGGTGAAAGGAGGCAGACCGGCGGAATGGGCAAGCCCGGTGGGACACCAGAGGTAGAAGGTGGAGGCGTATTCCGACTCGCCGTGAAGGCTGTAGCATTCCAGCTGGTAAAAGGCGGATTGGTCCAGATCCACGCCCGGACCGCTTGCGAAGCGGCTGACGCTGTGGAGGGCTCCGGTGTAGAGCTCCGTCTCTCCGGTTTTCAGGACGGCAAGGTCCGTCCGGCAGCCGCGGACAGCCGAGGCGGGGTAATCCTGACTGGCAATTCCCCACGGAAGCACCACCATGAATCCCACGGCCAGAAGGCAGAGCCAGAAAGGCGAGTGGACGGTTTTGGTGGATTTTTCCTCCAGATTGAAACAGAAAAACAGCGTTGTCCAGACTGCAAGCGGCAGGCCCAGGACGGCCCAGAGAAGAAAAAGAACATTCCCCCAGAGTGAGGCATGGAGGAGTGTCCGGGCCGTCTCCCCGAACCATCCCCCTAAAACTGCCCGCAGAAGGCCGGGCAGGTATCCCAGAAGATAGAGAACGCCCGCATAAAGGGCGGCGAGGCAGAACGTGAAGAGGAACATGAGCAGCTCCCGGGCATTGGGGTCCTCCGGCTCATCCAGGCCGAACAGCTTCCGCCAGCGGGCGCCTTTAAGCCACCAGCGGTTCAGAAGCGCTTCCCGCTCGGCTTTCGTCTGCATCTGCGTCTGCATTTCCGCTCTCAGCTGCTCAGCGGTTCTTGGGAATGCCGGGGGACGGGAGACGGCGCGCAGAGACAGGCTCCGCTCCAGCGGGCCGAACTGGTTTTCCCACTTCCGCCGGGAGACTTCGCTCAGGTGGGCGTTGAGAGATTTTTCCCGGGCACGGCGCTCCTTGCGGTGCTTCCGGTTCCGCTGCTGGGGGGACAGCTTGGAAGATTTTCTGACCATGGCTTCCTCCTGCCTGTTTCGGATAAGGCCATTCTACTACAGGAAAGGAAAAACCGCCAGCCTCTTTGGGCTGGCGGCTCATGTTACGGGATAATCTCAATCCAATACCCATCCGGGTCGGTGATGAAATAGATGCCCATGGCGGGATTCTCAAAGCAGACGCAGCCCATCTCCTTGTGCTTGGCGTAGGCCGCCTGATAATCCGGGGCCTTGAGGGCCAGATGGAACTCGCACTCCCCCAGGTCGTACTTCTGAGGATGGTCCCGAAGCCACGTCAGCTCCAGGCGGAAGGTGGTCTTCCGGTCCCCCAGGAAGACAATCACATAGCTGCCGTCCTCCGCTTCCTTCCGGCGGACCGGGGAGAGGCCCAGGGCGTCTTTGTAGAATTTCAGGGAACGCTCCAGGTCGGTGACGTTGAAATTGAAGTGATTGAATGTATACATACTCCGCCGCCTTTCAGCACGCTTGTTCTTTCAGAATGGTGTAGACCTCGTAGATATCCTGGATGGTGTAGGTGGCCCGGACGTCCTTGGGAACATCGCCGTCCCGGGACTGGGTCAGGAAGGAGTGAATGTGGAAGGTGGCCCCGAAGCCCAGGTTCTGGGGGCCGATGACGTCCCGGGAGTAGGTGTCTCCCACGTAGGCGCAGGTCTTGGGATCGGAGCGGACCTGATTCAGGGAGACCAGGAAGATGTTGGGGTCCGGCTTGCGGTAGCCAGTGACGGAGGAAAGGGTCACGTCCTGGAAATAATCCCGGATGCCGTATTCCTCCAGCGTGCGGAAAACCTGATAGAGGGCGGCGGTGTTGCTGATGACGCCCAGCTTCATCCCCAGGCCCTTCAGCCCCTCCAGCATCTCCTTCACCTTGGGGCGGAGCCGGCGGTGGTAGTGGGTGACTTCCCACATGTGGGCCAGCTCCTCGGAGAAGGGCTTCACGGTGTCAAAGTCCAGGCCCAGCTCCGTCAGAATGTAGTTGCCCCAGATTTCCTCGGGCTTCAGCTCCCGGTTCGTGGGGCCGCGGTAGGCGGCGTAACGGTCCCAGCCGTCGGCAAAGGCCTGGATGGCGGCAGGGATGTCCAGGGACAGGGGATGGCCGTGGGCCGCCAGGATGCGGAGAACGCCCTCGGCGGAGGCCTTCTTGCTGGCCTCGTCGATGAAGATATCCTCCAGGGTCCCGCCCATGTCAAACAATACGGTATCAATCATAAATTCTCACTGCCTTTTCCAAGGCCTTGCCGGGTCTCCGGCAGGGGGCCTTTTTTTCCAGTATAGATAATACGCCAGGAGGGATGAGCCCAGGCCCAGCACCAGGGGGGCCAGCGCGAACATCCCGAAGAATTGGAGGACCAGTCCGGCGCTCTCCCAGCCCATGAGAATCAGCAGGGCGATCAGGCAGGCCAGCAGCAGCAGCGTCAGCCAGACGTAGCCGGCGGGAAGCAGGCGCTTGTCGCCGGGCAGCAGCCACACCAGGGAGGCGACGGCCGTCCCGGCGACGGCGGGGACCAGGGCCTCGATCAGGTTGATCAGCCAGAGGGGGGCTGCGGACGCTGTCAAGAGGGTGTTCAGCCAGGGATTGATCAGGGCGAAGCAGCCTCCGTAGAGGGCCAGCAGGACCCAGCAGAGACAGAAGGAGTAGAGCAGGATTGTGCTTTTCACCCTGCCGTTTTCCGTCATCTGGAATGCGCCCCAGAACTTGTCGGCGAACTTGCCGATCCTCTCGTCGATTTCTTTTTGCCGGATGGGATTTGCCATGGGAGTCCTCCTTAAGTGTTCAGAAGCTGTATTCACAGGCGGGAAGCCGTTTCTCACCTGTGAATACAGCTTCTTTGAGAAAGGGCGGGCGGCCGGATGGCCGCCCGCTCAGCGCAGCTGTAAAAACGCGGCGAATTACTTGTTGGGGCTCTGGTTCAGCCAGTACATCCACATATCCTGCACGTCGGGATAGATGTTGTAGATGGAAACCAGATCGTTGGCCCGGGCGCCCAGCTCAGAGAGCTTGGCGGGGTTCTTCTCGTCGACGAAGTCGTCGCGCAGGGGCCAGTTGCCCATCTTGGTGAAGGGCTTCAGGCCGCCGCTCTGGCAGTCCGCGCCGCCGGTGATGTAGCGGATGAAGAGGCGGGCGCCGGCGGGGTTGTCGCAGCCCTTGACCACGAACATGGATTCGGTGTTCAGCAGGGCGGTGTAGGGGCTGAGGTTGATGCACCAAGCGATGTCATAGCCGGACTCATCCCGGTTTTCGATCTTGCCGGCAGAGGCCAGGGCCAGGGCGGGACGGTCGGCGGTGGAGTTATGAACGGCCAGCACCAGCTCGTCGCCGTCGCCGATGAAGGTCATCTTGGCCTGGGTGAAGCGCCACAGGTACTCCACACCGGCGTTGTTCTCGGGAACCTCGAAGGCGAAGCTGGAAGCGTCGTAGGTGTACTCCAGGTCCTTGCCATAGGTGTCCTTGTAGGACTGGGCCATTTCGTCCGCATTGTTGATGAAGCTGGCGAACAGGGAGAGGTACGCAGTCTCCTGGCCGATTTCCTTGGCATAGAGAGCGAATCTCTGGTTGCCGGCATCGTCCTTTTCAATGATTTCCCACCAGCTCTGGATGGGCTGGCCATCGGGGAACGCCGCGGTATTGTAGTACCAGAAGGACTGGGAGGAGTACAGGGGATAGCTGTACTTCAGGTTCTCCTCGGCGATGTGGGTGCAGATGTCCCGGGGATAGAAGGGCTCGATGACGCCGTTGGAATAGTACTCGTGGAAGACTTCGCCGTTGACGTCTTTGGTTTGCAGGACGTCGGCGGTGATGTTGTTGGTTTCATTTTCGATCTGGGCCTTGCTCAGAACCTCGTCGGAGTCCAGGTCGGCCACCACCAGATCCAGCTCGGGATACATATTCTCAAAGGGCTCCTCGGCCTTCAGCATCTTGGAGGAGGTGGCGTAGACGGTGATTTCCTTGTGGCCGTCCGCCGCTTCCTGCTTCGCCATCTCGTAGAGCTCTTCGTCGGTCATGTCGCTCCACTCGTCATAGTACGGGCCGTAGTTATTGGTATCGGTTTCCATATCATAGCCGATGGGCAGGGTGCTGGCGGCATCGCCTTCGCCGGAGGGCTGGGTATCGCCGGACTGCTGAGTGTCTCCACCCTGTTGGGTGTCGCCGCCCTTGTCGCCGCCGCAGGCGGCCAGGCTGAGGACCAGAGTTAAGGCCATCAGCAGCGCAAAGAGTTTCTTCTTCATCAGATCTTCTCCTTTCGTTTTGGGGGAATAGTGATGCGGGAATATGTATAGCCAAGGGGGCGGAAAACGGGAAGTCAGCCCGTACCCCGGCGGCGGGCCCGCCGCCGGGGATGCGCCTCTTTGCCTATCCGGGAGGAAGGAGGGAAGTGCTTAGACCGAGCGCTTGATTAGCCGGGTGGTCTCCTTATTATACACGTTGATTTTGTCCTGGTCAATGATGGCCCAGACTTTTTGGTCGATGGCGTAGTGGGCCTGACCGATCTCCTTGGACAGGAACTCATCCTGACCGGCCTTCAGGGTGACGATGGTCTCGGAACCGGCGGGCTGGCTGGCGTAGACGGTGACGGGGAGGGCACCCTCCACGGGCTCCCGGGAGATGAGAATCTGCTCGGGCCGGACCGCCAGCACGCAGTCGAACTCGCCGCTGGAGGGCCTCTGCTCGTTGGTGAGGTGCTCGGCGGCGAAGGTATGGCCGCCCAGCTCGCTCTTGACCACCAGCTGGCCGTTCTTCATCTCGGCCCTGCCGGGAACCAGGTTGATCCGGGGGTTGCCGATGAAGTCGGCGGCCTCCAGGTCGATGGGGTTGTTGTAGAGCTCCATGGGAGTGGCCACCTGATTCAGCTCGCCGGCCTTGAACAGGGCGATCTTGGTGGACATGGTCAGAGCCTCCACCTGATCGTGGGTGACGTAGATGATGGTGGTGCCCAGTTCCTTGTGAAGGCGCTGGAGCTCGGAACGCATGTCAATGCGGAGCTTGGCGTCCAGGTTGGACAGGGGCTCGTCGAGGAGAAGCAGCTTGGGGCTGGAGGCCACGGCACGAGCGATGGCCACGCGCTGCTGCTGGCCGCCGGAGAGCTCCGTGGGATAGCGGTCCTTGTACATGTCGATGCGCATCATCCGCAGGGAGTCCATGACCCGGCGATCGATCTCGTCATGGCTCATCTTCTGGATTTTCAGGCCGAAGGAGATGTTGTTGTAGACCGTCATGTGGGGCCACAGGGCGTAGGACTGGAACACGAGGTTCAGCCCGCGCTTGCTGGGTTCGGCGTAGTAGGCATCGTCGGCATTGATCATTTCCACTCCGTCGATGGTCATGATGCCGTTCTGGGGCTTTTCCAGGCCGGAGACCACGCGGAGGGTGGTGGTCTTGCCGCA
>CAJTZL010000057.1 GCA_910583695.1 uncultured Oscillibacter sp.
TGGAGCTGGTGGACGGACTCGAACCCCCGACCTGCTGATTACAAATCAGCTGCTCTACCAACTGAGCTACACCAGCAGTTCCAACAGCATTGCCTATTCTAGCAGACCGTTTCCCATTTGTCAACAAAAATTTTTCCTGTTTTCACGGTTTTTTCAAAGGAGAGGATTTACATGATGAGAACCAAGCGCCGTCCCGGGAGGGGGACCCTCCGCTGCACCCTGTGCGGCCGGGAAATTCTCCGGGGCGAGGAGTACTGGGCCTGCAGCGGCCATCTGGCCTGCGGGGCGTGCCTCCCCGATCTGGCCCGGCGGGAGCTGGCCCCCTGCCGGGAGATTCTGGGAAGGGAGGCGCGGCCATGACCCTTCTGGAGATGTCCGTCTCCTACCGGGACAGCGCCGCCGCCATCCACGGGCGCATCGTGGAGCTGCGGACGCTGGAACGGGCCCAGGAGGACCCGGAGGAGGCCTTCCGCCTCCGCCGCCGCATTGACGAGCTGTCCCCCCTCTGGCGGGAGGCCCGGGAGCTGGCGGCCCTGACCGCCCATTACTACGACAGGAGCCATCAAAGCCATGAGAAGTACGCGCGGAAAGAGAACCTTTGACACCAGGGCCAGCGAGTGGATCGGGGACCTGACGGTCTGGACCCGGCAAAACGCCGGGGACAACAGCGAACGGCTGGAGCGCCTCCGGCGGAACCTCCGGCAGGCCCGGGAGCGGGAGCTGACCCCCCGACAGCGGCAGCTGCTGGAGCTCTACTACGACCAGGGGATGACCATTCCCCGGATTGCGGAGGAGCTGGGGCTCAACCGCTCCACCGTCTCCCGGACCCTCCGGCGGGCCCGGGACCGGCTGTACCGGTGCCTGCGCTACGCTTTGTAGATTTTCCACGGGAAAACCCAGGATTTTCCTGGGTTTTCGTCCATTCTGTCCCGCTTTTTCCCTTGCGGATTCCTCCGGAAGCGTCTATAATCATAGCCAGCATTTTCAACAGACAAACGGCCGCCCCGGAAAATGCCGGGGCGCACGGGTGAGGCCGGCAAAGCCGCCGGACCGGGAGGAACGATATGAAGGATATGATGTACAATTCCCTGCACCACCGCTGGCTGCGGCTGGCGGCCGCCATGCTGGGGGAGGGCGTGGTGGCCCTGGCCCTCCGCTTATTCATCGTACCGCTGGGCCTGTACTCCGGCGGCCTGATGGGCTTCTGCCAGCTGATCCGCACCCTGCTCCACAACACCCTGGGCCTGGAGGCGGACATCGCCGGCGTCCTCTATTTTCTCAGCAACATCCCCATCCTGCTGCTGGGCTGGAAAACCCTGGGGCCCCGGATGACCTTCAAGACCATCGCCTGCACCGTCTCTTTCTCCTTCTTCTACAGCATCATCCCCTCGCCGTCGCTCCCCATTGTGGACGACTACCTCACCTCCTGCCTGCTGGGGGGCATCATCGTGGGCACCGCCAGCGGCATCGTGCTGACCTGCGGCGGCAGCGGCGGCGGCCTGGACATCGTGGGGCTCTGCCTGAGCAAGCGGGGCAGCCGCTTCACCGTGGGGAAATTCTCCCTGACGGTCAACTTCTTCCTCTACGCCGTCTGCCTGATTCTCTTCGTGCCGGAGGTGGCCATATACTCCGTCATCTACAACTTTTTCTCCGCCATGGTGCTGGACCGGATGCACCAGCAAAACGTCAACGTCCAGGCCATGATCTTCACCAAGGAGGACGAGAAGGAGCTGGGCCGCTTCATCATCGAGAAGCTGGGCCGCAGTGTCACCTACTGGGAGGGCACCGGAGCTTACAGCGGCAAGGGGCTCCACGTGCTGGTGGTGTGCCTTTCCAAGTTTGAGATCGAAGAGCTGCTCCACGCCGTCCATGCCCGGGACGACCACGCCTTCGTCACCGTCCAGGAGCGGGTCCGGGTCTTCGGGAACTTTGTGCGGAAACTGGAGTGACCGGGGAAAGGGAGAACGAGAGGACTGCCGTGCGGCAGTCCTCTCATTGCGTGCGCGTTCCGGTCCCGTCCGGTCATGCAACCCGGATTTCCTCACAGCACCTCTTTCCCGCCCTGTATCAGCTCCGCCAAGCTGCGCCCCGAAATGGAACGCGAACCGGAAGCGGTCAAAGTCCATCATGCCCTCGACCCGGTCTCTTGCGCCCAGGTACGCGTCCAGCAGTTCCTGCTGTTCCTCCGTCATGGAGGCGGTGAGCCGGTCCAGCTGTTCCTTTCGGACCCGCGCCGCCGTGATGAAGGGCGGCTCCTGCCCGTGGATTTTTTCCCGCGGCAGGTCATAGAGGATTTCCAGAATGTTTTCCATCTTTGAACCGTCCTTTCCTTTTTCTTTTTTAATCGTAAGAAATTCTTAAGAATTTTGTCAAGCCGTTCGTAAGATTTGCCTGCTATCCTATATGCAGCTCAAGGGAGGAAGCCTGCTATGAACGAATGCATTTTAGTTGTGGACGACGACCCGGAAATCGTGAACGCCATCGCCATCACCCTGGAGCGGGAGGGCTGGCAGGTCCGCCGGGCCTACGACGGGCTCCAGGCCCTGGAGGCGTGCCTGGACCCGGCGGTGAAGCTCATCCTCATCGACGTGATGATGCCGAAGCTGGACGGCCTCTCCGCTCTGCTCCGCATCCGGGAGAGGCGGAACCTGCCGGTGATCGTCCTCTCCGCCAAAAGCGAGGACACGGACAAGATCCTGGGCCTTTCCATGGGGGCCGACGACTACGTCACCAAGCCCTACAACCCCCAGGAGCTCATCGCCCGGGTGCGGAGCCAGCTCCGGCGGTACACCTCTCTCGGCGATGTGAACGCCGAGAGGCGGCAGGGCCTCATTGTCAACGGGCGGCTTAGCTACGACCCCGCCGGGCGGATCCTCCGAGCCGACGGGGACGAGGTGAAGCTCACCCCCACGGAGACGAAGATTGTGGACCTCTTGATCCGGCACCCCGGGCAGGTGTTTCCCGCGGAGGAAATTTACCGCCGGGTGTGGAACGAGGACGCCTATCTCTGTGAGAACACGGTGATGGTCCACATCCGCCGCATTCGGGAGAAGATCGAGCTGAATCCCAAGGAGCCAGATTACATTAAGGTGGTGTGGGGCATTGGATACAAAATGGAACCGCATGGATAACGACTGGATTGAGGAGGTCCAGCGGATGCTGGGCCCGGAGCCAGCTCCGGCGGAAGCCGGGAAGGCGCTTTCCCCGGCGGCAAAGCGTCATTGGAGCTGGGTGCGTGTGAAGGGGACGGCGGGTCTTCTGGCCTTCTTCCTGGGGATGACGCTGGCCCTCTCCGCCCTGGGGGCCCTGGGGAACCGGATCGCCTGGGAGCGGGACCCCTCTCCCCGGTGGGAGTGGGACTGGCAGGAGACGGACGCCTTCCGGGACGAGGTTTCCCACTATCTCCGGGAGTTTTTGACCATCGGAGCCGGGGGAGCGGTGGACTTCTACGATGGGGCGTACTACTGGGACGGCGGCTACAACAGCGCGGTGGTGGTGGAGCAGGAGGCCATTCGGACTTGGTGGGGCTTTGGCGAGGCTGCGGAAGCCGTGACGGTGGACCGGGGAACGCTGGAGTCTGTTCTCCCGGCTGAGCAGGAGAAGGAATTGGAAAAGGAGCCGGACGAGGCGTACCGGAACGAGAAAAACGTCCTCTACTTCATCGAGACGGCGGAGGGGGAGACCTATACCAACGTGGCGGAGGGCAAGGCTTTTTTCCTGACAAGGACCCTGTTGGACTATAACTTCTATCTCACCTTTCAGGACGGCAAGGTCTCCATCATCAAGAACGGCAAGGGGCTGGACGTCTACGGGAACGGATTGTATAACGACGAGTCCCGGTGGTTCGTCCCCGGCTATGACAACTTCCCCGTCAGCGAGGATCTGAAGGACGTGACGGTCTACATGGCCGTCCGGCAGACGCCGGAGCGGTACTACGGCGTGGACTACAAAAACGGCGGGACCTATTCCAGCAGTGCCTTTTACCGTCTCGCCCGGCAGGTGGAGGAAAGCGAGTCCTTCTACAAAACCCAGGGCCTGCTGCTGTTCATCGCCATGTGGTGCCTGGTTCTCCACGTTTTGCTGAGGAGGTCTGTGGAGTCGGTGCGGCAGAGGCTTGCCCGCTGGACGGGCAAATATCTCTGGACGGAGGTCCGGTTCCTGCTGGCGGCGGCGGGCCTGCTGTGGGCCTTCCTCCCCGGGCTTTTGAACCGGGATATCATCTACGAGCTTCTTTACCGCTACGATTACGGCGGGGACGGAGGCTATTCCTTTGCCGCCTGGGGACTGTCGGTCCTCCGGTTTGCCACCGTGAACGTCCCGGCCCTCGTCGCCCTGTACTGGCTTTTCTGGCTGGGGCGCAACGAGCGCAGACGCTGGCCCCCGGAGAGGAGGAGGTCCCTTCTCCGCGGGTTTTTCCGGGCCCTCCGGGCAAGGGACCTGAAACGGCCCGTGGAAAAGCGGCTGAGCCGGAACCACGCCGTGGGAGGGGCGGCGCTGGTGATGGTGAATATAGCAGGACTTGCCAATATTTGCAATCTTATATACAGAGTTTTTTTCGAATACAACTATATTCATATTGATGAAGTTGCGCTTTTCATACAGCTTCCGCTGGCCATTCTGGAAGTTCCGACAATAGACTTTTTCCACAAATTTTTAGATAGTTGGAGACTGCCCAGGGACATCGCGGCCCTGGCGGACCAGGTGGAGGCCGTCCGGGCCGGGAACCTCGATAAGCCCCTGAGGCTCCCCGAGGACGCGGACCTGCGGCAGACGGCGGAGAGCCTCAACGATATTCAGGCCGGCATGAAAGCGGCCCTGGAGGAACAGACCCGCAGTGAGCGGATGAAGGTGGAGCTGGTGAGCAACGTCTCCCACGACCTGAAGACTCCGCTGACCTCCATCCTCTCCTACGCGGAGCTCCTCCGGCAGGAGGAGAATCTGCCCCCGGCGGCGGCGGACTACGCCAAGATCATCGACCAGAAGGCCCAGCGGCTGAAAACCATGGTGGAGGACATCTTCGAGATCAGCAGGGCGGCGGCGGACCAGCTCCCCGTCCACCTGGAGCAGCTGGATTTGGCCAAGCTCCTCCGCCAGACCCTGGCGGAGCTGGACGGGCCCATTCAAAAAAGCGGACTGGCCTTTAAGGTGGAGCTTCCCCAGGAGCCGGTCATGATCACCGCCGATGGGCGGCGGCTCTACCGGGTTTTCCAGAACCTCATCGACAACGCCCTGCGCTATGCCTTGGAGGGAAGCCGGGTGTACCTGAGCCTGAAAACGGCGGAGGGGACCGCCGAGGCCAGCGTCCGCAACACCTCCCGCACAGAGCTTCCGGAGGGGGTGGACTTCACCGCCCGGTTCGTCCGGGGGGACGCCAGCCGCACCGACGGCGGCAGCGGCCTGGGGCTCAGCATCGCCAAGAGCTTCACGGAGGCCTGCGGCGGGAGCTTCCGGGTGGAAACGGTGGCGGATTTGTTTACGGCCGCCGTCACGTTCCCCATGGAACAGGAAGGACAGGAGACATGATTGGGTTGAAAAAGACTGCGGCGGGACGAAAGAGGTCCCGGCGGCTCCGGGCGCTCCTTGGGAGCGCACTGCTGGCGGGGTGCCTGTCCGGGTGCGCCCTTTCGGCGGAGGCATGGGAGGGCGGCCCGGCCCGGACGGCGGCGGCCCCCCCGGCCATCACCGCCGCGGCGCACTTAGAGGACGGCGGAGAGAGCCGGGGGGCCGGTCGGGCGGAGCGTTTCTCTCTCTATGAGCCCTTCGGCCTGCGGTACGACGCCGAACAAAACGAGCTCTGGTTTGACGGCGAGCTGGTGCGGTGGTTTGAGGACTACTACCCCCTGTCCGGGGACGGCGCCCAGGCCGGGACGGACTTCTTCAACGAAAGGGGCGTGGTGGACGTGTACGCCGTCCGGGACCGAAGCCGGATCGTCCGCGCCGAAGACGGCTCCTATGACCCCTCCGGGACCCTGACCGGCGTGGAGGCCTTTTCGGAGGAGGCCTTCGCCGCCCGGGATGTGGAGGCGCTCCGGCATTCTGGGCCTGTCACCGCCGTGGCCGGAGACGCGGAGCCGACGGAGGAGGAGCGGAGGGCCATGGAGGAGGCTTACGCGCCCTTCGGCGTTACCTATGACGCCGGAGAGGACCAGTGGTATTACAACGGGGAGGCGGTGTGCTTCTTCCGGGATGTTTTGATTTCCAACGGGGAGAGCCTGACCGGCGGGGGCTTTCACGGCGTCATGCGGATCCTGTCTGGGGAAAAGGGCACTGTCCGCATCGAGACCGTCCGGGACTATGCCCGGCCGGATTCCCTTGGGTACGGAACCCTGACCGGCGTCAGGCTGCTGGAGGAACCCTGAAGGGACAAAAAAGCGGGAGAGGGTTACACCTCTCTCGCTTTCGTCTCCGGACAGTACAGCACCTGAACCCCGCAGTCGTCCCGGAGCTTCTCCCGGCGGACGCTCTCCGCCAGAATCAGCCCCGCCAGATCCTGGGGGTCCTCCCCGGTCCAGCCCGCCAGCAGGTTCAAAAGCCATTCGTCCTCCGCCGGGTCCGCCACGCCGTCGCTGACCATGACGGCGAAGCCGCCGGGGGCCAGGGGGGCCTTTGTCACGTCCGGCGGCGGGCCCTGGAGCCCCACCGGCAGGCTGGCCCCGGTGATCCGCCGGACCACGCCGCCCCGCTTGATGTAGCTGGGGGCCGCGCCGCACTTGTAGAAGGCGGCCTCCCGGGCCCCGGGGTCGTAGACGCACAGATCCACGGTGGTGAAGGCCCCGCTGTCCGCCCCCCGGAGGCCCATGGCGGAGTTCAGGGTTTTCAGCGCCGCCTCCGGGGCCACCCCCGCCTCCAGGAACTGCTGGAGCAGGCGGCAGACCAGGGCGGACTCCTTCCGGGCGGGCTCGCCGCTGCCCATGCCGTCCGCCAGCAGGAGGCACCAGAGGCCCCGGTCCGTCCGGAAGGAGGCCACGGTGTCCCCGCAGACGGACTCCCCCTCCTTGGGCCGGAGGGCGGCCCCCACCCGGCAGGGGGAAGACGCCGCCATGGCGGGGGCGGCGGCCTCCAGCCCGGCGGCGGTGGCGGCAAGAAGCTCCGAGAGCTGGGCGTACTGGCCCCGGGCGCTGCGGCGGGTCTCCTCCAGCTGCCGCCGGTACTGCCGCCGGAGGAGAAAGGCGGAGAGCTCGGCGTTGATGGCCGAGAGGAGGTCCGGCAGGTGGACGCAGCGGCCGGTGAAGTACTCCGGGAAATCCTTGGCCAGGGCCCGGCCCCGCTCCAGCAGGTAGGGCGTCGCGTCGTTCATGGCGTTGAAGGTGCCGGTGTAGTCCTTCTGCCAGCAGAGCTCGCAGAGGGCGCAGCTCCGGCAGACCTTCTCCGCGGAGCGGTCGAAGACAATGGCGGGATTCTCGTCCGCCACGGGGGGGGCGGAGCGGCCGATGCTGTCGTAGAGGTCCCGGAGGGCCGCCGCCGCCCGGTCCAGCCGCTGCCGCCAGGGGGCGGGGGCCTCCTGGCTCCGCTCCTCTTCCGGGGCGGGGGGAATGGCGGGGCGCACCCGCTTCCCGGCGACAAACCGCCCCGGCAGGGCCAGGAAGAGGGCCGTGCCCGCCGCCGTCTCCGGCAGCAGGGGCCGGGGGCTCCCCTCCGCCAGGGCCGCGGCGGCGGAGGCGGCCAGGAAAGCCAGGGCCGCGCCGGCCCGGCCTCGCCCCTGGCGGCTCCCCGCAGCGAGGCCCGCCAGCCCCAGGGCGGCGGTGAGGGGCAGGCGGCTGCCGCACAGCTCCGCCGTCAGACCCAGCCCCAGGCCGAAGGCCGCCCCGGCGGCGGGGCCCCGGTCATAGGCCGCCAGGGCCGCCAGGAAGCACAGCAGGGCCCGGGCGGGGGAGAAGCCCAGAACCTCCAGGTCCTCCACCGCCGTCACCAGGGCCCCCGCCAGGAAGATCAGGCCGTCCACCACCTCCCGGCCCTCCCCGCCCCGGAGGAGGGGGAAGAACAGCCGGGCCGAGGCCCCCAGCAGCGCCGCCGCCGCCAGACAGTCCGTCAGCCGCTCCAGAGGGGAGAGGGATTGGAGAATGTAAATGCCCTCCACGGTGACGAAAAGCCCCACGGCCGTGAGGGCCGTGAGCCTGGGGCGGGAGGGAATCCAGGTGCCCCGCAGGGCCGCGGCGGCGGCCGGAATCAGCACCGCCACCGCCAGGAAGGGCAGGGCCTTGGCAAAGGGGAGGAACAGCGCCGCCCCCGCAAAGGCCCCTGCCAGGGCCGCGCCCCCCTCCAGCCCCGGCCCCGCCGCCGCCATCCAGCCCAGGGCGAAGGGGGCGGAGCCTCCGGCGGTCTGCCCGGCGGTCAGTGCCGCCGCGAGAAAGAAGCGAACCCCCAGGTTCATGAGCCGCCCGGCCCGCTCCCGTTCCAGTGTCAGCTGCCCGTTTGCCACAGCTTGTCCCTCCTTGAAGTGTTGTTCCCCCATTCTAACGCCGGGAGGGGGAAAAATGCGTCGGGAAAGGTGCGGCGGAGGTTTCCCCGGAAAAAAGCGGGGTGGAAACGGCGGGAATCCTGTGGTATAGTCAGCGGAGAAGAAACCCGCGCAGGAGCGCGCGCTTTCCTGCGCGGAGAGTGAAACAGGGGGAAACCGCCTCCCAACCAGCGGTTGAGTTCCCGAAAATCCACCGGTGGTTCCTGGAAAAACCGGGGCGGCGGCGGTATAGTGCGGGAAGAAAGGGGATGGGAACATGGACCAGAGCCGAATTGGGACCTTTATTATGGAGCGCCGGAGGGAGAAGGGGCTGACCCAGGCTCAGCTGGCGGAGCGGCTGAACATCACCGACCGGGCCGTGTCGAAATGGGAGACGGGCAAGAGCCTGCCGGACTCCTCCATTATGCTGGAGCTGTGCGGGATATTGGATATCACGGTGGACCAGCTTCTCCACGGCGGGAGGGAAGCCGCCTGTCCGGAGGCGGCCCCGCCCCGAAAAAAGCCGGAAGGGCGGCTTCCGCGCCGGGGAGAGCGGCGCTGGCGGCTGGCCGTCCTGCTGACCGGGGGGATTCTGACGGGGATTCTCACCTGCCTGATCTGCGACACGGCGCTCTCCGGCGGCCTGAGCTGGTCGAGGATCGCGGCCGCCTCTGCGGGATACGGGTGGGCGGTTCTCTTTCCCCTTGTCGTCTTGAAGGAGGGAGGAATGGCGGGATGCCTCCTGGCCCTCAGCGCATTCACGGTTCCCTACTTATACGGACTGAGCCGCCTGCTGGATATCAAAGCGGTGTTTTCTGTGGGGACGGTGATGACGGTGCTCGCCCTGTTGTTTTTGTGGGCGGTTTACGCCGTGTTCAAACGAAGGGGCCGGAGCGCCGTTTCCCTGGGGCTTGCGTGTTTGCTGGCGGCGGGGCTGACGGCCGCCGTCAACGGGGCCCTGTACCTTCTGGGGATTACGTCTCCGCCGGACGCCTGGAACGGAATGAGCGTCCTTCTTCTGCTGCTGGCGGCGGCGGTGTGCTTCACCTGGAGGCGGGGAGGGGGCGGCCTTTCGGACACGGACGCCTGAGACCCATCCGGCTTTGGGCGGGGAAGGGACCTGCGGGGAATGGCGGATGGAACCCGCGGGGTGCCTGCCAGGGAGATAAAAGGCGGGAGATTTCCCTTGGGGAAATCTCCCGCCTTTTTTGGCGCATCTCTGCCCTCAGCCCGCCAGGGTCAGGTCCCCGGACTTCACCCAGCCCGCCCTCCGGCAGAGCTCGTTGATCAGGGGACAGATTACGGCGGGGAGGACAAAGGAAATCAGAATCAGCCCCGCCCAGTCCATGGCTCCGGGGGCGATGGCCGCCGCCCCGTTGGCCAGGGCCTGCTCGCTGGGGGCAATCCACCCGGTCCAGACCCCCAGCTGGCCGCAGAGGCCGCAGGTGCCCATACCGGAGTTGATGGCCGCGCCGTTCATCTCCAGGCGGAAAAGGCACGTGGCCAGGGGGCCGGTGACGGCGGAGGTCACTGTGGGGGCGATCCAGATTTTGGGGTTCCGGACGATGTTGGGCATTTGCAGCATGGAGGTGCCAAGGCCCTGGCTCACCAGGCCGCCCCAGCCGTTTTCCCGGAAGCTCATGACGGCGAAGCCCACCATCTGGGCGCAGCAGCCCGCCACGGCGGCCCCTCCCGCCAGCCCCGTCAGCCCCAGGACGGAGCAGATGGCGGCGGAGGAGATGGGCAAAGTCAGGGCCACGCCCACCAGCACGGAAACCAGAATGCCCATGAGGAAGGGCTGGAGCTCCGTGGCCCGCATGATGAGCCCGCCGAAGGCGCCGGCAATTCCGGCGATGGGAGGCGCGATGACCCAGGCCGCCCCGATGCCCACCAGGGTGGTGACGATAGGAGTCACCAGGATGTCCACTTTTGTCTCTTTGCTGACGGCCTTGCCGCACTCGGTGGCCAGAATGGCCACCAAGAGCACCGCCAGGGGGCCTCCGGCCTTGCCCAGGGCGTTGCAGGCGTAGCCCACGGTGGCCAGGGAGAAGAGGACCATGGGCGGGGCCTGGAGGGCGTAGCCGATGGCCACGGCCATGGCCGCGCCGCTCATGAAGGAGGCCATGCCCCCGATGGTGTAGCCAACTTTGTTGATGGTGATGAGTTCGGCCGTCAGGAAGCCGATGTGGAACTGGGAGCCCACGGTGTTGAGGATGGTGCCGATGAGCAGGGAGCAGAAGAGGCCCTGGGCCATTGCCCCCAGGGCGTCGATGCCGTAGCGCCGGGCAGAGAGCACGATGTTCTTGCGTTTCAAAAATGCCTTGACGTTTTCCATGGGAAGCACCTGTTTCTTTCGTAAATTCGATTCTTGGATACATGGGCCGGGCAAAAAAGAAGCCTTACAGATGTCAAGACACCTGTAAGGCTTATCATACGCACCCGAAGACGCTTTGTCAAGAGGGAGCCTGTCAAGTTTGGGCTTCCCGGAAACGGGATTCCTTGTAGATTTTTGCCGAAAGCTGCGGCAGAATGGGTTTGCTGCCGGCCCTCCGCAGTGAGAGGAGGTGAGCCGGTTGGAATCCTTGCTGGGTTTGGTCACTTCTGTTGCGGCGGACGTCATCGCGTATTTCGTCTGCAAATGGCTGGACAGGAAGTAATGACAGCGGCAGCCTGAAATGGAACCCCCGGAAGTGCACTCTTCCGGGGGTTCCGCTTTGGTGAGCCTGGAGTCGTTCTGGGTTTGGTCGGTCTCCGTGGTGCTTTCATTATAGAGCCCCGGAGAGGCAGAGTCAAGGGCGGATTTTACTCCGCCCGGCGGGGCCGGTTTTCCAGCAGGGCGTCGAAGGTTTTGGAGAGTCCCGGCCAGTTTACCTTCCGCCACCAGCTTTCAAAGTAGTCCGCCCGGCGGTTCTGGTAGTCCAGGTAATAGGCGTGCTCCCACACGTCGCACAGCAGCAGGGGGGCCAGGGGCAGGGGCGTGTCCTGGTTGGGGGTCTTCACCACGGAGAGCCGCCCTTCGCTGTCGCTGACCAGCCAAGCCCAGCCGGAGCCGAACTGTCCCAGGGCGGCGTTCTTCATGGCGGACTTCAGCCCGTCCAGGTCTCCGAAGTCTCGGGATACGGCGTCCGCCAGGGGGCCGGAGGGGGAGGACACGGGGCCGGGGGCCAGGGTCTTGAAGTAGAGGTCGTGGTTGTACACGCCTCCAGCATTGTTCCGCACTCCCTGGCGGATGTCCTCCGGCAGGCGGGGCCACTCCTGGACCAGACGCTCCAGGGGCCAGTCCTGGACCTCCGGGTGCGCCTCCAGGAGCTTGTTCAGGTTGTCGACATAGGTCTGGAAGTGCTTGTCGTGGTGGAAATGCAGGGTCCGTTCCCCAATCTCCGGCAGCAGGGTGTCGTAGCCGTAGGGCAGGGGCGGGAGGGAAAAGGGATAGTGTGCTTCCATAGGGTTCTCCTTTCATGGCGATTGCTTTCTATAGTATATGTGGGGAGGGGGAATGACATACAGAGAGAAAATTTTGAAAAATATTTTGAAAAGTTTGGAACAAAAGCTCTTTGCCAACCGTCTATAATAGGGAAGACGGGAAATTACATAAGAAAGAAGCGACAGGATGAAACAGTTTATCTGGATGCTCTGCGGAATTTTTGTCTCCGGGCTGCTGCTGGGGACCCTCAGCGCCTGCGGGGCCGAGGAGCTGGAAATTCCCCTCCAGATCCTGACGGAGGAGAACATCGCCGCCCTGGGGCATCCCAAGCCGGAGTATCCGGTCCGGGAGCCGTTGGGCTGAGCATCCCGTTTCCCGCTTCCCTGCCCCGAGAAGGTTCCCATTTTATTGTGAGCAAATCCAGACAACAAGAACATGGAGGAATGATTTATGAAAAAGCTGCTGTCCGTACTGCTGACTCTGGCGGCCCTGGCCGCCGCGCTGTGCGTCACCGCCGCCGCGGCGGAGACGGAGACCGCCCCCGCGGCGGAAGAGCCTGAGAAGGCCCCCGCCTTCGTCCGGGTCTGGGGCAGGGTCTCCCCCTGGGACGGGGAGGGCATTTACCTCAAGAACGACAGCGGGGACGGCTCCCTGAGCGAGGTGGTCATCCACCCCGGTGATGCTCCGGCGGTGGACGGGGCCACGGGACTGCCCCTGGATTTGGAGAAGGTGAAGGAGGGGGACACCCTCTATGTCTGGACAGGCCTCGCCATGGCGCTGAGCCTGCCGCCCCAGATGTCCGCCGTGGTGATCGTGGGCAATGTTCCCGCCGACGCGGCTGCACCGGAGTTTTGTGAGATCGCCGGAGAGGCCGTGTCCCCCGCCCCGGGCGGCAAGGGCAGCGCCAGATTCCCCCTGACCGGCGGCGGAGAGCTGCACACCGGCGGCGGAGAACTGGAGGTGACGGACAAGACCGTCTACACCCCCTGGCTGACCAGGCAGATCGTGGGCATGGACGACCTGGTTCCCGGCACCCGGGTACTGGTCTGGAAGGATAAAAACGGCGCGGCGGAGAAGGTCCAGCTGCTCCCCGGCGTGTACCGGGGCTATGCGTCCACCTTCGCCACCATGCACGATGTGCGGGTCGCGGTAAACGGCGGCTTTGACGCGGAGCGGGATCAGGGTGTCCCCCAGTTCTCCGCCAAGCGGACGGAGAACGGCGTCATGGCCCCCATCCGGGGCGTTGCCGAGGCCGCCGGGTATGAGGTCCGCTGGGACAAGGAGCTGGGAGTGGTCGTGAGCCTGGACGGTGAGACGGTCTTTTCCGTCCAGCCCGGCGCAGAGACCGTCCGGACCGCTCAGGGGGAGGGCTATCTCTCCGCCGCCTGCCTCAAGGAGGGCGGAACCACTTACTTGCCCCTGGAGGACTTGTGCCATTGGCTGAACCTGTATTTGTCCTGGGGATAACCGAAACGTCCTCCGCCGTGGTTTCCACGGCGGAGGGCGCTTTTTTTTCGGGAGAGCGGGAGCGGCTTACTGGAAGCTCAGCTCAAATTTCGCGCCGGGGTCTCCGGCAAAGACCACCAGTCCGCCCTTGGACAGCTTGACGGAATCGCTGTCCCAGAGGACGGAGGAGGCGGTGATGGTGCCCTTGGCGTCGTAGACCCAGAAGCCCGCGTTCTCCGGCATCCGGACGGTCATGGTCTTCCCGTCGGCGTTGTCCCCGACCTTGTACCAGCGGGCGTAGCCGTCGGGCTGGATGGTGCAGGAGACGGCGTTCTGTTTCCCGGTGGAGAGGGCGGGGGCGGCGCTCATGTCCATGTAGACGCCTCCGTTGGACTGATGGAACCAGAGGACCCCCTTTTCGTCCCGGCGGATCTCCAGGTCGCTGCCGTCCCGCCCGGCGGTGCCGGGGGCCTGAACGGCATAGCGGAGGTGGGTTTCGTCCTCAATGCGCAGGGCGCCGACGTAGCCCGGGGCGCTCTGCGCGGCGCCGGGCTCCACCTGGAGCAGGGCCCCCAGGGAGGCGTAGACCTGGGAGCTGTAGCGCTCATTCATGGGCAGGACGGCCCCGCCCATAATGGAGTCCCATTTCTCCTGAAGAGCCGGGTCCACGGGATTTTCCGGCAGCTTCATGGCGGCGTAGTTGGACGTGGGCAGACCGCCCAGGCCGGAGAGGTCCGAAAAGGCCCATTGATAGAGATAGGTCTGGCCGTTGTCCTCCTTCACCAGACGAAGGGCGGAGGCGCCGGCCTCATCCCGGAAGGTGCCGTCGTCATGATAGCGGAAGGTCAGCTCCGGAACCTGGGGCATGGCGGGATAGCTCATGGTCAGGGTCCCGTCCTCCGCCAGCGCCACCTTGTAGATGGACAGGGAGCCGTAATAGCCCGCGCGGTCCAGCAGCTCCTTGGGCATGGCGGCGGGCTTGGCCTCCGGCAGCTTCAGGGGACTCTCGTCCACCGTGACGCCCTGCTCCCGCAAGACGGCGATAAGCATCTGGGAGGCGGCCATCTCGTTGTAGGTGGACACGCCGCCGGAGCTGAGGACCGCCGCCGCCAGCTTGTGCTCCGGCAGGACCACCAGCCCGGCGTGGTAGTACTGGGTGTCGCCGCCCTTCACCAGGGCAGTGACGCCGCTCTGGGAGAAGGGATACCACTCCACGCTGTCCCAGCCCAGGCCGAAGGACAGCGCGTCGGGGCCCTCCTCGGGCCACATGCCCCTGGCGTACTCCGGGGCGGCCGTGGCGTCCAGGGAGGACTTCTTCAAAAGGGCTTCGCCGGTGAGGGCCCCGCCGAAGGCGGCCAAATCCTCCGCCGTGGCGTAGAGCCCGCCTGCGCCCACAACGCCCAGGCAGTCCTTGGGCAGGGGGCGCTGGTCCCCGGGCTGGTAGATGTCCGCCCGGCGGCTTTCAAAATCGTCGTCGGGGAAATAGGTCTCCTCCAGGCCGGCCTTGTCGAACACGTAGGCGTGGAGATAGTCCTGGAAGTTCCTATCCGTCACGGCCTCTACCACCAGCTCCGCCAGGGTGAAGCCGTCGTTGCAGTAGACGCTGTACGCGCCGGGAGCCGCCTTGAGGCGCTGGGTGGAGAGGCGGTCCAGCAGCTCCGCGGTGGCGATGGGGCTGGTGTCGTCAAAGAGCATGCCGCTGCCGAAGGAGGAGCCCATGAGGCCCGAGGAGTGGTTCAGCAGCATCCGCACGGTGATGTCCTTGTACCGGGGGTCCGCCATTTTAAAGGCGGGAAGGCACTTCACCACAGGCTGGTCCAGGTCCAGCTTCCCCGCCTCCGCCAGCTGCATGACGGCCGCGGTGGTGTAGATCTTGCTGACGGAGCCGACGCCGTAGACGCCGCTCGGGCCGTCCAGGGGTTCGGCGCCGCCCTCGGCCTTGGCGATCTGGGAGCCGGAGGAGACGATGTCTCCGTCCTGCCAGACGGCCCAGGAGGCCTGGGTGGCCTGACCATAGGTCATGGCGCTGGTTACGGTGGCCCGGGCGGCCTTGTCCAGGGCGGTCTCGCCTCCCTCCGCCGCCGCGGCGGGGAGAACGAGGCTGAGGCTCAGAACCAGGGCCAGCAGCAGGGCGCTGAGGGTTCGCGTGTTGTGTTTCATATTCGGTTTCCTTTCCCGCCCCGGCCTTCCGGCGGGGCGCTCCTGAGGGTTGCGCTCTCAGAATACACCTTCCACCTGGGGGAATGTCAAGAGGATTGCGCATGAAAAGCACAAATTTCGTTCCCGGAGACCGGGGGGAACCATTGGCCGACGGCACTTGAACGGAAAGCCGCCGCATGGTATAATAGTTGCATCGTCCTTGCCTTTTGGCAATCATCGGCACGTGGAAGCGGTGCGGTCTTGGGTAGGGCGCGCCGCTTCCCGCTATTTTTTATCCAGGTCGTCATACATCTTTCTGACACCACGCCGGACTACTTCCGCTCTGGTAATCTGCATTTTCTCACTGCATATTTCCAGTTTCTCCACGGTTTCTTTGTCAAAGCGTATTTTGATGTCAATGTCTTTTGGACTATCCGTAGGACGCCCTATTTTTTTAGCGGCCATCGTACACCTCCTTTTGCGGTCGCAAAATCATTTTACCTTATGCGACCGCAAAAGTCAATATGTATTTATTATGGGAATCTGCAAAGTTCGGGGGATGCAATTTTGTACCATTGGCCGATGTTGCTTGAAAGGAAAGGCGGCGCATGGTATAATATTTACGTCGTTTTGCCTTTTGGCAATCATCGGCGCGTGGAAGCGGTGCGGTCTTGGTTGGAGTGCGCCGCTTCCCGTTATTTTTTCAGGTCGTCCTTTAACTTCCGAATCCCTCTTCTTGCCGCTTCCATACGGGGAACCTTTTCTTGCTCGCAATATTGCTCCAGAATCTCTTTGCATTCCTCATCGTATTTTACGGTCATATGATAGGGCTTTGGATTGTCGGTAGGGCGTCCCATTTTTTTGCCCCCCAAGATCACCACCTCCTACTTTGGGACTCCTTAAGTATAGACTAACGGACTCCCAAAGTCAAGAAGATTCTGCTTAAGGGATGCTATTTTGTAGGGGCCGCCGCCCTCGGCGGCCCGTCTACCGGAAGCCGGGAAGCTCCAGGAAACGGGCGGACACGCAGGTCCGCCCCTACGGCCCGCCTCCCGATAGCCCCCTCATGTCCAGGAATTGGCCCGGTCAGGGGACCGGGCCCCACAAAGAAGAACCCGCTCCGACAGGAAAGCGGACCGCCC
>CAJTZL010000058.1 GCA_910583695.1 uncultured Oscillibacter sp.
CGGAGCAGGGCCCGAACCCGGGCCTTCAGCTCCAGGATGTTGAAGGGCTTGGTGAGGTAGTCGTCCGCCCCGCACTCAAAGCCCATCAGCTTGTCCGCATCCTCGCTCTTGGCGGTCAGCATGATGACGGGCACGTTGGAAAATTCCCGGATGCGCATGCAGGCCTCCAGCCCGTCCACCTCCGGCATCATCAGATCCAAAATGATGAGGTCCAGCTTACCCTCCCGGGCCAGCTCCACGGCGGCGGCCCCGTCGTAGGCGCACTCCACCTCGTAGCCCTCGTTCTCCAGGTTGAATTTGATTCCCTTCACCAGGGTCTGCTCGTCGTCCACCACCAATATCTTCATTCCGTATCCTCCACTGTTACAAGTCCCTCCAGCGCCGCCAGCTTTCCCTGGCCGATGCCGGAAACGTTTGTCAAATCCTCCACAGCCGCAAAGGGCCCGTGCTCCTCCCGGTACTCCACAATCCGCCGCGCCAGCTCCTCCCCGATGCCGGGCAGGGCGGCGAGGGCCTCCGTGCCCGCGGCGTTGAGGTTCACCGGCGACGGGTCGGGCCGGACCTCCTCCACCGGGACCGTCCGGGCCGTCTCCACGGAGGCGGGCGCCTCCAGCGCCGCCCGGTCCCGGAGGAACAGCCCCAGGAGCAGGCACAGGAACAGCCCCGTCAGGCCCAGCAGGGCCCCCTCTCCCCAGGCGGGAGTTTGCCGCGTCTCCATGGTTGCGTTCCTCCGTTTTTTTTGGTATACTGTTGGGGAATCCATCGAAGGGCGGCGGCATGCCGCCGCCCTTTCGGTTATTATAACACAGATTCTGGGGGATGGACATGAAAACAACGCGCATTTTCGTAAGTTTTTTCCTGGCCCTTCTGCTGGCGGGGCTGTCGGCCGTCCCTGCGGAGGCGGCCCGGGTGACGGACCCGGACGTGGAGGCCAAGGCCGCCCTGCTGATTGACCAGAAAACCGGGGCGGTCATCTACGCCCTGAATGAACACGACGAGCTCTACCCCGCCAGCCTCACCAAAATCATGACCTGCCTGCTGGTGCTGGAGGCCGTGGACGAGGGGCGGCTGAAGCTGAGCCAGGAGATCACCGCCACGCCCACGGCCCTGGAGGGGCTGGCGGAGGACGGCAGCACCGCCGGCATCGAGGCGGGGGAGACCCTCACAGTGGAGGAGCTCCTCTACTGCCTGATGGTGGTCTCCGCCAACGAGGCCGGGGCCATCCTGGCGGAGAAGATCTCCGGCACCGTGGAAAGCTTCGTGGACCGGATGAACGCCAAGGCCCGGGAGCTGGGGTGTGAGAACACCCACTTCATGAATCCCCACGGCTACCACGACTCCCAGCACTACACCTCCGCCTGGGACCTGTACCTCATCACCAAGGCGGCGCTGGAGCACCCCATGTTCATGACCGTCTGCGACGCCAGCTCCCACACCGTTCCGGCCACCAACCTCTCCCCGGAGCGGCAGCTGAACAACACCAACTTCCTCATCCGCAGCGGCCGGGAATATTACAATGCGGACGTCCACGGCGTCAAGACCGGCTCCCACTCCCAGGCGGGGAACTGCCTGGTCACCACCGCCCAGCACGCCAGCATGGACCTTCTCTGCGTCATCCTGGGCGCGGACCGGACCCAGGACGAAAAGGGCATCTGGTGGACCTACAGCTTTGTGTACACGGACAAGCTCTACAACTGGGCCTTCGACAACTTTTCCTATCAGGTGATTTTGAAGGAGGACGACGTGGCCGGGGAGGCCCCGGTATCCCTCTCCTCCACGGACCATGTGACCCTCCGCCCGGAGAAGGCGGTGGAGCTGCTGCTGCCCAAGGGGGTGAAGCCGGAGGATCTGGAGAAAACCGTCACCCTGAAATCCGACCCGGCGGAGGCCCCCATTGCCGAGGGGGACGTGCTGGGCTCCATGACCATCACCCTGGACGGGGAGGAGCTGGCGGAGGTGGACCTGCTGGCCTTCACCGGCGTGGAGGCCTCCCGTCTGCGGGTCCTCTGGCGGGACGTGAAGCAGTTCTTCTCCACCGCCGCCGCCAAGGCGGTCCTGGGGGTGCTCCTGGTGCTGGCCGCCGTCTTCGGCGGCTGGCGGCTGCTGTTCAGCCGCCGCCGCTATCGTTACGGCCGCAGCGTGGGCGGCGGAGGCCGCCGGGGCGTATACCGGGGGTCCAGAAGAAGACGCTGAAAAAAAGAGGAGGCCGTCCTGCGGGACAGCCTCCTTTTTTGCACACCGAGCGTTACAGGTACTTCACCAGCTCCTCCATGGGCCTGCGGTCCGTGTGGAGCCGGGCGGGGTGGGCGCCCTCCGCCGGGTAGCCCAGCGCCAGCAGGGCGATGGGGCAGGCACCCGCCATCTCCGGGAAAGCCGCCAGCAGCTTGTCCGGCTCAAACTTCCCGATGTAGGTGGTGCCCAGCCCCAGGTCCGCCGCCTGGAGCATCATCTGGGCAGCGGCGATGGCGGCGTCGATTTCACCGTGGTCCTTGCCGTCGGTCTCCCGCTTCCAGGAAACGGCGGGGTCGTAGCACACCGCCAGCATCACCGGCGGGCTGAAGTGGGACCCGGAGCAGGCGTCGGCCTTCTCCAGGGCCTCCGGGCTCCGGAGGACGAAGATGCGCTGAGGCTGGTAGTTGTGGGCCGTGGGGGCGTTCCGCCCGGTCTCCAGAATCAGATCCAGCTTTTCCTGTTCCACAGGCCGGGAGTCGAACTTGCGCAGGGAGTACCGCGCGGCGGAGAGGGTCTGGAAGTCCATGAGCAATACCTCGTTTCCGTTAGAGTGTCCGCCGGAAAGCCGGCGCTTGACAGAAGGGGCGGGCGTGGTCTATAACAGACAAAATAACGGGCCGCAGGAAACGGCTGGCCCAGATTCAGATTGCCTGGACAGTTAAAATGCCATCAGGAAACCGTCACCGGCCAGGGTGGCGGTTTCCGCGTTTCACAACCATCGTAATCGCGTAGATTCCGATATGTAATGTAGTCCGCATCAGCCCCGCCTCCTTTCGGAGGATGCGGCCGGCCGCCGGTTGAACCATTCTGCTGCGACCCCTTGCCGGTAAAACCATAGCATAGGATTCGGAAAAAAGCAAGTCCCTTCCCCCCGAAAGGAGTGCCCGGCGGCGCATTTGACAGGGGGAATGGAGCGCAGGGACGGGCCCTCGTGTGCCCTTCTGTCGGAAACGCCTGAGTCCTGGGAGGAGAACGGCCCATCGGTCCGCCCCTGCAAGGCACCGTCTCCGGATGGGACACGCCCCCGCCGAAATAAAAGGTGACAACCACTGAAAACTCTGCTATACTTAGAGCAGGTCCCAGAAATCATGAGAAAGCAGGAGGCGAGAACAGAGGTCGCAGAGCAAGGCGAAGGACGCAGACGGGCGGACGTCCGTCAAGGACGACAACGCAGCTTTGCGGCCTCTGGACCGCCGAACGTTTCTCAGTATTTTTGGAAACTGCTCTAGGAGGCAGAAACACGGTTCCCCCACTCTGGAACACCAAGGAGAAGTGCCATGAATATTGTATGTCTTGATATGGAAGGCGTCCTGGTCCCCGAAATCTGGATCGCTTTTTCCGAGGCCAGCGGCATCCCGGAGCTCCGCCGCACCACCCGGGACGAGCCCGACTACAACAAGCTGATGAACTTCCGGCTGAACATCCTCCGGGAGCACGGCCTGGGCCTCAAGGAAATCCAGGCCACCATCGCCAAAATCGACCCCCTCCCCGGAGCCAGGGAGTTCCTGGACGAGCTTCGGGCCGCCACCCAGGTGCTGATTCTCAGCGACACCTTTGAGCAGTTCGCCAAGCCCCTGATGGAGAAGCTGAACTGGCCCACCATCTTCTGCAACACCCTGGAGGTGGGCGAAAACGGCGAGATCACCGGCTTCCGGATGCGCTGCGAAAAGTCCAAGCTCACCACCGTCAAGGCCCTCCAGTCCATTGGCTATGAGACCATTGCCGCCGGGGACAGCTTCAACGATCTGGCCATGATCCAGGCCAGCAAGGCGGGCTTCCTCTTCAAGAGCACGGAGCAGATCAAACGGGATTATCCCCAGCTTCCCGCCTACGAGGAGTTCAGCGATCTGCTTGCCGCCATCAAGGCCGCCCTGTAAGACCGGGCATGGACCTGGCCTTTTTCCGGGGAGCTCTCTGGGAAATCTTCCGGGGGCCCCTGCTGATTCTGGCCGCGCCGGCCCTGCCCCTGTTCCTGATCTGCCTGGGAATCATCGCGGTCATGATATTCCGGGAACTGCGAAAAAACAAGTAGGAAGGGAGATCTGACATGAATCCGAAATTCGAGAAGCTGGGCTTTTATCCCGCCGATATTCTCCTGCCCAGAAAGGGCACGGACATGACCCGCTGGGCCGTGGTGGCCTGCGACCAGTTCACCTCCCAGCCGGAGTACTGGCAGGCGGTGGAGGAAACCGTGGGAGAGGCCCCCTCCGCTCTGCGGCTCATCCTTCCGGAGGCGGCGCTGAACACCCCGGACGTGGAGGCGCGCATCGCCGCCGTCAACGCCGCTATGGGAACCTACCTGGACGGCGGCCTCTTTGAAACCCTGGAGGACACCCTGCTCTACATCGAGCGGGTCCAGTCCGACGGGAAGATCCGTCACGGCCTCATCGGCATGGTGGACCTGGAGCAGTATGACTTCACCCCCGGCTCCGGGGCCCTCATCCGGGCCACGGAAGGCACTGTCCTCTCCCGCATCCCCCCCCGGGTGAAGGTGCGCAAGGACGCCCCCATCGAGCTGCCCCACGTCATGCTCCTCATCGACGACCCCGGTAAAACCGTCATCGAGCCCCTGACCCGGGCCTCCGGGGACATGGAGGAGCTGTACCGCTTCGACCTCCAGCAGGGGGGCGGACGCATCACCGGCTGGAAGCTCACCGCCGCCCAGACGGACGAGACGGCGGAGGCCCTGGCGGCCCTCTGCTCCGCGGAGGAGCAGGCCTGGAAGTACGGCGTGAAGGACGCTCCGCCCCTGCTCTTCGCCGTGGGGGACGGAAACCACTCCCTGGCTACCGCCAAGCAGTGCTATGAGGATTTGAAGAAGGTCACGCCGCAGAGCGAATGGGCCTCCCTCCCCGCCCGGTACGCCCTGGTGGAGGTGGTGAACAACCACGACGGCGCCCTCCAGTTCGAGCCCATCCACCGGGTGGTCTTCGGCGTGAAGCCGGAGGCGGTGCTGGAGGCCTTCAAGGCATACTACCCCGGCACCTATGAGGGCCGGGGCCAGGGCCACGTCATCGCCTACACCCACGCCGGGGGAACCGGCTTCCTCACGGTGCCCCAGCCCCGGGTCCAGCTGGCGGTGGGCACCCTCCAGGCCTTCCTGGACGGCTACGTCAAGGACCACGGCGGCGAAATCGACTACATCCACGGCGACGAGGTCACGGACCGCCTGGGAAGTCAGGCGGGCAGCATCGGCTTCAAGCTGCCCGCCATGGGCAAGCAGCAGCTGTTCAAAACCGTCATGGCCGACGGTGTGCTGCCCCGGAAGACCTTCTCCATGGGCCACGCCCAGGACAAGCGCTATTATGTGGAAGCCCGGAAGATTCGGTAACAAGACCATAGGAGTGAACCATCGTGGCACTGTTTGACAAATTCAAGAAGAAGGCCCCCCCGCCGTCCCCGCCGCCGAAGCCCGCCCAGGATGCGGAGGATGTGTCCGTCTACTCCCACATGCGGGTGGAAGTGACCGCCAAGGACGGGCAGATGCTCTTTGTGGCAAAGCTGATGCACCCCCAGGGGCACACGGCGGAGCTGCACCAGTACTCCGAGGCGGAAAGCGCCCTGCTGGAGAACTGCTCCGAGGCGGAGGCCCTTCCTGTCCACATCCGGGGCTATCACGACCGCCTCCGGAAGGCCGTGTACATGGAGGGCTTCATCTCCCCCCAGCCCAAGCACATCTGGCTGGTGTCCCACCTGTATGTCGCCCGGGTGGGCAACGACCGGGCCTTCTTCCGCCTGGACACGGACCTGGACGCCAGCATCACCAAGTTCAGCGGCCGGAACGCCGGGGAGTTCCCCTGCCGCCTGCGGAACATCAGCGTGGGCGGAGCCCGCATCTCCTCCCGGCAGCAGTATTGGGAGGGTGACAAGCTCCTCCTGACCGTGAAGCTGCTGGAGGACCGGGAGCCCTCCATTATGTACTGCCAGGTGCTCCGGGTCCTTGAGCGTGAGGAAGAGGACGCGCCCTTTGAGTACGGCTGCCAGTTCCTGGAGCTGAACGAGGCGGACCAGGACAGGATCACGGAGAACATCTTCGCCGCCCAGCGGAAGAGCCGGAGCGGCTCCAAGTGAGCGCAGGCCGCCCATGCCGTGGCATGGGCGGCCTTTGCGGCCCCTAGAGGCGGAAGAGCTTCAAAATCACGCCGTACAGCACCGAGGCCACCGTGCCGAAGACAATGACCGGCCCCGCCACGGTGAACATCTTCGCCGCCATGCCGGTGATGAAGCCCTCGCTTTTGAAGTCGATGGCCGGGGACACCACGGCGTTGGCAAAGCCCGTGATCGGCACCAGGGTCCCCGCCCCGCCGTAGCGGGCCAGCTTGCCGTAGAGGTTCAGCCCCGTCAGCAGGGCGGAGAGGAACACCAGCGTGCAGGAGGCAGCGGTGCCCGCCTCCTCCTTGTTCAGCCCCGCCGCGGCCCAGCCGTCGGTGATGGCCTGCCCCAGCACGCAGATGGCCCCGCCGATGACAAAGGCCAGGGCGGTGTCCTTAACAATGGGGGACTTTTTCGCCTTCTGCTTGACGTAGGCCTGATACTCCTTGGGAGACATGTCCATGGAAAGCACCCTCGTTTCGTTTTGGATTTCCTGGATAGTGTTGCCTGGGAAGCCGAAAATATTCCCACCCCCAGGGCGGTATTGAATCCGGCGGGCGCTTGTGGTACGATGGGGGCAATCAACATCACGGAGGTTTCCCTGTATGGAACTGAAAAATCCCCTGCTGGCGGTATCGGATATGGCGCGGTCCCTGGCGTTTTACGAGACCGTCCTGGGGCTTCGGGTCATCCTGGATTTTGGGGCCAATAAGACGCTTGAAGGCGGCCTGTGTTTGCAGACGTTGGAAAGCTGGACGGGCTTTCTGGAAACGGATCAGGTTGTTTTCGGCGGAAACGGCGGGGAGATTTATTTTGAGGAGGACCGGTTCGACGCGTTTGCCGGGAGGCTGAAAACCCTTCCCGTCCAATACGTCCACCCAGTAAAGGAACACCCCTGGGGACAGCGGGTGGTCCGGTTTTACGACCCGGACCGGCATATCATCGAGGTGGGGGAAGCTATGTCGGCGGTCTGCCGCCGCTTCCTGGACTCCGGCATGACGCCGGAGGAGGCCGCCGCCCGTATGGACGTGCCCGTGGACTACGTCCGGGAGTGCACGAAATGAGCCGGGCCCTTGGCATCTACATTCACGTCCCCTTCTGCAAGCAGAAGTGCGTCTACTGCGACTTCTACTCCCTCCCCCACCGGGAGGAGCAGATGGACGCCTACGCCGCCGCCCTCCGCTCCCAGCTTTTCGAGACGGACTTTTCCGGTTACGAGGCGGACACGGTCTACTTCGGCGGCGGCACTCCCAGCTATCTGGGCCCCCGCCGCCTGAGCGCTCTGCTGGAGGCGGTTTCCGCCGCCTGCCCCATCGCCCCGGGGGCGGAAATCACCTTCGAGGCCAACCCCGATTCCGCCGCCGACGCCGGGGACCTCTCCGCCCTCCGGCGGGCGGGCTTCAACCGGATTTCCCTGGGGATGCAGTCCGCCGACGACGGGGAGCTCCGGGCCATCGGCCGGGTCCACACCACGGCCCAGGTCCGCGCCGCTGTGGAGGCCGCCCGGAGGGCGGGCTTTGACAGCCTCTCCCTGGACCTCATCTACGGCCTGCCGGGCCAGGACCTCTCCCGCTGGCGGAGGAACCTCGCCGCCGCTGCGGAGCTGAACCCGGAGCACCTCTCCTGCTACGGCCTCAAGGCGGAGCCGGGCACGCCCCTCTACGCCCGCCGGGACGCCCTGCCGGGGGACGAGGCGCAGGCGGAGATGTACCTGGAGACCGTGGGCCTTCTGGAGTCCCGGGGCTGGAGGCAATACGAAATTTCCAACTTTGCCAAACCCGGCCGGGAGTCCCGGCACAACCTGAAATACTGGACCCTGGGGGAATACCTGGGCTTCGGCCCCGGGGCCCACTCGGACTTCCAGGGGCGGCGCTTTGCCTGGGCCCGGGATTTGGAGGCGTTCCTCCGGGGGGAGGGGCTTTTGTCGGAGTCCCAGGCCGTGACCGCCCAAGAGCGGGCGGCGGAATGGCTGATGCTGTCCCTCCGCCTGACCCGGGGCCTGGACCCGGGCGTGTGGGAGAGCCGCTTTGGCCGTCCCTTCGCCCCCTTCCTTCCCTTTCTGGAGCGCTGCGCGGCGGCGGGCTACGCCCTCCGGGAGGGCCCCCGCTGGCGCCTGACCCCCCGGGGCTTCCTGGTCTCCAACCAGATCATCGGGGAACTGCTGGACCATTTACAAGAGGAGTGAGCGGATGCACGTCTATACTACGGGCCAATGGGTCCTGCTGTTTTTCTTCTACTGTTTCTGCGGCTGGATTTGGGAGTCCTGCTACGTCTCCCTCTGCCAGCGGCATTGGGTGAACCGGGGCTTTCTCCACGGCCCCCTCCTGCCCATTTACGGCTCCGGGGCCATCATCATTCTGTTTGCCGCCATCCCGGCGGGGGAGGACCTCCGGCTGGTGTGGCTCTTCGGCATGCTGGCGGCCACGGCCCTGGAGTACGTCACCGGGGACGTGATGGAGCGGATCTTCAAGGTCCGCTACTGGGACTACTCCAACCAGAAATTCAACCTCAACGGCCATATCTGCCTCACCAGCTCCATCGCCTGGGGCTTCTTCTCCATCCTGCTGGTGCGCTTTGTCCATCCCCCCATCGCCCGGCTCCTGGCCCGGGTGCCCGCCCTGCTGGTGGACCCCCTGGCCCATGTCCTGGCCGCCGCCTTCACCGTGGACGCGGTGCGCTCCGTCCAGGCCGCCCTGGACCTGCGGGACCTGCTGGCCAAGGCCGCCGAGGAGAACGAGGACCTGCGCCGCCTGACAAAGCGGGCGGAGGTCTACGCCGCCTTTGCCAGGGACGACCTCCGCCGCTTCCGGGAGAAGACGGAGCTGGAGGCCCTGGAGCTCCGGCAGAAGGTGGGAGAGGAGCTGGAGGAGCGCCGTCAGGCCCGGGCGGAGCGGGTGGAGTCCTCCCTCCGCCGCCTCACCGCCGCCAAGCTGGAGGCGCTGTCCGCCATCTCCGGCGCCCTGGAAACCTGCCGGGACCACCTGGAGGACCTGCCGGATTCCACGCCGGAAAACCTGGAGGAGCGCCGGGCGGACCTGGAGGAGATCATCCGCCGGGTCCGGGCCCGGGAGGCCGCCCTGCAAAACCGCTCCGCCGCGCCCTATCACCGCTCCCTCCGGCTCCTCCGGGCCCATCCCTCCGCCTCCGCCAAGGACTTTGGAGAGGCCCTGGAGGCGCTGAAACAGCTGGGGAAGGAATAGGCCCCATTTTTCAAGCATGGCCCTTCCCCGGCGCCTTACGCCGCTAGGATTGATCGGGCAGAAACGGGTATCCGTCTTCCTGCATCCGCTCCTGCAGGCGGACGTACCGCTCATCGAGCTTATCCAGAAGCTCTTTCCGCTTCTGCTCCAGGTACTCATCCGTCGGCTCTATGAGAATGCAGTTTATACAGCTCCCTTGGCAGTCCAGGTTCACCTGCTTTAAGATACAGCTGTTGTTGGACCAGTAAATGCAGAACTTGTTTCCGCATGTCATAACTATCACCTCTCAGACCTATTGTAACTCATATTTCAGTTATTGTCTATATTTTAGTCATTGCTAAAATATTAGATATGTTCAATATCTGAACTTCCGGGTAAACTAAGTTCAGGTGATAGCTATGATTGTATACGATCCATTTTGGCGCACGCTGAAGGGCCGGGGCATTTCCACATATAAAATGATCAACAAGCTGGGCTACAGCAGCGGAACGCTTTACCGTCTGCGCCACAACAAGGGCATCTCCTCCCGGCTGATTGACGATCTTTGCAAGCTGCTGGACTGCCGGGTGGAGGACATTCTGGAATACGTCCCCGACCCGGAGGAGCCGGAAGCCCCGGACACGGAACCATCCCCATAATAAGAACCTGTACTCACAACCTTTGAACGGCGTCTGGCCGGTCTTTTTCCCGCCCATCCGGTATTCCCCGGTTATGAATACAGGAAACCGCCGGACAGATGTCCGGCGGTTTTGGTTTTGTATTCAGCTCATCTGCTTCCGTCTGCTCAGGTTCATCGTGCCCTCCTGCATGTTGCCCAGGGTCTCCAGGCTCATGCCGGTGCCCAGAGCCACGCAGGAAATCGCGTCGTCGGCAATCATGGTGTGGATGCCCGTCCGGGCCGTCACCAGCTTGTCAAAGCCGGACACCAGACTGCCGCCGCCGGTCATGACGATGCCGTTGGTGGAGATATCCGCCACCAGCTCCGGCGGCGTCCGCTCCAGCACGGAGTGGATGGCCTCCATGATGCGCTCCACCGGCTCCTCAAAGGCGTCCATCATCTCCGTGGAGCTGACCGGCACCACCTTGGGCAGGCCCGTCAGCAGGCACCGGCCCTTCACGTCCATGACCTCCTCCTCGTCCTTGGGGAAGACACAGCCGATATGCTTTTTCATCTCCTCCGCCGTGCGCTCGCCCACCAGCAGGTTATGCTTGCGGCGCATATACTTCACCACGGCCTCGTTGAGCTGGTCGCCGGCGATTTTGATGGAGGCGGACTCCACCACGCCGCCCAGGGAGATGACGGCGATATCCGCCGTGCCGCCTCCGATGTCCACCACCATGTGCCCGTCGGGCTTGGCGATGTCGATTCCCGCGCCGATGGCCGCCGCCACGGGCTCCTCAATGAGGTAGACCTTCCGGGCTCCGGCGGAGATGCCCGCGTCGATGACGGCGCGCTCCTCCACCTCCGTGATGCCGGAGGGAACGCAGATAATCACCCGGGGCTTGAAGACGGAGACCCCGGCCACCTTGTGGATGAACTCACGGAGCATCCGCTCCGTCATGTCGTAGTCGGAGATGACGCCCTCCCGCAGGGGGCGGATGGCGATGATGTTGCCGGGGGTCCGACCCAGCATGGCCTGGGCCTCCTCGCCTACCTTCAAGAGCTTCCCGGTGTTCTTGTCCAGCGCCACCACAGAGGGCTCATTCAAAACGATGCCTTTGCCTCGCACAAAAACCAGAACCGAAGCGGTACCGAGGTCGATACCGATATCCTTTGCCATGGGCACTTCCTCCATTTTTCTTTTGTTCAAATTTATGACAGGCGGAAAACCGCCAGCGAATCCATAAAGTTACAAGGTACATTATACTGGCAGTTCTTCCAGAATGCAAGCCTATTCTTTCCCTTTTTCTCCCCTGTTTTCCTCCTCCGGCCTGGGGAAGGCCGCGGCGGTGCAGACCACCGACGCCGCCCCCGCCGCCCGGAGGGTCTCCGCGGCGGAAACCAGGGTGGCCCCGGTGGAGCACACGTCGTCCAGGAGGAGGACCCGTTTCCCTGCGGGAGTCCCCGCCGCCGCGTAAACGTCCCGGGTGTTGCTCCAGCGCTCCCCGGCGCTTTCCAGTCCGGACTGGGCGGGGTTGTCCCGGACCTTGCAGAGGAGGCGTTCCGGCTCCACGCCCCAGAGCCTGCAGGCGGCCTCCGCCAGGAGGAGGGACTGGTCATAGCCCCGCTTCCGCAGACGCCTGGCGCTGACGGGGACCCAGCTCACCACGTCAAATTCGCCGGAAAAGCGCTCCGCCGCCGTCCGGGCGATCAGCTCCCCCAGGGGGCCGGCGGCGGTTACGCCGCCCTGAAACTTGAAGCGGCGGACGGCCTCCCGGACGGAGCCCTCATACCACAGCGGCGCGGCGCAGAGGAAGCCGCCCCGCAGCTCCCGGAGGCCGCGGCCCTCGTCCGTCCATGGAAGGGCTTTTTCGCAGTCCGGGCAGATGCTCAGGGTGTCCCGGACCCGGCCGCAGAAGGGACACTTGGGCGGGAAGAGAAGGTCCAGCAGAGCGTCGGTGAGCTTCATGGTTCCAGCAGCTCGTCGTAGGTGGTGCCCAGGGCATACTTGATTGCCCGCAGCTGGGACGCCTGAATATGCTGGGCTCCACGCTCGATTTTTACCAGGGCTTCCCTGGTCATAGGAACCCCCTCCAATTGCAGAAGGCCCACCAGGTCCGTCTGCTTCAAGCCCTGTCTCCTGCGGATTTCTCGAATATTTGCCCCAATGCAAATATCTTGTTTGATTTTTTGTTCCCTCATCGCAACCTCGCAAAAGGACCCATCTGGGTTCATTTGCTTTATTCTATGGAGGAACTATTTTTCAATGGGACCCATTTGGGTCCACGTAAGGTCTTGACAAAAATACTATGGCAGCCTATAATAAGCATAAGAAGGCACTGCGACTGGCGGTTAGCCCGAGATTATGAGAGTTTGACTATGCAAAGCATAGAAACCGTCACTTGCCCGAGTGGCGGTTTCCGCTTTTTACCTTGACCGTTACTGTCCAATGCAGGATATGGAACGTCAATGTAATCGGCATCTTCTCACCCCCTTTCCGAGGGTGTGACCAACCGCCCGCCTTTTTACGCAGTGCCTTCTTATCCGACACTTTATCACAATTCCCAACAAAAAGCAAGGACCGCCCGAGAGCGGTCCTTCTCGTTTATTTCCCGGCGGCCCCCTTCGCCAGCCTCCACCGGAGGCCGGAGTAGCGTCTTTGCCGCTTGTCGTTGGCCGCCATGGCCCGGACCGCCGCATCGTCCCCCACGGCCACCAGCAGCTCCCGGGCCCGGGTCAGGGCCGTGTACAGCACGCCCCGGACCATCAGCGACGCGGGGGCCGGCATGGCCGCCAGCACCACACAGCGGTACTCGCTGCCCTGGGCCTTATGCACCGTCATGGCGAAGGCCAGGTCCACCTCGTTCAGCTGCTCCGCGCCGTAAACCGCCCGGCGGCCGTCGAAGTCCAGCTCCAGCCACTCCCCGGAGTCATCGATCTTCACGATCTTTCCCACGTCCCCGTTGAACATTCCCGTGCCCACGGTTCCGTCCTCTTTTTCCCACACCACGTCGTAGTCGTTCCGGGTCTGCATCACCCGGTCCCCCTCCCGGAAGAGCCGTTCCCCCCACAAAAGCTCCCGCTTTCCCTCCGCCTTGGGGTTCAGGGCCTCCTGGAGGCAGCGGTTCAGGTTCACCGTCCCGGCGGGGCCCTTCCGGGTGGGGGACAGCACCTGGATCTCCGCCGCCGGAACTCCCATTTTCTCCGGCAGGCGGGTTTTGCAAAGCTCCACCAGGGTGTTCACCGCCCGCTCCGGGTCCCGGCGGCAGAGGAAGAAGAAGTCCCCCTGGTTGCTCTGGAGGTCCGGCGTCTTCCCCAGGTTCACGGCGTGGGCCGCCCGGATGATGGCGGACTGCTCCGCCTGACGGAAGACCTCCCGGAGGAACACCGTCTCCACCCGGTCGCTGCGGATGAGGTCCGCGAACACATTCCCCGCCCCCACGGAGGGCAGCTGGTCCGCGTCCCCCACCAGCACCAGCCGAGTCCCGGGCCGGAGAGCCCGGAGCAGGGCCGAAAACAGGGGCAGGTCCACCATGGAGGTCTCGTCCACAATGACGGCCCCCGCCTCCAGGGGCTCCTTCTCCGTCTTGGTGAAGGTCAGCTGCCGGGCGTCCTCGTTCCAGCTCATCCCCAGGAGGCGGTGGACCGTCTGGGCCTCCATGCCGGTGAGCTCACTCATGCGCTTGGCCGCCCGGCCCGTGGGGGCCGCCAGGGCCACCTCCAGCCCCAGCTTCCGGTACAGGGCCACAATGGCCCGGACCGTGGTGGTCTTGCCGGTGCCGGGGCCGCCGGTGAGAATCAGCACATTCTCCTTCGCCGCCAGCTCCACCGCCTTGCGCTGCTGGGGGGCGTAGGTGATGCCCTGGGCCTTCTCCAGCTCGTCCACCGTCCGGGCGGCGGATACCCGCCCCTGGGGTCTGGCCGCCAGCAGAGCCTCCAGCTGCTTTTGAGCCGTGCGCTCCGCCTCCCACAGCCGCCGGAGGTAACAGGCGTCCACGTTGGCCACCCGCTCCTGGACCACCAGACCACGGCCAATGAGCTCGTCCAAGGCCAGCTCCGGCTGGTCCTCACCGCACTCCAGCAGCTGGGCCGTGGCGGCGATGAGCTTCCCCCGGGGGAGGAAGACGTGGCCGTTGTTCTCGTTGTGGCTCAGCTCAAAGCTCACCGCCGCCTGGAGCCGCAGGCTGCTGTCCGGTTCAAAGCCCATGCCCATGGCGATCTCGTCCGCCACGGAGAAGGCCACGCCGCAGTCATCGGAGGCCAGGAGGTAGGGGTCCTCCCGGAGCTTTTCCAGGGCCGCATCCCCATACTGCCGCCGCAGGCGCATGGCCAGCACCGGCGGCAGCTCGTACCGGGCCAGGAAGGCCATCAGCCGCCGCAGGCCCATGTGCCGGCGGAAGCCCTCGGCAATCTCCCGGGCCCTCCGGGTGGTGACGCCCTTGAGGGTGGTCAGCCGCTCCGGGGCGGTCTCCAGGATGTCAAAGGTCTCCAGGCCGAAGCGCTCCACGATGTTCCGGGCCGTGGCGGGGCCCACGCCCTTCAAAACGCCGGAGGAGAGGTAGCTGAAGATCTCCTCCTCGTCCTCCGGGAGGCTCCGCTCCACCTCCGCCGCCCGGAGCTGCTCCCCATGCTGGGGGTGCCGCTCCCAGACGCCGGTGACGGTCAGCCGCTCCCCGGGAGCGGCGCAGGGGATGCAGCCCACAACGGTGACGACCTCCCCCTCCTCTGTGAGGAGGCGGAGGACCGTGTAGCCGTTTTCGGCGTTTTGAAAGATGACGCTATGTATGGCGCCTTCCCGGCAGATGAGCTCTTCCATTTGGGATATCCTCTCTTTTTTGCGTTTCGCGGGGGTCAGAGTTCGGCAGAAAGTTCTCCGGCAGGAACCAGCGCGGCGTTTTTCTCCCGGTCCGCCAGATACCGGGCCAGAGCCTGGGCGTCGGGGGTCAGCCCGCAGTCCGCCAGGAGGATTTTGGCTCCAGGGAGCCCCCCCTGGACCCGGCGGAGCTCCCGGACGTCGGCCTCCATGGCCAGGGCGTCCCCCTTCAGGGGCAGGACCAGCAGGAGGCCCGGGATGGCCGGACGGCCCCCCAGGTGGAGCAGGGCGCCTGCCGCCGCCCAGACCAGGGTGGTCAGGCCCACCGCGGAGAGGAAGGCTAAGACGCCGTCTTGCAGTAGCAGCATTTGAATCACCTCAGTTCAGCTTATGCAGAATCGGGGGATTCGGTTAGCCGCCCTGCCAGGGGGGCCCTTGCTCGCCCTTCGGGCGGGGCGGAATGGCAACCAGCGATGGCTGGTGCAATGGACCAGCCATCATCATGGCTGTAATTCCCCCTCGCCCGAAGGGCGAACCGAAAGCCCCATCCTCGCCAGGATGTCCTCCTCCCTCTCCCGCATCCGGGCCTTTTCAGGCCCCTCATCCACATGGTCATACCCCAGCAGGTGGAGCACGGAGTGCACCACCAGATACCCCAGCTCCCGCCGGCTGGAGTGCCCATACTCCTTGGCCTGGGCCGCCACATGCTCCATGGAGATCATCATGTCCCCCAGGGGCACCAGCCCCGTCCCCGGGTCCGCATCCTCGGGCCCCGGCAGCTCCCCGGGCCGGAGGTCGAAGGCCGGAAAGCTCAGTACGTCCGTGGCCCGGTCCACCTGCCGTGCCTCCCGGTTCAGCCGGCGAATCTCCTCGTCGTTTGTCACCAGCACATCCACCTCGCAGGGGAAATCCACCCCCTGGGCCGCCAAGGCCGTGCGGATAGCCTTGCGGATAAAGGCCGTCCGGCTCTCGTTCACCCCGGGAACCCCGGCGGTGACGGGAATGTAATGCCGCTTCATTTCCGCCGCCCCTTTCCCGGGTCCTTCCCCCGCTTCTCGTAGTCCTCGTAGGCCTGTACAATTCTCTGAACCATGACATGGCGGACCACGTCGGCGTTGGTCAGCTGGCAGATGCCGATGCCCTCCACGTTTTTGAGAACCCGCATGGCCTCCTTGAGGCCCGAGGTCTTTCCCTCCGGCAGGTCAATCTGCGTCGCGTCGCCGGTGATGACGATCTTGGACCCGAAGCCCAGGCGGGTGAGGAACATCTTCATCTGCTCCCGGCTGGTGTTCTGGGCCTCGTCCAGAATGATGAAGCTGTCGTCCAGGGTCCGCCCCCGCATGTAAGCCAGGGGGGCCACCTCGATGCTCCCCCGCTCCAGGTACTTCTGATAGGTCTCCGCCCCCAGCATGTCGAAGAGGGCGTCGTACAGGGGCCGGAGATAGG
>CAJTZL010000059.1 GCA_910583695.1 uncultured Oscillibacter sp.
CCCAACGACCTGCTGTGGGAGCTGGACCAGATGGAGTTTTACATCCCGGAGACCCGGGAGACCGTCCGGGCAAAGAAGCGGCCCATTGTCATCATCACCTCCAACGCGGAAAAGGAGCTGCCCGACGCCTTCCTCCGCCGGTGCATCTTCCACTACATCGACTTCCCGGACCAGGAGCAGATGGAGCGCATCCTCCGCGTCCACTTCGACCATCTGGAGGAGGACCTGCTCCGGCAGGCCATGGCCGCCTTCTACTGGCTCCGGGAGCTCCGGGGCATCGACAAAAAGCCCAGCACCTCCGAGCTGGTGGACTGGCTCCGGGCCCTTATCGCCGGAGGCGTGGACCCTGCCCGGATTCCCAAGGACCTTCCCTTCGCCGGGGTCCTGCTGAAAAAGGACAAGGACCTGCGGACCCTCCGGGGCGCCCGGTGAGGCCATGTTCATCGCCTTTTTTTACCTCCTCCGGAGCCGGGGGCTGGACGTGACACCGGATGAGTGGATGACGCTGCTGGAGGGGCTGTCCCGGGGACTGCACCGGTCCTCCCTGACAGGGTTCTACCGGCTCTGCCGGGCGGTGCTGGTGAAGAGCGAAGCGGACTTCGACCGCTTTGATCAGGCGTTTCTGGAGTTCTTCCGGAACGTGCCCTGGAACGGCGAGCTTCCCGAGGAGCTGCTCAGCTGGCTGGACCGCCCGTCGGAAGACCTGAGCAAGACCCTGGAGGAGCTGAGGCGAGCTGGGTTCTCGGAGGAGAACGCAGAGGAACTCCTCCGGCTCCTGGAAGAGCGCCTGAACGAGCAGACTGAGGAACACAACGGCGGCAGCTATTGGGTGGGCACCCAGGGCCGCTCCCCCTTCGGCAACCGCGGCTGGCATCCCGGCGGCCTCCGCATCGGTGGCCAGGGCCGGCACCGCACCGCCATGATGGTGGCCGGGGAGCGGCGGTTCCGGGACTTCCGGAAGGACAACACCCTGGACACCCGCCAGTTCCAGACCGCCTTCCGCCTGCTGCGCCAGCTCTCCAGCCAGGCGGACGAGAGCGAGGAGGTCCTGGACGTGGACGGCACCATCCGGGACACCTGCGACAACGGCGGCCTTTTGAAAATCCGGAAGACCCACCCCCGGAAAAACGCCGTCAAGGTCCTGCTCCTGATGGACTCCGGCGGGTCCATGGAGTACTATGCCGGGCTCTGCTCCCGGCTGTTCCAGGCCGCCCGGAAGTCCAACCACTTCAAGGAGCTCCACACCTACTACTTCCACAACTGCGTCTACTCGGAGCTCTACACCGGCCCCGCCCTCCGGTATCAGGAGGAGGTGCCCACGGAATGGGTCCTCTCCAATTTCGACAGCGGCTACAGGGTCCTCCTTGTGGGCGATGCCGCCATGAGCCCTTACGAGCTGCGAGAGCGGCACTACGACTGGGGAAAACGGACCTACGGCCCCTCCGGCCTGGAGTGGCTGGAGCGGATGAAGCGGCAGTACCCCTATCTGGTCTGGCTGAACCCGGAGCCCATGCCGGAGCGGCCGGACTACTGGGGCCAGACCCACTGGCAGCTGGGGCACATGTTCCCCATGTACGACCTCACCGCCCAAGGGCTGGAGCAGGCCATGAAGCGGCTGATGAGCCGAAAATGACAAGCGCGGAGGCCGCCTTTCGGCGGTCTCCGCGCTTTCGTCTGCATAGGCGGAACGCCCCTCACCAGAGCAGCTGGCGCACGTCGTCCTTCCCCCGCTTGCCGTGAGTCCGCAGGGCCTGGGAGGAGGGGCGGGAGATGGACCGGCGGGCGTCCTCCAGCAGGGTGCCCGCCTCCGCCTCGTCCCGGACGAGCCCGCCGCCCAGGTACTGCTGGACTCCCAAAAGGCCGTTCCAGCTCCGCTCCAGCCGGTGGTACAGCACGTGATAGGCGTTTTGAATCTGGGCCACCCAGCGGCGGTCCCGCTCCACCAGGGCCTGGGCGGCCTTGACGGCCTCCTTGGTGTTCACGCTGAGCCGGTCCAGGCCCAGGACCCGGGCGGACAGGCGGAACTGAGGCAGCGTCACGGTTTCCGCCCCCATCTGAAGGGGGACTCCGGAACGGGTCCAGAGCCGGGCCCGACCGATATCCGCCCCGTCGGCAATGCGGACCCTTCCGCAGCCGCCGAAGAGGCAGGCCCCGATGTCCGCCCCGGGGTCGCCGCCCAGGGCCTTTTGAATCCGGGCCAGACCGGAGATGAGAATGTCGCCGCAGGGCCCCTGGGCTCCCGCGCCGATGGCGGCGGCATGGCCCACGGCCTGGGCCGTGACCAGACCGCCCTGGATGCAGATGTCTCCCACAGCGGCCCCCAGGGCTCCGCCGATGCCCGCGCCGCCGCCGGACTCTCCCGTGGCGTGGATCACACCGCCCAGAATGTCCACAGGGCCCATGGCCCCCCGCTTTCCCGCGCCGATGCCCGCGCCGCCGCCGGTTCCCACGGCCGTGACCAGACCGCCTCGAATCCGGACCCGGCTGGTCCGCTCCCGGCCTCCGCCGCTGTCCCGGCCGATGCCTGCGCCGCCTGCGCCGCCGGAGGCGGACAGGGCCCCCGCAGGATTCCGGCTGTTCTCCCGGGCCTCCGGGCAATCCACCAGCAGGGAGGTGCCGTCCCCCAGAGAGATGCCCGCCCAGCCCGCGCCGCTTTCAAAGCGGTTCTCCGTGCCGCTCCGCAGCAGCAGCGTCACGTCGTTTTCCCGGCCCAGGTCAAAGGCGCCCCCCTCGGACACCCGGCAGACCACACCCCCCAGGGTCAAGTCCATTTTCCCGATGCCGTCGGCCAGGACCAGCCGCCCGCTGAAGGGCTTCCGATTGGCGTCGGTTCCCGCGCCGCCGGAGACCGCCGTGACCTGATTGGTCAGGATGCGCAGGGTGTGGGTCTCCTCCTCGTAAATCCAGTCCTTCCCCGGCTCCCCGCCGGTGACGGTGAAGGGATTCGGGTACAGAACGGTTTCTTCAAAGGCCCCGGCGTTTTCGTTCCAGCGCAGGTAGGCGTAGCGGGTCTTGGGCCGCTGGGCCTCGTCCCTGCCCCGGATGATGACCGTGTGAATCGGGGAACCCCGCTCCCCCTTTTCCAGCCAGAGCCGGGCGGGTTCGCCGCTGAGCAGCATGGCCCTGCCATGCTTGCCGTCCACCGTCAGGGAGGTGACGGCGCTCCAGCCCGGCAGCAGGGTCCGCCACACGACGTCGAAGGGGGCCATGGGCTTCCCGGCCCCGCTGGTGACGGCGGCGGCCCGGGCCGCCAGGAGCACCGGCCCGTCAATGACCGCGGGTACGGACAGGGTTCCGTAATCTCCGCCTTCCTCCCCCGCCTCTGTCAGCACCACGCCGCCGGTCAGGCGCAGGACGCTGTCCTCGCCGCCCCGGAGCAGGCCAATCCGCACCGGCCCGCCGCCGCCCAGGGTCAGGACCGCCCCGGGGCGCAGTCGGACCTCTCCCAGCACGGTCTCCCCGGGGCTGGATACCTGCACTGCGGAACCTTCCACGCGCAGCAGCGGAATCCGGACCTCCCGGAGCGTCACCGTTCCGGTGCCGGTAAGCAGGAGGCCCCGCGCTCCCTGCCCGTTCCCCCGAACGGTAACATCCGCCTCGCCGCCAATGGTCATTGTCTCGCCGGAGTCTCCGCCGGACACGCCGGAGAGGTCCCGGCCCGTCACCTTCACATCCCCGAGGTCCAGGACGGCGTCCCGGGAAGACGCGCCCTCCGCCGCTGCCGGCTCCGGGTTCTCCCCGGCGGCGGTCTCCAGGGCGGCCTCCGAACCGGCCCCGGAGCTCTGGACCGCCGCCAGCAATCCCATCATCAGCTCCAGCTCCATGCCCTCCATCCCCGCCAGGAGGGACAGCATCGTCACCCCGGACAGCAGCTCCGTCAGGTCCCCGCCGGACAGCAGCAGCTCCGTCAGGAAGTTCTCCATCCCCGGGGCCACGCCTCCCAGGAACTGGGCCTCCAGATCCGAGAGGCTGGTAAACGCGCCGTTTGTCAGCAGCTCCACCGCCCGGTCCGGCGAAACCCCTTGGGACACCTTCTCCAAAAGCTGCCGCAGTCCCTCCAGGGCGTCCTTCAAATCCACGGCCTTCCCGGCGGAGCCCCCGGCGATGACGCTCCCCAGGTACAGCGCCGCCAGATAGCCGGCGGCGTCGTTGTCCTCCAGGGTTGTCTTGGAGAGGACCGCCAGAATCTCCGAGATGCCGGCGGACTTGTCCAGCCCCAGCAGATTCAGCAGCCGCTCCGGCGTCATGCCCGTCCGGGTCATGCCCTTCAGCAGCCAGCCGGGCAGCTTTTGGACGCCCTCCTGGCCTTCGTTTTCCACGGCGTCCGCCGGTGGAAGCTCCGCTCCGTCTTCAATTTCCGCCTCTCCGTCCAGAAACAGCTGCGTTCCCCCGGCAAAGGCCCCGCCGGTCATGCGGTCGATCTCCTCTGCCAGACGCATCAGCTCCGCCTGGAGGGCGGCCCGGTCCCCTCCCCCCGCGGCCTGCCGCACCAGCTCCTCCATGCGGTCCAGGCTGTCCTGAACCTCCGCCAGCACGGCTTCTCCCACCTGGAGGGTCCGATGGCTCTCCCGGGTGTGGTTTTCCGCCTGGCCGATTTTGGTCATAAGCCATTGAAGGGTCTTTGAGACGGTGGTCCCCGGCGTCTTGGCCGCCGGGCGGGTCTCCCCGGCCGCAGCCGTTTTCTCCGTTCGTTCCGCCGCCTGATACCGGGGCCCCGTAACGCCCCGTTCCCTGCGGATTGTCAGCTCACCCATGCAGACGCCCCCTTTCCTGAGTTGCATGCCATGCGGATTTCCGCATGCTTCTATACCATATATCGGCAGGCCGGCGGGAAAGATAAGAAAACCTTCCAAAGGGCAAAAAAGGGAAAGCGCAAACCGCTTTCCCTCTTCCAGTCCTCTATGCCTCTTTGCACAGGTCTCTGACGACCTCACCCGCCAGAATCAGCCCCGCTGCTGCGGGGACGAAGGCGACGCTTCCCGGCACCTGCCGCCGAACCTCTCCCTCCAGGGACTGCTGATACAGCTCCCCCTCCGGATTCCGGGGGAGCTCCCGGGAGTAGACCACCTTCAATTTCCGGACGCCCTGGCGTTTCAGCTCCTTCCGCATCACCCGGGCCAGGGGGCAGACGGAGGTCTCGTAGATGTCCGCCACCCGGAAGGCGGCGGGGTCCAGCTTGTTCCCAGCCCCCATGCAGCTGATGACCCGCGTTCCTGCCTCCAGGGCCTGCTGAATCAGGGCCAGCTTTCCGGTGACGGTGTCGATGGCGTCCACCACGTAGTCGTATTGGGAGAAGTCAAACTCCCCGGCGGTGTCGGGGCCGTAGAACACCCTCCGGGCATGCACCACCGCTTCGGGGTTGATCTCCAGCGCCCGTTCCCGGGCCACGTCGGCCTTGTACCGGCCCAGGGTCCGGTGGGTAGCCAAAATCTGGCGGTTCAGGTTCGTCAGGCTCACCCGGTCGCTGTCCACCAGGTCCAAGGTTCCCACGCCGCTGCGGACCAGGGCCTCCACCGTGTAGCCGCCCACGCCTCCCAGGCCGAACACCGCCACCCGGGCCCGGGCCAGTCTCTCCATGCCCTCCCGGCCCAGCAGCAGTTCCATCCTTGAAAATTGGTCCAGCATCCCGTCACTCCTCAATTCCCTGAATTTCAATCTGCTCCAGCACGTCCTGTCCCCGCCCGGTCAGGGCCACGCTGCCGTGGAGGGGGAAGTCCCGGTAGGCGGCGTAATCGAAGTTCTCCAGGGGAATGTCGTAGTCCAACCGGGCCAGCCCCTTTTCCGCAAGGCCCAGGATGGCGGCGGCGCATTCCTCCCGGGGCCGCTCCCGGTCCTCCAGGTACACCGGTACTTTCCGGTCATAGGACGCGGCCGCCGGAAGAAAGGGCGTCTCCCCCAGGCGGCGCAGAAGGGCCAGCTCCGCCTCCGTCAGCAGCAGCTCCTGCCCGCAGCCGCTGCAGCAGCCGCCTCCGCAGTTCTCACAGCTCATGTCCGCCCTCCTTCCTGATCTCCACAATGGTCCCTCCGCCCACGACGGAGTCCCCGTCGTAAAATACCGCCGCCTGTCCCGGCGTCACCGCCCGCTGAGGCCGGTCAAACACAATCCGGACCCGGCCCCCGGTCTCCGGGAACAGCTCCGCCTCCTGTTCCCCCTGGCGGGAGCGGGTCTTGGCCTTTACCCGCATGGGCCCGGAAAGCCCCTCCACCGCAATCCAGTTCAGGTCCTCCACCAGAATTTCCCGGGTGTAGAGAGCCCGCTCCGGCCCCACGGTGACGGTATTGGCCGCCATGTCCTTTCCGCAGACGTACACCGGCTCCCCCAGGGAGAGGCCCAGGCCCTTCCGCTGGCCCAGGGTGTAGCGGGCCGCCCCCCGGTGCCGTCCCACGGCCCGGCCCTCCCGGTCCAGGAAATCCCCGGCGGAAAAGGCCTCGCCGGTGTAGGATTCGATAAACGCGCCGTAATCGCCGTCGGGAATGAAGCAGATATCCTGGCTGTCCCTTCTTTGCGCGTTGACAAAGCCCTGGCGCTCCGCCAGCTCCCGAACCTGCCGCTTTTCCATGCCCCCCAGGGGAAACCGGGTGTGCGCCAGCTGCCTCTGGGTCAGGGTGTAGAGGAAATAGCTCTGGTCCCTCCCGGCGTCCAGGGCCTTTTTCAGCCGCCACCGACCGCTCCCCGGGTCCCGCTCCACCCTGGCGTAATGTCCGGTGGCCACAAACTGGAGGCCCACCTCCTCCGCTGCTTCCATCAGCCGGGAAAATTTTATGCGCCGGTTGCAATATACGCAGGGGTTCGGGGTCCCCCCGGCCTGATAAACCCGGACAAAGGGCTCTATAACGGCCTCTTCAAACTCCCGGACCATGTCCAGCACCGTAAAGGGGATGCCCAGCCGCAGGCAGACGGCCTCCGCGTCGGCCGCGTTGCGGCCGTCGTCCCATTTCAGCAGCCGCATGGTGGCCCCCTGACAGCGGAAGCCCTCCGCCTGCATCAAGCAGGCCGCCGCCGAACTGTCCACGCCGCCGCTCATGGCAATCAGCGCGCTTTGCTCCCTGTAATCTTCCATTCTGCACCTCCTGGTCCGGTCTGCAATTTGCGGCCCTCATTATAATACAGTTTTCGCATTTTGTCACGTAATATATCAACGTTTCAAATATCCCCTGCTCTGCGGTTTGCATGATTGCCTTCACGGGCTTTCTTTTTTGCGAAAAAACCTCCCTCTTTTCAACAAAAAAGCTCCTTGTCCAGAGGAAATCTCTGAAATGGGTGGAGAAATTTTTTCGTATTGTAGTTTTATGTAAACTGCGCCCAAGTGTGGAAATCGTGTAAAAGTCTGCCGCCTCCCCCCTTTCACTTGGAAAGAGGCGGCAAAATCCCCCGCTTTTGGGGGAACGGCAATGTGGAAAACCATGTGGAAAGTGTGAATAACTCTTCGTAGAAGCCCTTTACGAAAAAATTTATGTAAATATCAGCTGAGGCGGAGGGGATTTGGAGGAGGCTGCGGAGAAACGCGGGGAACCTGTTGAAAAGAAGGAAAACCGTCCGGAAAAGATTTGGATATAATTCCCATCTCTGCGCTTTGCATTTTAGAAGCCCGTCAAAAATCGACAAAATGTTCAAAGCAAAAACGCAGGATTTCCTGCGGTAATACGCAAGGTAATCGGAAACAGGCAGGGCCGCGGGGCTTGGTATGCGGGATTCTGGATGATCTTGCCGCAGGGGAGAAAAAAACCTTGCGCCGGGCCCTGAACCGTGCTATAATGAAGGCACAAATTACATAGATCGTGAACTGGGGAGCTCGCAGAAGCGGGCTGAGAGGAAGCGAACGCTTCGACCCACAACCTGATTTGGGTAATGCCAACGTAGGGAGCCGTCATGAACCGACATGCTTTTTTCCGCATGAGGAACAGCCCTCCCGGTTTCGGGAGGGCTGTTTTGAATTGCCGTCAGTTTCGCGGTCGGAACAAGGAGGAACAAATTCCATGCTGCAACTGTTTGTCAATGGCGAGGGGGGCCTCACCGCCGCCGGCTACGGGCTGTGCGCCCTGCTGCTGGTTCTCAGCATCCTGGCGGGGCTGTTCCTGGCGGACCGGGGGGAGAAGAAGGGCTTTGCCGCCCGGCAGCTGGCCTACTGCGCCATGGCGGTGGCCCTGGCCTATGTGACCAGCTTCATCCGGGTCTTCAAGATGCCCTACGGCGGCTCCGTCACCCTGCTGAGCATGCTCTTCATCGTGCTGGTGGCCAACTGGTACGGCGTCAAGACCGGCATGCTGGTGGGCTTTGCTTACGGCATCCTGCAATTCCTGCAGGAGCCCTACTTCCTGACGCTGTTCCAGGTCTGCTGTGACTATGTGCTGGCCTTTGCCGCCCTGGGGCTGGCGGGGCTGTTCCGGGGGAAGAAAAGCAGCCTCCTCCTGGGCTATCTGGCGGCGGTGCTGGCCCGGGGGGCCTTCCACTCTCTGGGAGGCTACCTCTACTGGATGGACTACATGCCGGAGAATTTCCCCCAGGCCCTGCGGAACCTCTACCCCATTATTTACAATTACAGCTATCTGCTGGCGGAGGCGGCGGTTACGGTCGCCGTGATCAAGCTCCCGGCGGTGGATCAGGCCCTGGAGCGGGTCCGCAGGGCCGCACAGTAGGGAGGAACGTCCGTCCCCTGCCCCGGAGCCTGGGCCGGACAGGGCGGACCGCAAACGAAGGTCCCCGCTTTTCTTCGGAAAAGCGGGGACCTTTTGCTCAGCAGTATTTCGCAATGGCGGACCGGATCATCTCGTGAGCCTGGACGACGATTTCCTGGTCGCCGGGCTCCAGCTCCAGCAGGGGCGCCCGGACGCCGCCGATGTCGGGTCCCCCCTGGAGGCGGAGGATTTCCTTGATGACGGCATACATGTTCCCCTGAGTGGAACACATCTTGTAGATGATGCGGCAGCACTCGTTCTGGACCTCCCGGCCCTTTTCCAGCTCTCCGGCCTTAAAGCAGCGGTAGATTTCCAGATACAGCTCCGGCATGGCGGCGTAGGTTCCGCCGATGCCTCCGGCGGCTCCGGCGGCCAGTCCGCTGAGGAGCTGCTCGTCCGGGCCGTTGAAGACCAGGGCGCCCTCGTCTCGCCACATCTGGATGTCCTGGACGGGCATGGAGGAGTTCTTCACTCCCACGACCCGGGGATTTTTCAGCATCTCCTGGAGCAGGGGCACGGACAGGGCCACGCCTGCCAGCTGGGGAATGTTGTAGATGATAAAGTCCGTCTTGGGAGCCGCGTCGGAGATGTCGTTCCAATACTTGGCGATGCCCTTGGGGGGCAGGTGGAAGTAGATAGGGGGAATGGAGGCCACGGCGTCCACGCCCAGGCTTTCGGCGTGAGCCGCCAAGTCCCGGCTGTCGGCGGTGTTGTTGCAGGCCACGTGGGCAATGACGGTCAGTTTGCCCCCTACCTCCGCCATGACGTTTTCCAGGGTTTCCTTCCGCTCGGCCACGCTCTGGTAGATGCACTCGCCGGAGGAACCGCCCACATACAGGCCCTTAACACCCTTGTCCAGCAGGAATTTCGCCAGGGCCCGGACCGCCGGGGCGCTGACCCTGCCATCCCGGTCATAGCAGGCGTAAAAGGCGGGGAAAATACCCTGGTATTTGGAAAGGTCTTTCATGTTGTCACTCCTAGTCATAAATTTTCACCTTGAAGACCACCTTGCTCACGGTCTTCGGCCCGTCCAGCTGCATCTTGATGCGGTGCGCGTCGCCGGGGAAGACCACCAGAAAGTCCCCGGGAGAGAGAGTCAGCCGGTAATCTCCTTTGCCCCGGTAGGCGTAGAAGTCGTTGGCCTCCACCCGGTCAAACTCGGCCAGGGCCTCCGGCGGGGCAATTTCCACGCCTTCGGAGCCCTCCACCATGATATGGATATCCAGGTACTTTTTGTGGGCTTCAAAGAAGCTCTCCTCCGCCGGGACGGTCTCATAGGTGAAGCGGGTGGCGTAGACATCGCCGCCCTGGAGCTCCACCTGCTCCGAGCCCACGGAGGCGAGGAACTCCGGCGTGATGTGGTTCAGCGCCAGATCCAGGCTGGGGTGGATGCCCCGGTAGGCCGGGGCATCCTTGTGTTTGGCGTAAATCATAGCGTCTCCTTGTGTTACAGGGGCAGAGCCACAGGGGCCCTGCCCCTGCAGCCCGCAGGCTGTCTGTAAAAATCTGTACAAAAGCAGGAGTTGTCCGTTTGCGGCTGCCTAGCCTTTCACCGCGCCCATGGTGATGCCCTGGGTGAAGTACTTCTGGAAAATCAGGAAGACAATGATGATGGGAGCCGCCGCCAGGGTGGCGCCGGCCATCAGCAGGCCGTTGTCCACAGAGGTCTCCGCCTGGAGGGTGGCGATGCCCAGGGGGATGGTGAAGTTGCTGCCGCTGGCCAGCATGACCAGCTGCATGAAGTAGTCGTTCCAGCAGTTGATGAAGGTGAAAATGGCCAGGGCGCCGATGCCCGGCTTGATCATGGGCATGACCACCGTGGTGAAGGTCTTCAATTCACTGGCTCCGTCGATGCGGGTGGCCTCCAGAATTTCTCCGGGGATGCTCTCCGAGAACTGCTTCATCAGGAACACGCCGAAGGGCCAGCCCACGGTGGGGAAGATCACCGCCCACAGGCTGTCGTACAGGCGCAGGGCGGACATCTCCTTCAGCAGGGGGATCAGGATGACCTGTTTGGGCAGGGCCATGGCGCAGACGATGAGGGAGAACAGGATGGCCCGGCCGTTGAAGCGCTTCTTCGCCAGGGCGTAGCCCGCCATGGCCGCCGTGAGGCAGGTGATAAGCATGGCCAGCACGCACATGAGCACCGCGTTGATCAGCCAGCGGATGGCGGCGGGGGCCTCCGGCCCGGCGGTGAGGAGCACCTTTTTCCCGCCGTTGAAGAAGCTGCCGAAGGGCAGATAAACCTCCCACAGGGGGACGCTGCGCTGCTTCATCAGCTTGTCAAAGTTGTTCATGACCCATTCGGTGGGAACCCAGATGGGTTTGGTGGCGTTGATATCCGCGCCGTTTTTGAAGGCGCCGGTGACGATCCAATACAGCGGGAAGGTGAAGAGGAAGGCCAGGATGACCAGGATGATTACCGAGGCGATCTTATACGCGCGGCCGCGTCCAGTTTCAATTTTCATACCAGCACCCCCTTACTTTTCTTTCGCCAGCTTGAACTGGAGGGCGGACAGCAGTCCGATGAAGATGGCCAGCACCACGCCCATGGCGTTGGCGTAGCCGAAGTGGCCCGCCTGCTCCGTCAGCTTGAAGGCGGTCCAGTAGATATGGTACATCACCGTGTTGGTTCCCGCGCCGCCCTTGGTCAGCAGCTGAATCAGAGCGAAGCACTGGAAGGAGTTGATGGTGGTAATCACCAGGATATACAGGGTGGTGGGCATCATCTGGGCCCACTTCACCTGCCAGAAAACCTGGAAGCTGTTGGCCCCGTCCACCTCGGCGGCCTCAACGAGGGTCTGGTCCACGTTGCCCAGGGCGGAGACGTACAGCACGATGGGCTGGCCCACGGAGGTGGTGAAGAGAATCAGGATGATGCACCAGAGGGCGTACTTGGAGTCGCCCAGCCAGTTGATGTTCTGGTCGATGAGTCCCGCGCCCTTGAGGACGTGGTTGAAAATGCCTGTGTAGTTGTCGTACATCCACTTCCACACCACGGTGACGGCCACAGAGCCCGTGACCACGGGGAGGTAGAAGATGCAGCGGAAGGCGGACAGCAGGGGTCCGCTGAGCCGGTAGATGGCGGAGGAAACCCACAGGGAGAAGGCGCACACCGTGGGGACGCTGACGATGACGATAATGAAGGTGTTTTTCAGCGCCTCCAGGAAGGTCTCATCGCCCATCAGTCTGGTGAAGTTGGACAGGCCGACGAAGCCGCCGAACATGCCTTGGTCATGCATGTTGGCATCTGTGAGGCTGGTGATGATGCAGATGAGCATGGGGATGACCACGAACCCGATGAAGAAGATCAGGCTGGGCAGCAGGAAGAGGTAGCCGGAGATGTTTTCCCGCCGCTGCAGCGCGCGGCTCATGGTGGGATGGGACTGTCTTGCCAAGATCAACACTCCTTTACGACTGGATTCGACAGGGCAGGGCCTCCTGAGGTAGAACACGCCCCTCTCCCGCCCTTCGCGGGAGAGGGGCGCAAAAACCCTTATCTCTTTGACGGTGTATGAAAGGGATCAGCCGGCGGCGGCGGCGTTGGCGTTGGCCGCATAGGTGGCAACGGTTTCCGTGACGTCGGCGCCTTCGCCCACCTTCTGGAGCATGGTCCACCACTCGGTACGAGCGCCGGCCCAGCCCTTTGTGACCTGATAGTAGTCACCCAGGTAAGGCATGAGGACCTGATATTCGTTCATGATGTCGTTGTCGGCCCAGATGTCGGAGAGGTCGGTTCCCTCGGCGGCGGAGCGGGCGGCAAAGTAGTTGGCGGTTTTCACCGCGTCCACGGTGTGCTCAGAGTCGCACATCCACTTGATGAAGGTTTTGGCATTGTCGATCCGGGCCTGATCCCCGTTGTCGAAGATGCCGAAGCCCCAGATGCCGCCCTGGAGAGCGGGGGAGCCGCCCTGAGCGGGGAAGCCCATGAAGACGATCTCTTCGCCGTTGGCGGTGAGGCCCGCGCCGGTGTCGGCCTGATTGGGGTTCAGCTGCTGGGCGATGTTCCAGCAGAAGGCCATCTTCAGGATGCCCTGATAGAAGACCTTGATCTCGTCGCCGCCCTCGAGGGAGGCGTCAAAGGCGATGCCGGGCATGCTCTTGAGCTGCTCCAGAGCCTTGATGTTGGCGGGGTCGTCCCAGGTGTACTTGTCGTGGGAGGAGGTGGCAAAGGTGCCGCCGTACAGGTTGTTGACGAGAGCGCGGGTGCCCTGGTCGCCGCCTTGGCCCTTGCAGTACACGGCGCCCACGGGAGCCTGATAGTGCTCATACAGCGCCTCCACGGCGTTGATGAAATCGGTGGTGGTCCAGGTGTGGGTGTCCAGGTTCAGGAACACATCGGCCCCGGCCTCCTTGAAGGCGTCCAGGTTGATGGCCATGCAGTGGGCGGTGATGACCAGGGGATACTCATAGACCGCTCCGTTGGGGTGGGTGCAGGCGGCCATGGCGGCGGCGTTGATTTCTCCCTTGTCGGTGTCGTCAAACATGTCGCTCAGATCCACCAGATAGCCCTTGTCGCCCCAGTTGGTTACCAAGCGCTCGGGACCTTCCATGATCAGGTCGGGGGCGTTTTTGGCAGTGATGGCGGAGTTGACTTTGTCATCTCCGTCGGCATAGGCTAAGTACTCCACTTTCACAGAGATGCCGGTGTCGGCGGTGAAAGCGTCGGTGATGGCCTTGACCTTTTCCTCCTTGCCCCAGTCGCCGATGGGGTAGGTCCACAGGGTCAGTTCCCCGGCGGAGGCGGGTTCCTGGGTGTCGGGGGCCTGGGTCTCGTCCGGCTTCGGGTCCTCGGCAGGGGGCTGGGAATCCGTTTTGTCGCCTCCGCAGGCGGCAAGGGCCATGACCATGGTCATGGCCAATACAATTGCAAGCAGCTTCTTCATCGCAAATCCTCCTTTTAATCTTTACAAAAAATGAACCGGCAAGCGCCAGCTCGCTGTGTGAATTATACAAGAGCTTCCTACTTTTGTCAATTAAATTCGAAAGGATTTTTGCAGAAGCCGCATATTCGGCGGATGCTTCAAAAATAATTTCGATTTTTGGTAAAATTACCACCAAATTTCGAAATCAATTTCCGAAAGTCTGCCTTGACAAACCGGAAAAAACTGTTAATTTATAAGGGAACGGGTAAATTTCAGACCAGCCGCAGATAGAAAGGAGACCGAATATGAAAAAGCACATCCTCTGCCTGGGCGATTCCAACACCCATGGCTATTGCGCCGACCCGGCCGACTGCGCCGACGGCGGCATCCGCTTCAACGAGGACGAGCGGTGGACCTGCCTGCTGCAAAAGGCCCTGGGGCCCGCGTTTCTGGTGACGGAAGAGGGCCTCAGCGGGCGGACCACCGTCTTTCCGGACCCGCTCCATGAGACCATGGATGCCCTCACCGTCCTGTACTCCCTGCTGAAAAGCCATGAGTTTCTCGATCTGCTCATCATCATGCTGGGCACCAACGACGTGAAGGAGCGCCTGGGAGCCAACGCCGCCTGCATCGCCATCGGCATGGAGCGGCTGGTCCGCAAGGCCCAGAGCGTGGACTGCTGGGGGGACCACGGCCCCAACATTCTGATTGTCTGCCCGCCGCCCATCCGCCCGGAGATGGAGCAATCCGAAAACGGCATTCCCATGGGGAAGGGGTGCCTGGAGAAGTCCCGGGAGCTGCCCGCTTACTATGAGAAGACCGCAAAGCTGGTGGGAGCCCATTACCTGAACGCCGGGGACTGTGAGTTCAACCCCGTAGACGGGATGCACCTGACCCGGAAGGGCCACGCCCAGCTGGCGGCCCTGCTGGCGGAGGCCGTGCCGGGCCTTCTGCCGGGCTGACCGCCGCCGGGGACGCAAAAAGAGGACCGAAACGCCGTTTCGGTCCTCTTTCCCGTTTATTCTTCCCGGCCCTCCGGCTCCTCCTGGGCCAGCTCCGGGGAGTGCCGCAGAAAGATCTTTTCAAAGAAAAGGGAGGTCAGGAGGGCGGCAGTCACCGGCATGAACACGACGGGCCACCACTCCTCTATGCAGAAGGCGGCGGTCTGCGCGGTCAGCAACACCACCACCACGGTGCTGGGAAGGTGGGCGACGGTCAGCTGAAGGGCCGTCCGGAACAGCCCGGCGACGCCGTAATCAAACCGCCCCAGAAGGGGGAACAGCCAGCACAGCGCCCCCGCCGGGAGAATCAGCGCGAAGTAATAGGCCACATAGAGCACATAAGCTCCACCCCCCAGGCGGGTGCCGTACCAGCGGACAATGAAGTGCCCGCCCAGCAGCAGCAGGGATAAAGGGAGGGCGATGAGCCCCGCCATAAGCCCCACCTTGAAATTCTGCCGGAAGGAGCGGAAGTAGTACCCGAAGGCCCCGCTCTCCCGGCCCCGGACGCATTTGACCACCGTGTAATACAGCGCCGCCGTGGCCGGGCCGATGGTGACGACGGGCAGGCAGAGGAAGGTCCAGAGGATGGACAGCCCGCAGATGTCCACCAGGGTGCTCAGCCAGACCCAGATTCCCTTTTCGGGATTGAAAAACTCCCCCATACCCGCCTCCTACACGCACTTCTGCGTCAGCGCCTTGCCCACGGACCGGCGGTTCTTCTCCGCCTCCTCCGGGGTCCGGCGGACAAACTCGCTGAGCAGCACCTCCACCACATAGAGCTGAGCCATCAGGGCGGAGGTGGAGCCGAACTGGAAGGGCTGCTCGTTGGGCCCGCAGAGGAGCACTGTGTCGGCGTAGGCGCTGGCGGGGGAGTTGGGATAGCGGGTTACGAGAATCAGCTTCCCGCCCCGGGCCCGGATGACCTCCACCGCCTCCAGCAGCTCATGGGTGGCGCCGGAGTAGGAAAAGTAGAGCACCGCGTCCCCCGGCGAGAGGGTGGACAGGACCACAGTCTGCATGTGGGAGTCCTGAATGGTTTTGAATTTCGGAGAGGTGGTAGAGAACTGGGCCCAGGCCGCAAGGGCCACCGCCGAATGGTTCCCCTGCCCCAGGCAGACCACCTGGCCCGCCTGGCACAGCAGGTCCGCCGCCCGCGTCACCTCCCGCTCCGAGAGCATGTGGTAGGCGTTGTTCAGCGTGTCCTGGGCGGCGGAGAGCACCTTGCCCATGACGGCGGCGGTGGAATCCTCCATTGTGAGTTCGCTTCCCGGCTCGCCCGGGACCGTCCGGGCGGGCAGCGCCGCCCGGGCCAGTTCCAGCTGGAAGTCGTTGAAGCCCGCCAGCTTCAATTTCCGGCAGAACAGGGACCCGGTGGCCACCGCCCCGCCGC
>CAJTZL010000060.1 GCA_910583695.1 uncultured Oscillibacter sp.
AAAAGAGAAAATGGGGGGTGCAATGCCCAGCTAGCATCCTAGCTGTAATCCCCCCGCCCTTGGGGAAAGGGTGGAGAAAAAAGGACCCGGACAGGATGTCCAGGCCCTTCTAAAACGCTCACTCAGCCTCGTAGACAGAGACCTGCTTGCGATCCTTGCCCAGCCGCTCGAAGCGGACCGTGCCGCTGGCGGTGGCGAACAGGGTGTCGTCGCTGCCGCGGCCCACGTTCACACCGGGGTGAATGTGCGTGCCGCGCTGGCGCACCAGAATATTGCCCGCCAGGACGAACTGCCCGTCAGCCCGCTTGGGGCCCAGGCGCTTGGCCTTGGAATCGCGGCCGTTCTTGGTGGAGCCGCCGCCCTTCTTGTGGGCAAAGAACTGTAAACCAATCCGAATCATGTCAGGGACCTTCCTTTCTTATAGAGTTTCCAGAGGCATCAGTCCGCCTCTAAGACTTCAATATTTTCCGGGTACTCGTCGTGGAGCATGGTGAAATAGACCATCAGCCCGGTCAGAAGGGTCTGACAGGTGCTCTCCGCCGTGGGGTCCAGGCCGCCGGGAAGGCGCAGGGAAATCAGCGCCCGCTCCCCGTCGATCCGCACGGCGGCGGCAAGGCCCAAAACGTCGTTGACGGCCGCCTCCACCAAGGTGACGGCGGCGGTGATGGACGCGCAGAGGAGGTCCTCCCCCGCTTCGGCCCAGCCGCTGTGGCCCGCAGCCTCAAAGCCGGTGATCCGGCCCGCTTCCGTGTGGAAGGTGACGCTGGTCATGCTCAGACGGAGATCTTGCCGATCTCGACCTTGGTGTAGGGCTGACGATGGCCCTGACGCTTCCGGTAGCCCTTCTTGGGATTGTACTTGAAGATGCGGATTTTCTTGCCCTTGCCGTTTTTCACGACCTTGGCCTCCACAGAGGCGCCGGCCACGGTGGGTGCGCCGAAGGTCGCCTTGTCCCCGTCCAGAATGGCCAGGACCTGATCGAACTTCACGGCGTCGCCGGCCTCCTGGGGCAGCTTTTCGATGTAGACCACGTCGCCCTCGGCCACCTTGTACTGCTTTCCGCCGGTCACGATGATTGCGTTCATGCTTGTTTCAACTCCTTCATGTCGGGCTCGCTGTCGGGGGCGGCGCCGAGGCGCGCTTGCATCCGGATTCCGGGCCCATTCAAAGCGGCTTCCCTAGTATATCAGCAGAATTTGGGCTTGTCAATGGGATTTGGCGATTTTTTGGAAAAGCGGGTGGGATTCGGAATCTTTCCGCCGCGGCAGGACATTGCCGAGGGGAAATCGTCCTTCCGCGCATTTTATGGAGGGCGCAGGGGCGGCTCCGCCCTTCTATCGAAAACGCCGGATTCCCGGAAAAAGGGGCGGACCACAGGTCCGCCCCCAATAGAATAAATCTCCGAATCGGGCACCCTCTCAGCAGGAGGCCAGCAAAGCCTCCAGCTCCGCCCGGGAGAAGTGCTGCACGTTGTCGCAAAAGCGGCAGGTCAGCTCCGCGCCCCCCTGCTCGTCGATCATGCTCCGCAGCTCCTCCCGGCCCAGGCTGACCAGGGCCCGCTCCATCCGCTCCCGGCTGCAGTCGCAGCGGTAGGCAATGGGCCGCTTCTCCAGCACCTCCAGCGCAAGGCCCGGCAGGGCGGCCCGGAGCAGGGCCTCCGGGTCCGGGTCGGCCTTCAGCAGCTCCGTCACCGGCCGGGCGGAGCGGAGGGCGGCCTCCAGCCGCTCCGCCGTCTCCTCCTCTGCGCCGGGGAGGAGCTGGACCAGATACCCCCCGGCGGACAGGACGCTCTGGTCCCGGTCCACCAGCACCCCCAGGCCGCAGGCCGTGGGAATCTGCTCGGACTCCACGAAGTAGAGGGCGACGTCCTCGGCAATCTCCCCCCAGAGGAGGCCCACGCTGCCCACATAAGGCTCCTTCATTTTGAGGTCCCGAATCACCGTCAGAGTGCCCCGGTTTCCCACGGCGGCGCCCACATCCAGCTTCCCGTCCTCCCGGAGGGGAAGGTCCACGGCGGGGTGTTCCACCGTTCCCCGGACGTTGCCCTCCGGGTCCGATACCGCCAGCAGGGTCCCCAGGGGACCGCCGCCCTTGATCTGCAGGGTGAGGCTGGCAGCTTCCTCTTTCAGGGCGCTGCCCATCATGGAGGCCGCCGCCAGGAGGCGGCCCAGGGCCGCCGTGGCTGCCGGCAGGGTCTTGTGAATCTGCCGGGCCCGTTCCGTCAGGTCCCGGGTGGACACGGCGGAGACTTTGATCAGGCCGTCCTGGGAGATGGCCCGGATAAGCTGGTCGCTCATGGTAAAAACTCCTTGCTTCAATTACATTGGAACTGCCAGCGGTCCTCGTTGAGATGCGGGGGCCTGTCCGTCAGGTCCCCCGTCAGTTTCACGGAGGAAAAGCCCGCCTCCTCCAGATACCGCCGCAGAGCCTCCCCGCTCCAGGCCCGCTCCCGGTGCTCCTCAAAGGTCCGGTCCCAGGCCCCGTCGGGCCGGAGGCGGAAGAGGTCCACCTGATAGGTGCAGACCTGCTTCTTCTCCGAAAAGAAGGTTCGCCAGACGCAGACGCTGTCCTCCGTCTCGTCCATGTAGAGCTGGCCGTCCATCCGCCGGAGCTTGTATGGGGTGTTCACGTCGAAGAGGAACAGGCCCCCGGGCTTGAGCCAGCGGCGGACCCGGCGGAGGGTCTCCTTCAGCTCCCGTTCCCCCGTCAGGTAGTTCAGGGAATCCAGGGTGGAGACCACCGCGTCCACCGGCTGGGCCAGGCGGAGCTTGGCCATGGACTGGTGGAGGAACAGGGGGCGGCGCTCCAGCCCCTCCGCCTTTGCCGCCGCCTGGGACAGCATCTCCTCGGAGGCGTCGGCGGCAAGGACCTGATAGCCCTGCTTCGCCAGCAGGCACGCAATGGTCCCGGTGCCGCAGGCCAGATCCAGCACCGTTTCCACGGGGATGGGGCTCTTGCGGAGCCGCCGCACAAGAAACGCCGCCCGGCGGCGGTAGGACCCGTCGGCCATGAGACCGTCGTAGCTGGCGGCCAGGGCGTCATAGACCCTCATGACGGCCGGTCCTTCATCCGGGCGAAGAGCTGGGCATAGGCCCCGGTGCCGTAATTCAGGGAGCGGTTCACCCGGCTGATGGTGGCGCTGGACGCCCCGGTGCGCTCCAGAATCTCGTTATAGATCATGCCGTCGTCCAGCAGGGAGGCCACCTCAAACCGCTGTTCCATGCTCCGCAGCTCCGCCACAGTGCACAGGTCCTGGAAAAACTGATAGCACTCCTCCTCGTCCTTGAGCTGTAAAATGGCCCGGTATAGCTGATCGCTCTTTTCTTTTTTGCCGATCTTCACGCTGAGACCTCCTGTCGTCATTCTAAAACAAATCTATTTTAACCTTTCAGAGCGCGAAAGTAAAGGGGGCTCTTGGGGAAAATTTCGGAAAAATCGCCCGCCCCCGTCCGGCGGCTTTTTCGCCGCCTTTGCCCCGTGAAATCCGCGGATTCTGCGGGGCGGGGAAAGGGATTCCCTTTTTAGAGCAGTTCCCAGAAATAATGAGAGAAAAAGAAAGCGATGGCAGGGAGGGCAAGGCGGAGGACGCAGGCGGGCTGACGCCCGTCAAGAACGACAACGCGGCCCTGCGATTCCTGGATCGCTGAACGTTTCTCTTTATTTGGGGGGCTGCTCTAGAGCGGAGGGCTTTGGCGGAAATCTCCCGGCGGCGCGTCACCGCCGCCCCCTCCGGCGCATAGGCTGGAGAAATACGGGGAGAGGAGCGGTGGCTGTGGGAGAGCGTCTGGAGGCCCTGAAAACGGAGCCCTTCGCGGCGGAGCGGGAGTGGACGGTGGAGGGGGTGCCGGCGCTGTCGGCGGCGGCGCAGGTCCCGGAGCCCCTGGGGACGGGCCGGACGGCCAGGCGGATCAAGCGCTTTTATCAATTGCAGTGCCGCGCCTTCCTCCGCTACTGTGAGCGGTGCCTGTTTCCCCAGGCGGCGGCGGAGTACCGCGCGGCCCTGGAGGCCAGCCGGCCCCTGCCGGCCTTCCGGGCGGAGCTGGAGTACCGGGTGACGTACAACGAGGGGGGCCTCTGGAGCCTGTACACCCAGGTGCGGGAGACCCTGGGCCCGGGTCCGGCTCTGGTGACGCGGCGGGGGGACACCTGGGACCTGGGGACGGGCTACCCCGTGCCCCTGAAGGACTTCTTCCCTGCCGGGACGGCCTGGAAAAAACGGATTCTCAGCCGCGCGGAGGAGGAGGTCCGGCGGCGGGAGCGGGCAGGGGCGGGCCGCTGGCGGGAGGACTGGCGGCGGGAGCTCCGGCGGCGGTTCAACCCCCAGAACTTCTACCTGACGGCAGAGGGGCTGGCCTGCTTCTGGCCCATGTATGCCATCGCCCCGGCGTCGGAAGGGGTGCCGGTGTTCCTCCTGCCCTACGGGCAGGGGGTGACGGCGGAGGGGCTGCCGCAGTGCTGAGCCTCTGCGTGCCCTTCGGGCGGGGCGGAATTGGATACCAGCGATGGCTGTAATCTCCCCCGCCCGAAGGGCGAGTACAAGCCCCTTCCCTTGGGGAGAGGCCGGAAAAAGAGACAGCCCTCTCGGAGCTGTCTCTTTTTCCGGTGAAAGAAGGGAACTCACTTCACCGCCTTGACCACCAGCCGGGTCAGGGCGAAGAGGCCGATCGCGTTGGGAATGACCATCAGGTTATTGAACATGTCCGACAGTTCCCACACCAGATCGTTGGAGGCCAGGGTGCCCAGGAAAATGAACGCCAGGGCGATCAGCGTATAGACCACAATGGACTTCCGCCCGAAGAGATAGGTCATGTTGATCTTGCCGAAGAGGTTCCACCCCAGGATGGTGGAGAAGGCGAAGAAGAACAGGCAGACGGCCACAAACATGGCCCCCAGATTCTCCCCGAATACCACGCCGAAGGCCGTCTGGGCCAGATTGGCCTTGCCGATGACCTCCGTGACGGAGCCGGTATAGCCCCCCGCCAGGGGCCCCCCCTCGGTGTAGAGGGTGGAGATGATCACCAGGGCGTTGAGGGTCAGCACCACAAAGGTGTCGATGAAGACGCCGATCATGGCGACTACACCCTGATCGTGGGGGCAGGCCACGTTGGCCAGGGCGTGGGCGTGGGGAGTGGAGCCCATGCCCGCCTCGTTGGAGAAGAGGCCCCGCTTGGCGCCCTGGCTCAGGGCAATCTTCAGCGCCGCGCCGAAGCCGCCGCCCAGGACGGCTTGGGGCTGGAAGGCGTACTGGAAGATCATGCCCACGGTGGCGGGGAGGTACCTGGCCCGGACCACCAGCACCACCAGACCGCCCAGGACGAAGAGGGCTGCCATGATGGGGACAACCTTCTCCGTGACGGAAGCCAGACGCTGGACGCCGCCCAGGAAAATCACGCCGCAGATCACCACCAGAATCACGCCGATGATCCAGGAGGGCACGCCGAAGGCCGTCTGGAAGGTGGAGCCGATGGAGTTGGACTGGACCATGCAGCCGAAGAAGCCCAGGGCCAGAATGATGGCGATGGAAAAGAAGCCCGCCAGAAACTTGCCGAAGGCCCCCTGGAAGGCCGTGGTGATATAGTACACGGGACCGCCCTGGATATTGCCGTCCTTGTCCTTCACACGGGTCTCCTGGGCCAGGACGGCCTCGGAGTAGATGGTGGCCATGCCGAAGAAGGCGATGATCCACATCCAGAAGATGGCCCCGGGGCCGCCGGTGAGAATCGCGCCGGAGGCGCCCACGATGTTGCCGGTGCCCACCTGGGCGGCAATGGCCGTGGCCAGGGCCTGGAAGGAGCTCATGCCCCCCTCATGCCGCCCGCCGGAGAGGGACAGGTTGCCGAAGACCTTCCCCATGCCCTCGCCGAAGCAGCGAATCTGGACAAAGCGGGTCTTGATGGAGAACCAGAGGCCCACCGCGATGAGCAGGCCCACCAGGATATAGTCCGAGAGATAGGCGTTGATGGTTTGCACGACGGGCAGAAGCGTGGCTTGTACTTGCTGCAACATATGATTTTCCCTCCTGAACGTAAAAAGGAACGGCTGCACGCCGCTCCGAACCAACAGACGGAAGAACGCGCGGGACCGCTCCCCGCGTTCTTCCACTCCGTCCTTTTACCTGAGAGATTCGGCGGACGCTCCCATGCGCCGCCTTGCACCTTCGGTACCCGTTTCCGGGCTTCTCCAGAGCCGCATCCATCCCCGGTCCCTTTGCCTGAGCGTGTGACGCCTTCGGCAGGCCTGCGCCTTTTCCCGGGGATTTCCTGTGCCGTTATCCAATTTGGTATTACCTTAACACGGTCCGACTCTGTTGTCAATCGTGCATTTTCACAAAATGTCCGCAAACTGGGGACGAATATTTTCTGGAGACGGACAAGGACAAAGGGGGAACGCTGTGCGTTCCCCCCGGAAAATGGCCTTCTCAGAGCTCTCTCACGGAGACCACCCCGGCTGTGGCCAGGATTTCCTGCTGGAGATGTCCCACGTCCAGGCCCTTGTGAAGCCGCAGGGTGAAGATGGCGCAGGCGTTGTGCTCCTCGTTGGACTTGGAGTGAATGATTCCCATGTTGAGGATTTTCAGCCCGTGATCCCGGAACTCCTGAAGCAGCACGTCCATGGTCTTGTTGTCGCCGTACTCCACATAGAGGTTGACCTCCGGGGCGTTTTGCAGCATCCGGTACTCCACCCGGGAGAAAAACAGCTCCGCAATCAGAATCAGGAAGGTGGCGAAGAGGCCCCCCTCGTAGAAGCCGCCCCCCAGGGTCAGCCCGATGATGGCCGCTGCCCAGAGGCCCGCCGCCGTGGTCAGGCCCTTCACCCGCTGGCGGCGGGTGACGATGATGGTGCCTGCGCCGATGAAGCCGATGCCCGCCACCACCTGGGCCCCCAGGCGGGCCATGTCGGTGTACTGGCCCAGGACCAGATACAGGTACTGGCTGGTCAGGGTGGTCATGGCCGCCCCCAGGCAGATCAGAATATGGGTGCGGAAGCCCGCCGGGCGGCGCTTGTACTCCCGCTCGATGCCGATGACGCCGCCGCAGAGCACCGCCAGGGTCATCCGCAGGGCCACAGACCAGATGGTTACGTCCCGCAGGCCGTCAAATAAAGTCAACATTCCGTCTCTCCTCCTGTCCGCTTAGATGTCGTGGACGACATACACATCCTCCAGCTCCGAAATGGAGGCCAGAATCTTGGCATGGGTGCCCGGCCGGTTCATCCGCAGGGAGAAAATGGCGTTGGGATGCTGAGAGGGCGTCTGCTTGCCGTGGTCCACTTCCACCTCGTAGATGGTCACGTCCTTGGCCTTGATCCGGTTGATGATTTCCGCCACGTTGTCCAGAGACTGGAACTCCACATAGATGTTCATGTTTTTCGCGTTTTCCACAATGAAGAGCTCCACCGCCGGAAGCAGGTGGACCACCAGGAAGATCAGCAGGAAGGCCAGCCCCACGCACTCGTAGAACCCCGCCCCCACGGCCAGCCCCATGCAGGCTGAGGCCCAGAGGCCCGCCGCCGTGGTCAGGCCCTTCACCTTCTGCTGGCCTGTCACCAGGATGGTGCCCGCGCCCAGGAAGCCGATGCCGTTGATGACCTGGGCGCCGAAGCGGCTGACGTCGGTGCGGATGCCGATCTCCGCGGCCTTTTCCGCCCAGACGTGGTGGAGCATATAGGACTCGTACTGGCTCAGCAGCATGGTCAGCGCCGCCGCCATGCACACCAGCATGTAGGTCCGAAAGCCCGCCGGGCGGTGCTTCCGGGCCCGCTCCAGGCCGATCATGCCGCCGCAGAACATGGCCAGGGTCAGCCGCAGCAGCACGGAGACCGTGTTGATCTCCCGCAGGTAATCCAATTCGTGTAACACGTCCAGACGCTCCTCTCCAAACACATGCCCCACCCGGGCGTAAAGAAAAGGGAAGGAGCGGCGGGGCCGCTTCTTCCATCACCTGTTCAAAAAGGCCGGAAACGTTTGCGATGTGCCAACCGCCCCGGCCGCTGAGTTGTAAACTATTATAAACAGACCAAAACGTATTGTCAACGTTTTCCGCCGGAAAGAACGGCTTTTCAGCGGGTTTGACAAATAAAAACCGGAGTTTTAGGCGTTTTGCCGGAGAGGAAACGAGGATGGAACGCCCGTCGGTACGCAAACGTTATCCCTGTGGATTACCGGATGACGGCAAAATACAGCCAGAGGCCGAAGGGGATGAGGATTTGCAGGGCCAGAATCAGCGGCACGCCGAAGCGGAATGCCTTGTGCAGGGTCTTGTGATGAAAGACCCGCATGGCCAGAAGAGCCCCCAGGCTGCCCCCGGCGGCGGCCAGGAGGAGGAGGTTCTTCTCGGGAACCCGGCGGACGGACTCCTTTTTCTCCTTCCGCTTGGCCTTCCACTTGTCCAGGCCGAAGACGCAGAAGGTGACGGCGTTGATCAGTATCAGCCAGACGGCCAGCAGCCCCCAGGGGGAGCCGACGACAACCCAGACAAAGTCGTTATGCTCCTCCGGCGTGAACATATATTTTTTATCCGCGAGAAGGGCGATGTTCATATGTACACCTCATTTCGGGGAATGGGACCCCGTCCGAAAATCGGGGCATGGCCTGACCAGGGGGTCAGGCCCCACAGGGCGGTATAAATGGACCGGCTGGGTTTTCCAGCCGGTCCATTCTAGCACAGGGTTCAGTTCTTGGCAAGCCCCGCCAGCTCCACCGCCGTCTTGGCGGCGAGCACAGCGTTGTTGTACACCAGCTGAATGTTGCTGTCCAGGGAGCTGCCGCCGGTGAGCTCCTTGATCTTCGCCAGCAGGAAGGGCGTGGTCTCCTTGCCGTGGATGCCCTTGGCTTTGGCCTCCTCCACCGCGTCGGAGATGGCCTTTCCGATGACGTCCGCGTCCATGGAGTACTCCTCCGGGATGGGGTTCGCCACCAGCATGCCGCCCACAAGGCCCATGTCCTGCTTCACATAGAAGGACTTGGCCAGATCGGCGGGGGTGTCGATGCGGTAGTCCACGCCGAAGCCGCTCTTCCGGGTGTAGAAGGCGGGGAGCTCCTCGGTGCCGAAGCCGATGACGGGGACGCCGTGGGTCTCCAGGTATTCCAGGGTCAGCCCCAGGTCCAGGATGGACTTGGCTCCGGCGCAGACCACCATGACGGGGGTCCGGGCCAGCTCCTCCAGGTCGGCGGAGATGTCCATGGTGGTCTCGGCTCCCCGGTGGACGCCGCCGATGCCGCCGGTGGCGAAGACCTGGATGCCCGCCATGTGGGCGATGATCATGGTGGTGGTGACGGTGGTGGCTCCGTCCCGTCCCTGGGCCACGAGGATGGGGAGATCCCGGCGGCTGGCCTTGGCCACGCCCGCGCCGGTCTTGCCGAGATAATCAATCTCCTCGGGGGAGAGGCCCGCCTTCAGGCGGCCGCCCAGCACGGCGATGGTGGCGGGGACGGCGCCGTGCTCCCGGATGATGGCCTCCACCTTCAGGGCGGTCTCCACGTTCTGGGGGTAGGGCATGCCGTGGGAGATGATGGTGGACTCCAGGGCCACCACGGGCTTCCCGGCGGCCAGGGCCTCTTTGACTTCGGGGGCGATGTCCAGATACTTGTTCATGTTCATGATGATGACCTCCAAAAATATATGAATTTGAGATGGATCGGGGGGCTGGTCAGGCGGGGGTCAGGCGGTGCTCCAGAAGCGCCTCGCTGAGGTGCGGGTTGATGGTCTCCCTGCTCTCCATGGCGATGGAGGAGGCGGCCAGACCCGCCCGGGCGGTGTCCGCCAGATCCGTGCCCCGGAGATAGGCCCAGGCGATGGCGGCCATGAAGGCGTCCCCGCAGCCGGTGGCGTTCACCAGCTCCGCCGGGAGGCAGGGCAGCTGCACCCGGCCGCTGCGGTCCGCAGCAAAGACCCCGTCGGCCCCCAGGGAGATGAACACCCGGCGCAGGCCGGTTTCCAGCAGGGCGTCGGCGGCCCGGTTGAGGCTGGCCTCGTCGGTGATGGGCACGCCGGAGAGGAGCTCCGCCTCCAGCCGGTTGGGCTTGAGGGTGTGGAGCTTCCCCAGGACGGGCTTGAGCTTCACGGCCTTGGCGGTGGACACCGGGTCGGCGAAGAGGGGGGCGGCGCAGTTCTCCGCCAGATACGCAATGCTCTCCTCCGGAATGTTGGTGTCGATGACCACCACCTGACTGGCGTCCAGGAGCTTGTGCCGCTGGGCCAGGGCCTGGGGGGTCAGGTGCCGGTAGATCTCCATATCGCTGACGGCCAGGGCCATGTCCCCGTGCTCGTCGTTGATGAAGAGATAGGTGGAGGTCCGCCCGCCGGAGATGACGGGGGACTGGGAGATGTCAATGCCCAGCTCTCCGCAGCTGGCGGCCAGCTTCTGGGCGTTCAGGTCGTCCCCGAAGGCCGTCACCAGCCGGACATCCAGGCCCAGCAGGGCCATGTTGTGGGCGATGTTCCGCCCCACGCCCCCCAGGGAGGAGTGGACCGCGCCGGGGTTGGAGTCCCGGGCCACCAGGGCCGCCTCCGGGCGGCCCCCGATATCCACGTTGACGCCACCCACCACGGTGACATAGGGGGCGGTCTGGACGATGTAGCCCTTGCCGGTGATATAGCCCTTTTTCATCAGGTTGGAGATATGCACGGCGACGGAGGAGCGGGTGATTCCCGCCTTGTCCGCCAGCTCCTTCTGGGAGATGAGGGGGTTTTCCTCAATCCAGTTCAAAAGCTGCCGCTCCCGCTTGGTCATGGCCCACCTCCGAATAAGCAAAAATTTAGTTTCTTAATCTGTTGCTTATTATAGCAGAAGTTTGGCCGATGTCAAGAGGGTTTTTCAAAAACCGCAGGGAATTTTTGGGGCCGCCCGCTTCCAGAGCGTCTATGCCGCAGGGGCGGCGGCCATTCCGGCCGGGAATACGACCGCTTGCGGCGGGGCGGGAAATATGGTATCATGGAGCCATCAAAAAGAAGGAGGGATTTCCATGAAGCCGAAGCCGGCCGCCCCCCAATGGGCCATTCTGGTCCTGGGAGCCGGGCTGATGATTTCCCTGATCGCCAACGTCTATCTCCTTCAGCAGAGAAACGCCCCCCTGCCCCATCTGCGGGGCACCTATTGCACCGACGCCTCCACCGGCCTGGGAACCTACCTGATGTTCGACGGGGAGAGCCGCTTCTGCCGCTATACCCAGACGGAGGGCGTCCTGGACGACGGGATCTGCCGGGACCTGGGCGAGGGACGGTATGCCCTCCGCTCCGAGGGAGGCCGGACCTTCTGCGTCCTGCAAAGCCGGGACGGCGTGGAGTTTTTTGACGGGGAGGAGCTCGACGTTTCCTTTTTCCCGAAGCTGAAAGAATTTGGCGACGCCTATATGCTCTTTGACATCCCCGGCGAATACCCGGACTGGCTGAAGGCCCCGGCCTGAAAACGCGCCTCCTCCGCAGCTGCGGGGGAGGCGTTTTGACCGTCCGTCCCCCCTCCGGGGCCGATGGTCCGAGGGCCCTGGACGGCGGGGCGCTCTTTGGGTATACTGAGGGCAGAGAGGAGGCGGGCGCTTTGAAAATTGACGTGACCCTGGACCCGGCGCTGGAGGAGCTGCTGGTAAAGGTGCTTTCCCCGGGGGAGACGGAGGAGCTCCGGGCCCTCCTGGGGCGGCTGGAAGAGCCCCGGCGGCTGACGGGCTTCCGGGAGGGTTCCGCCGTGCCCCTGGAAGCGGCGGAGGTCCTGCGCTTCTACGGCGAGGACAAGGAGGTTCGGGCCCAGGCTCTGGACGGGGAAATCTACACCGTCCGCCTCCGGCTCTACGAGCTGGAGGAGCGGCTGGACCGGAAGACCTTTGTCCGGGTGTCCCACTCGGAAATCGTCAACTGGAAGCGGGTGACGGCCCTGGACCTGAGCCTGTCCGGCACCATCCGGGTGACGCTGGAGGGCGGCGTTGTCACCTACGTCTCCCGGCGGTATGTGAAGAAAATTAAGGAGGTGCTGGGGATATGAGCAAGAGCGAGGTCCTGCGGGAGATTCTCCGGCGGACCCAGGCGGGCTTCCCCTGGGGAATCGCCCTGGTCTACCTGGTGTTTGTGCTGGGAAACGCCTTCATCATCCCCAGGCCGGAGGGCGGGGCCCTGCTGGTGGTGTCCGAGGTCATGGCGGAGGCCTATGGGAGCCCGGTGACGGCGGCGCTGGTCCAGTTCTTCTGGTCGGGCCTTCTGGGGGCGGCTCTGAACACCATGGAGGTTCCCTTCCTCCTGGAGCGGCGGACCCTTCTCTGGTCCGGGGCCCATTTTCTGGGGACGGCGGCGGTGTTCTCCCTGGCGGGATGGCAGTGCCGGTGGTTCCCCACTCGGGAAAGCTGGCTGTGCCTCCTGGGGCTGCTGCTTTTGTGCTATGTGCTGAAATGGTCCGTCCGGTTTCTGGAGTGGCAGTCCGATGTATGGGCCATTCGGAAATCCTCCGGCCTGAACGGGGCGGATCCGCCCTGGAAAACCCTGGCCCCGTACCTTCTTCTGGCGGCGGCGGTGGAGCTGCTGCTGCCCCCGGGCCTGCGGCTGGTGGACGCCCGGGATTTCCCGTTGCTGACGGGGGTGTTCTACCCCTTCCTGGTTCTGCCGCTGTTCTGCTTTTTCAGCGCCTGTCCCCTGGGGACCCGGCTCCGCCGCTGGTGGCTTCTCTACCCGGCGGCGTGCGCGGCGCTGACCCTGCCCTGCGTGTTTTGGTTGTATAACTACACGGCCCTGTTTCAGGCGTGGGCGGCGGGAATTGCCGCTCTGGCAGGGGGGCTGCTGGGCACGCTCCTGCGGCGGCTGAAAAAAAAGGAATGATCCCTGGAACCAAACCGCCTCCTTTCCCGTCTAAATGGGAAAAGGAGGCGGTTTTATGAAGTTTCGGAATTTGCTGATTCCCCTGGCCCTCTGCCTTTTGCTGGCGGCCTGCGCCCCGGCGGAGAGCCCGGAGGCCCCCGGCGGAATGGAGCCCCCGGCGGCGGACCTCCCCGGCGGGGAAGCCCCGCCCTCCCTGGCGGAGGACGAGGAGCCCGCGGTCCTCACCTGCCGCATCGTGGACGGCGCGGAGGACGGGGACCTGCTCCTGGCGGAGCTGGGAGAGGGCCTCTATGGCGGGGTCTACCGGCTGAACCTGGAGAGCGGAGGGCCCGAGGAAACCCTCATATACAACAGCATTCCGGGCATTCCGGCGGGAAAGGCCGAGCCCGCGGCGGTCCCCGTCCGCCTGGACGGCGAGGCGGCGGACGCCTCCGCTCTGGAGGACGGGATGGTGGTGGAGGTGGCCTTCAACGGCAGTGTGCTGGAGAGCTTCCCCGCGCAATTTGGGGAGGTGTATTCCCTTTCCGCCTGGTCCCGGGGGCAGGAGAAGAATCCCATGGGAACCGCTTACGACCTCTGCGGGCTGTATCTCCAGGTCCTGGACGACCTCTGGGAGAAGGACAAGGGACTGAACGAGAACATTTCTCTGGCAGGCCTGGACCTTTCTAACGCCCCCGGAGAGCTGGCGGAGAGCGAAAAAGCCGCCCTGGCGTGGCGCTTCGGGGAGCTGCACGGCGTGGAGGTGGTGACGGGGACCTTTGAGGAGCTGAGGGAGCAGGGGTATTTCACCGCCGAGTCCCTGGGGGAGGACGCACCGGAGGGAGCGGCGTTCCTCCATTGGGAGGACGGGTGCTTTTTTAAAATAGAACCCAACGAGGACCACGAGGACGAGGTGTATTCCACATGGTCGGTTCTGTTCTTCAACGCGGAGAAATGGCGGTCCTCCCTGGGGGCATATACCTTTTATGACTGCTCCGCCATGTGGCCCCAGGGCGGGACCTGGACGGGCTACCAGATCGGCAGTGAGATGATTTCGTAAGGGGGCACGGCTTGTGAAAGGGGTTGGAATTTTGCTTTGCGCCCTAGCACTGGTGCTGTCCTCCTGCGCCGCCCCGGCGGCGGAGCCGGAGCGGATGGGGACGGAAGGCCGCCTGCTGCTGGCGGAGAACGGCACGGCCCTGCTGATAGCGGAGGACGGGACGCCCATAACCCTCTCCGTTCAGGCGGAGGGGAATGATCCCTGGGCGGGGTATCACAGCGGCGACCGCATCCGGGTGCTCCATGACGGCGTGAACGAGACCTATCCCGCCCAGAGCGAGGCCTATGGGTGGGAAAGGCTGGAGGAGGGAACGCTGGAAGATATCCCGGAGGAGACGCTGACGGCTCTGGAGGAGCTGGGCTGGGCCTTCGGCCGGGAGACGCATAATCCGGCAGCGGAGCCCCAAACGGCGGAGGACCCGGTGACGGGCGGCTGCGGAGGCCTACAGGGCGGCCGGTCAAGAGAAGGGCAGACCCGGAAAAAAGCGGACACATAGCCCCAACCACCAGATCAGCGGCAGCGGAAAGAGGAGCTGGTCCATTCGTCACGGGACAACCCCCCGCGCCAACTAATTGCGCGAGGGAAGTCATTCCGGCTCCGCCGATCATTCAGCCGCGCCCCCGCGTCGTCCCCGTATCCTTCTTTTTCTCTTTTGGACCGTGCACGGCCCGTTTGTCTCCGGCCTAAGAGCCGCCGCTTCGCGGCGGTTGGCCTCCGACACGCGCCTGCGGGCGCAGTCTCGTTTTCTTCTGGAAGAAAAAGAGAAAATGGGGGGTGCAAAGGACCAGCCGTCTTCATGGCTGAATCTCCCCCGCCCGAAGGGCGCGAAAAAACTCCCCCTTTCGGGGGAGCCTTTCACATGCCAAGCGCAGCTTAAAAGTCGGCGCTGCCGACGGTACGGGGATGCGGCAGCACATCCCGAATATTGCTCACGCCGGTGAGATACATCACCAGCCGCTCAAATCCCAATCCGAAGCCCGCGTGGCGGCAGGACCCATACCGCCGCAAATCGCAATACCACCAATAGCTCTCCGGGTCCATGTTCAGCTCCTTGATGCGGCGCTCCAGGACCTCCAGCCGCTCCTCCCGCTGGCTTCCGCCGATGATCTCCCCAATGCCGGGAACCAAGCAGTCCGCCGCGGCCACGGTCTTTCCGTCGTCGTTGAGGCGCATGTAGAAGGCCTTGATCTCCTTGGGATAGTCCGTGACAAAGACCGGGCGCTTGAAGACCTGTTCCGTGAGGTAGCGCTCATGCTCCGTCTGGAGGTCACAGCCCCAGTAGACCTTGTAATCAAACTTCTCGTTGTTCTTTTCCAGGATGGAAACCGCCTCCGTGTAGCTCACCCGGCCGAAGTCGGAGGAGGCCACGTGCTCCAGCCGCTGCTGGAGTCCCTTGTCCACAAAGCTGTTGAAGAAGCTGATTTCGTCGGGGCAGCGCTCCATGACCTTTTGAATGGCGTACTTGATCATGGCCTCCGCCACGTCCATGTCCCCTGCCAGATCGCAGAAAGCCATCTCCGGTTCGATCATCCAGAACTCGGCGGCGTGGCGCTGGGTGTTGGAGTTCTCCGCCCGGAAGGTGGGGCCGAAGGTGTACACGTC
>CAJTZL010000061.1 GCA_910583695.1 uncultured Oscillibacter sp.
ACCGTCGACCTCTAGCGTGACAGGCTAGCGTTCTAACCAACTGAACTACCGGGCCGTAACGTACGTGGAAGGGGAACGATCAAAAAGGAAAAGCTGGTGGGAACAACTGGACTCGAACCAGTGACCCCCTGCTTGTAAGGCAGATGCTCTAACCAGCTGAGCTATGCTCCCGAGTCACCGCCCACGTCAAACGGCATTGACTAGTATACGAAAAGAACCCGGTTTTGTCAAGGGCTTTTTAAAATTTTTCTATCTTTTTTTCCAAGATCTCCAAGGGGGCCGCCGCAGGGCCCGCTTTCCTCGGTGACGCCCGGAAAAATCCGCCGGGAAACTGCGCGGAGGTCCCGGGTTTTCCGTTTGCGCAGGGCGGAGATCCCGGGCAGGCGGCGGGGCCTTTGCTTGGGGACGGCAGGGGAAAGCGCCTCAAATTGTACCGCCCTGCCGGGAGAGCTTGTCCAATTGGGCCTGGAACTCCTCCGGCAGGGGACAGCGCAGCTCCACCGCCTCCCCGGTGCGGGGATGGAGAAAGCGCAGCCCTGCGGCGTGGAGGCACTGGCCTTGGAGGCCGGGGACGGGCTTTTTTGCCCCATAGACCGTGTCCCCCAGAATGGGGTGGCCCAGGTAGGCCAGATGGACCCGGATCTGGTGGGTCCGGCCGGTCTCCAGGCGGCAGCGGAGATGGGCGCAGCTGCCGGACTGTATGCCGCCGGAGGCGGGATGGACGGAAAACCGCTCCAGCACCTCCCAATGAGTGACGGCAGGGCGGCCGGTGGGGAGGACCGCCATCTTCTTCCGGTCCGCCGGATGGCGGCCAATGGGGGCGTCCACGGTTCCGGCGTCCTCCCGGAAGCGGCCCAAGGCAATACACTCGTAGATCCGGGCCAGCGTGTGATCCTGGAGCTGGGCGGCCAGACGGAGGTGGGAAAAATCATTCTTGGCGGCGATGATGAGGCCGGAGGTGTCCCGGTCGATGCGGTGGACGATGCCGGGGCGCAGGGCCCCGCCTACACCGGAGAGACTGCCGCCGCAGTGATGCAGCAGGGCGTTGACCAGCGTCCCGTCGGGATGGCCCGGGGCAGGGTGAACCACCAGCCCCTTGGGCTTGTTGACCACGATGACGTCGGCATCCTCAAACACCACGTCCAGAGGGATGTCCTGGGGTTGAGCGTCAATGGGCTCCGGGTCCGGCAGGGAGACCGTCAGGACCTCCGTCCCGGTGAGGCGGCCGTTTTTTGCCAGGGGCTTCCCCTCCCGGAGGACCCGGCCCTCTTCCAAAAGGCGCTGGGCGGCGGAGCGGGTGAGGCCCTCAATGCAGCTCGCCAGCCAGGTGTCCACCCGCTTCCCGGCGTCAGGCTCCTGGGTCCGGAGCGTCAGCGTTTCCATCGGCGGCCTCCTTTTTGTCATGCTTTTCGTAAAACCACTGGTAGTAGATCAGCCCCAGGATACAGCCGGAGACGATGCACATGTCCGCCACGTTGAAAACGGGGTAGTCCATAAACTGGAAGTTGAACATGTCCACCACATAGCCCAGGCGCACCCGGTCCAGGATGTTCCCCAGGCCGCCGGAGACGATGAGACAGCAGGCCAGCACCCCCAGGGGATGCCGGACCACCCGCCGGACCAGCAGGGCCAGCAGGGCCAGGACAATGCAGCTGGTGGCCGCCACCAGCAGCCAGCGCATGCCGGAGAAGCTGGACCAGGCTGCGCCGTAATTGTGGATGGTTTTCAGCTCCACAAAGCCCGGCAGGAGGGGGCGGGATTCCCCCAGGGGAAGGGTGAGGGTGATATGGCGTTTAACCCACTGGTCCAGGGCCAGCAGGGCCAGCCCCAGCAGGGCGGAAAGGGCGGTAAAGGGCATAAAGGGGCCTCCTTTGGGGAAATGGATTCCCTGTCAGTTTACACGCTTTTGCTGGAAAAGGCAAGGGCGGCGTTTTGGGGGAATTGTGTTTGAGGGGGCGTCCCCTTGGCGCTGTCCCGGCCCGTCTGGCGGAAGAGCGGCATTCTCGAAGGACGAGCCGGGACAGCGCCCGCCCCTTACGCGTTCTGCCTCCTGGTAAAATGCGGAAGAAGCAGGCCTGCATTGGAAAGGCTCTTGAAAGAGAGGAGAACTTATGATATGATAAAATTAAGAATAGACTCCGGATGGCTTGTCCCGGGCCCCGCTTCGGCGGGCCGCGGAAGCGGGGGCTTCCGGAGACGACAGAAAAGACAGACGCCCGTTCCGGGCGAAGAGGGGAGAACCTTTTATGGCTGAGGAAATGACAAATCCCGTAGAGGCGGTTCCCGCGGCGGCGGAGCCTGCACAGGCGGCTCCGGCGTCGGCCCCGGAGGCGGTTCTGACGGCGGCGCTGACGGCAGCTCCGGCAGCCCCGGATACGAAGAAAAAGGGAAGTCCCCTGCTGGTGTTTTTGACGGTGCTTTTAATCCTGGTAGGCATCCTTGACGCGATGCTGTGGGGTGTGGCGGGCTATTACCTGCTCCAGAAGAATGCCCGGATCGGTACCGGCGGGACGGCAGCGCAAAGCGCCTCGACCGGCGGAGCGCCGGTGCAGGGCGGCTCCGGCAGTGACGCGTCCTCGGACGATGAGGCGAAACGGGAGGCGCTGGAGGCGTATATCCGGGAGCTGGTCAAAATTGCCGACCTGGAAACCGAGGTGGTGGCAAGCCAGAACAGCGTTGTCGCAGAGAATTATACGGACGACGCCACCCTATACGCTGAATTTACCGGGCGCACGCTTTTACTTTGCCAGCAGTTGGTTGAGAAGTCCTCGGCAATCAGCTCCGACGATCCGGAGATTGCGGAACTTCACAAAATCTATCAAGATTGGGCCAAACTGTTTTTGGATAGCATAACCACTATGATCTCCGCGATTGATAACCAAGATCAAGCCGGGAGCGATCAATACGAGAAGCTGCGGGATGAGGCCAGCCAACTGGAAAATCGCTACAAGCAAGGGCTTCAAACTCTGGCGAAGGAGCGGGGCGTTTCGTTAGGCTAGTCAGGGAATGGACTGACCAAAGGAGGTACATATGGCAAAAACGGCATGGATTTTTTCCTACAAGCTCAAGAAGACCGTGACCCCGGAAGAGTTCATGGAGCGGACTCAGGCGCTCCACGACGGGGTGATCTCCAAGGCTAAGGGCTTTCTCTCCTGGGAGCATTACGTGCAGGACGAGACCTGGACGGACTTCGTCCTCTGGGAGACGGAGGAGGACGCCCAGAACGCCACCACGGTGGGACAGGGCACGGCGGAGGCGGAGGCCTTTTACGCCTGCATCCGCATGGTCACTTGCCGGGCGCTGATCTCCCGGTTTGTGAAGAAGTACTGAGGAATGAAAACGGCCCCGCCGGAAGGCGGGGCCGTCGTGTTTGCTCAGGCGGGGATTTCCTCCCGGGTTACCAGCAGCTTGCGGTCCTCCACGGTGAGGGCGGCGGTGTCCCCTTCTTTCAGGGTGCCGTCCAGCATCCGCTCGGCCACAGCGTCCTCCACCTTGCTCTGGATGCAGCGGCGGAGGGGCCTTGCGCCGTACTTGGGGTCGTAGCCCTCCCGGACCAGCTCCGCCACCGCCTCGTCGGAGGCGCTGAGGTGCAGGCCCATGGCCTCCATCCGGGCGGATACCGTGTCCAGCATCCGGCGGGCCACCTCGTGGATGTCCGCCTCCGTCAGGGCCCGGAAAACGATGATGTCGTCGATGCGGTTCAAAAACTCCGGCCGGAAGGTCTGGCGGAGCTCCGCCATGACGGTTTCCTTGGCCTGGAGGAACTTCTTCTCGGCGTCGTCCGCCGCCGGTTCGCCGGAGTTGAAGCCCAGGCGTGCGCCGGAGCTGGTGAGGCTCTTGGCTCCGATGTTGCTGGTCATGACGATGACGGCGTTTTTGAAGTCCACCGTCCGGCCCTGGGAGTCCGTGATCCGGCCGTCGTCCAGAATCTGGAGGAGGATATTCCACACGTCCTCGTGGGCCTTCTCAATCTCGTCGAAGAGGACCACGGAATAGGGCTTCCGCCGGACCCGCTCCGTCAGCTGGCCGCCCTCCTCGTGGCCGACATAGCCCGGGGGGGAGCCGATGAGCCGGGAGACCGTGTGCCGCTCCATATACTCCGACATGTCGATGCGGATGATGGCGCTCTCGTCGCCGAACATGGCCTCCGCCAGGGATTTGCAGAGCTCCGTCTTCCCCACGCCCGTGGGGCCCAGGAAGAGGAAGGAGCCCGTGGGGCGCTTGGGGTCCTTGAGGCCCACCCGCCCCCGGCGGATGGCCCGGGCCACGGCCTGAACGGCCTCGTCCTGGCCCACCACCCGCTGGTGGAGAATCTCCTCCATCCGCAGAAGGCGGCTGCCCTCGTCCTCCGTCAGGCGGGTGACGGGGATGCCCGTCCAGCCCGCCACCACGGCGGCGATGTCCTCCGCCGTGACGGGGCGGTGCTGCCGGGGGCTGGAGCGGCGCTTCTCCCGTTCCTGCTCCACCTGGTCCTGGTAGTTGCTCTCGATGTCCCGGAGCTGAGCGGCGGTCTCAAAGTCCTGCCGCTGGACGGCGGCCTCCTTGTCCTTGGCCAGGGCGGCGATTTTCTCCTCCAGGGATTTCAGCTCCGGGGAGATCTCCTCCTGCTCCATGCGGACCCTGGACGCGGCCTCGTCCATCAGGTCGATGGCCTTGTCGGGGAGGAAGCGGTCGGAGATATACCGGGCGGAGAGGGTGACGGCGGCCTCCAGGGCCTCGTCGGTGAGCTGGAGCTTGTGGTGCTGCTCGTACTTCTCCCGGAGACCCTTCAAAATCTCCAGGCTGGCCTCCTGGCTGGGTTCGCCCACCTGGACGGGCTGGAAGCGGCGCTCTAAGGCGGCGTCCTTCTCGATATACTTCCGGTACTCGTTCAGGGTGGTGGCCCCAATAACTCGGATTTCTCCCCGGCCCAGGGCGGGCTTGATGATGTTGGCGGCGTCCACGGCCCCTTCGGCGCTTCCCGCCCCCACAATGGTGTGGAGCTCGTCAATGAAGAGGATCACGTCCCCGGACTTCTTCACCTCGTCCAGGGCCTTTTTGATGCGTTCTTCAAACTCGCCCCGGTACTTGGTCCCCGCCACCATGCCGGAGAGGTCCAGGGAGAGAATGCGCTTGTCCAGCAGCTCATCGGGCACGTCCCCCAGGACGATCTTCCGGGCCAGCCCCTCGGCAATGGCGGTCTTGCCCACGCCGGGCTCGCCGATGAGGCAGGGGTTGTTCTTGGTCCGGCGGGAGAGAATCTGAATCACCCGCTGGATTTCGCCGTCCCGGCCCACCACCGGGTCCAGCTTGCCGTTCCGGGCGTCGGCGGTCAGGTCCCGGGTGAACTCCCGGAGGGTTTTTCCGCCGGCTCCCCCGCCGGAGGCGGGGCCCCGGTCGTCCCGGGGGGCGGCGGGCTGGCGGCTCTGGGGCCGCTGGTTCAGCTTCTGCATCAGGGCGGCGTAAAGGGGCCGGGCGTCCACTCCGGCGGTGCGGAGAATGCGGACGGCCATGTTGTTCCCCTCCCGGAGGAGGCCCGCCAGCAGGTGCTCCGTGCCCACATAGAGGCTGGCGCTGCGGACGGCGTCCTCCACGGCGATCTCCACCACCCGGCGGGCCCGGGGGGTCAGCCCCTGGGCGGGGTTGCTTCCGGGGAGGCCCGCACCTACGCTGCGCTTGATGATCTGGACAATCATATCGTCGGTGAGGCCGGATTCCAGGAGGACGTCGTGGGCCGCGCCCTGGTCCTCCCGGATGAGCCCTAAAAGCAGGTGCTCCGTGCCCACGTAGCCGTGGCCCAGCTCTCCTGCGGCCTCCTGGCTGAGGCGGAGGGACTCCTCCGCGCCGGGACTGAATTTTTTCTCATTCATGTGGTTGACACATCCTTTCGTGAAGTAGGGTGGTTCAGTTCTGTTCCAGGCTGCGAATCCGGTCCCGGAGCTCCGCCGCCCGCTCGAAGTTCTCCTCGCCGACGGCTCTCTGCATTTCCATGCGCAGGGCGTTGAGCTGCCGCGTTCTGGAAATTTCGTTTTGTTCCTCCTGCTTCAGCAGGGCTTCCTGGGCCTTGGGGGCCTCCTGCTTCGCCTCCTCCGGCGCACCCAGGGCGGGCATGTCGGCAAAGAAGTCGTCAAAGGGGTCCTCCGGCAGCCTCATGCTCCGGCTCAGCAGGGAGGGGAGGGGGGTGAAGAAATCGTCGAACAGCCCGCCGCCGAAGAGGCCCCGCATCATCCGCTGGCTCTGTGCGGCCAGACGCTGGGTATAGCCCAGCTTCTCGGCGCATTCGGAGCAGAGATGTTTCTCGGTGACGTTTCCGTTGACATTGCTCTGGTAAACAAAGGTGACTTCATTCTTGCCACAATTTTCGCATTTCATAATCAGTACCTCCTATAGAACGCAAATGTTTTTGTAAACCTATGAAAGGGAACCGGTCCATTCTATGAGACGCTAGACCTGGAGAATCAGGACGTTTTTCAAAATGTCCGCCCGGACGGCATCCCGGAGCGCCCGGGGCACGGCCCCCAGGGCCTTGTCGCCCACGGCGGCCAGCAGGGTCCGGGCCAGGTCCTCCGTCAGGGCCCCGGCCTCCGCCAGATTCCCCAGGATGGCCCGGGCGGAGGGCAGGTCCACCTGCTCCCCCAGGGAGTTGATGACGTGCATCAAAAGCGTCTCCCGGTCCACCCGGACCTGGGTGATGCGGATATACCCGTTGCCGCCCCGGCGGCTCTCCACAATGTAGCCCCGCTCCGGGGAGAAGCGGGTGGACATGACGTAGTTGATTTGGCTGGGCACGCAGTTGAACCGTTGGGCCAGCTCGCCCCGCTGGACCTCCAGCACGCCGTCCCCCGTCTCGTCCAGGCATTCCTGAAGGAAGCCGGCAATCAAATCGGAAATTCCCATGGGCGCACCTCGTTTCGCATTTGTTCAAGGTCAATTTGACTTTGACTATCTTTGACTTATTGGATAATGTCAGTATACCACCTCCCGGAGAAAAGTCAAGAGGAAAAGTTTGACGTTCTTTGACGTTTATGAAAACAAATTGTGAACGGCGGGGAGTAAAAATTTTCCGTCAGGGGATTCACAAAGCTCTTGCTTTTTTCGGAGAGTATGCTACAATGGGAATACAATTCTAATGGAGGTGCAACCCATGGCCTATAAGATCACTTCTGCTTGTGTGAGCTGCGGCGCCTGCTCTGACGCCTGCCCCGCCGGCGCCATCAGCCAGGGCGATGATGCCTATGTCATCGACGCGGCCGCCTGCCTGGACTGCGGTTCTTGCAGCGACACCTGCCCCAACGGCGCCATCGTCCCCGAGGAGTAATCTGGGATACATAAAAAACCCCGCAAGCTCTGCTTGCGGGGTTTTTTATGTCGATTCCCTGGTTTGGTTCGTGGCTCCCCGGCAGACGGGCGGTTCGTGAAGGACAGCGGGGTAACGTTCCACCGCCAGTTCTCTGCATGTCCACGCTTCGCCGGAGATATGGTATCGTTCAGGCTTATCCAGGACCACGTCATGAAACCCGGCCGCTTTGTAGCAGGAATAGGCGGCGGGGTTGTTCTCAAAGACTCCCAGGGACGCCCGCCTGGCGCCATACAGCTCAAACGCGAATTTCAGCCCCAGCCGAAGCATTGCCTTGCCACAGCCTGTCCCGCGCCGCTCCGGGCTTACGATCACAAATCCAAAGCGCAGCTCGTCCGGTGAGCCGTTGGGGGTTCTCAATGTGAAAAAGCCCAGGATTCCAGTTTCATCAAAAGCGGTAAACGGTATGAGGGATTCCACAAAGGCGAAGTCCGTTTCCGCGGCAGGGTAATCTCCAAGCATTCCCGCCGTCCACTGATAGAAGGTCTTTTGGTCTTTGCACCACGACAAGACCACGGCGGCGTCTGCCGGTTTATATGGTCTGAGTCTGAGCATAGCGTTCCTCCAAACGTTCGGTTTTCCACGCCCATTCGTGACGATTCTCAAATTCCCGACAGATCAAAATCCGGGGTGTACTCCTCCCTGGCGGAGGTCCGCTCCTGGGTGTAGCCGTCCGCGATGCCGCAGTTGGCCATGTATTCCGCCGCCGCGCGGTATTCCGCCTTGGTTACGTGGCGGTGGAGATTCCCCTCGGCCCCGGGCTGGGGGGTGTACTGGCTCATGAGGGAGAAGAGCACCTCCCCGGGGCGGAAGGTCTGCGACACCCAGTCGATGCAGCGGCGGGTGTTCTCCAGTTCCCCGGGGAGGAGGAGATGGCGGATCAGCACGCCGGATTTGAGGGCGCCGTTTTCCATGCGGCAGGGGCCCGTTTGGCGGAACATCTCCAGAATCGCCGGGGCGGCGCGGTCAAAATAGTCCGGGGCGGCGGAATACTTCCCGGCGGGGCCGGGGAGGGCGTATTTCAGGTCCGGCAGGTAGATTTGAACCCTGCCCTCCAGGGTCCGCAGGGTGGGGACGCTTTCATAGCCTCCGCAGTTCCACACCACCGGGACGGGCCAAGGCTCGTCCCCCAGGGTCTCCAGAACGGCGGGGGCAAAGTGGGTGGGCGTCACCAGATCCAGACAGGCCGCCCCCTGGGCGATGAGTTCCCGGAAGATTTCCCGGAGGCGGGGGACGGAGACGGGCCTCCCCACGCCGCCCTGGGAGATGGGCTTGTTCTGGCAATAGACGCAGCGGAGATTGCAGCCGGAGAAAAAGACGGTTCCCGCCCCGTGCTCCCCCACGAGGCAGGGCTCCTCCCACTGGTGGAGCATGGCCCGGGCGACGACGGGAGTCGAGGGCTGGCCGCAGACGCCGCCGGGACGGTCCGGCGTCCGCTCCGCTTGGCAGCTCCGAGGGCAGAGGGTGCAGGTCATAGGGCCTCCACGTCAAAGTCCGGGCCCAGATTGCCCTCCATCCAATGGCGGCGGCAGAGACCGATGTATTTGTCGTTGGCCCCCAGGACCACCTGCTCTCCCTCCTTCAGCACCTGTCCGTCCTTGTCGAAGCGGGCGTTGAAGGTGGCCTTTTTGCCGCACCAGCAGATGGTCTTGACCTCCTCAATCTTGTCCGCCATGACCAGCAGGGCCTGGCTCCCGGGGAAGAGGTCCCCCTTGAAGTCCGCCCGGAGGCCGTAGCACATGACGGGGATATCCAGGTCGTCCACCAGATAGACCAGATACATGACCTCCTCCCGGGTGAGGAACTGGGCCTCGTCCACGATGATGCAGGCGTTCTGCTGGAGCTCCATGATGGTGAGCGTCTGCATCTCGTCAAAGTACACGCAGGGGTATTTCAGCCCGATGCGGGAATAGACCATGTGGTCCCCGTCCCGGGCATCCAGCCGGGGCTTGACCATCAGGGCCTTCTGGCCCCGCTCCTCGTAGTTGAAGCGGGCCATGAGGGCGTTGGCGGACTTGCTGGAGCCCATGGCTCCATACTTAAAGTATAATTGTGCCATAAATATACAAAAAGCGATGCATTTCGACGGGGATTACTCGCTCTCTTCCTCCTCTTTCGGTTCTTCGGTTTCCGCCTGGGGGGCGAAGGGGTCATAGACCTCCGGCGGGTCCGGCATGGTGAAGACGGCTCTCTTGCAGTCCCGGCAGAGCCAGGTGGTTTTATAGAAACCGCCCCACAGGCCGCCCTCGTCCAGCACGTTGATTCGGCCGGCGCTTCCCAGGCCCCGCAGGAGATCGGTTCTGTATATGCCGGGGTACCAGCAGACGCCGTCCCGCCCGCCGGTGCAAAACCCCTGCTCCATCTCCTTCCCGCACCAGGGGCAGGGCTCCGGCGGGAGGCGCTTGGCCTCTTCCTTTTCCTTCGCCTTGGCCTTGCGCTCCTGGTTCCAGGTTTTCAGGCTGTCAAGGGGATTTACTTGCGGCTCCCTGGGCTCCCGGCGGGGCTTGTCCGGCTTCCGGTCCCAGGGGTCTTCGCTCTGCTTCCAAAATGGCATAGGCCCTCCTATTCTTCCAGCTCCCGCCGGACCTCCTCCGTGAAGCGGGCGAAGGCCGAAGGGACGGCGTAATGCTCCAGGGTATCCGCCCAGGTGAAATCCTCCGGCCCTTCCCCGGAGACCTCCAGGGCGTAGCCGGTCATGTGCCACTCCACATGGCTGAATATGTGCCGGGCGGTCAGGCGCTTTTTCCAGGCCCCAGGCTCCAGGCCCCAGGCCCGGACCGCCGCCCCGGCGGCGGCTTCCGCCAGAGTGCGCTCCACGTTGGGAAACTCCCAGAGCCCCGCCAGCAGGCCGGTCTCCGGACGCTTCCGCAGGGCGATGCACCCGTTCCGGAGGAGGAGAAAAACGGTTTTTTCCTCCGCCCGGCGGGCCTTTTTGGGGGCCTTTACCGGGAGGCTCTCCGCCGTGCCCCGGGCATGGCCCAGGCAGAGGTCCCGGACCGGGCAGAGGAGGCATTTCGGCGGGCCGTTGGGGACGCAGACCGTGGCCCCCAGCTCCATAAGGGACTGGTTGAAGATGCGGACGTCCGCCTCCGCCTCCGGGAAAATCTCCCGGACCTGGGCGCGGATGTTTTTTTTCGTCTGAGGGGCGGCAATGTCGTCGTGACAGTCCGTCAGGCGGGTGATGACCCGCAGAACGTTGCCGTCCACCGCCGCCTCCCGCCGGGCAAAGGCCGCGGAGGCAATGGCGGCAGCGGTGTAGTCCCCCACGCCGGGGAGGGTCAAGAGCTCTTCACAGGTATCGGGGAAGCCGCCCCGGTCCGTCACCAGCCGGGCGGCTTTTTGGAGGTTCCGGGCCCGGCTGTAATAGCCCAGGCCCTCCCAGAGCTTCATCAGCCGCTCTTCCGGAGCGGCGGCCAGGGCCTCCGCCGTGGGGAAGGCCTCCAGAAACCGGGCGTAATAGCCCAGCACCGCCGCTACCCGGGTCTGCTGGAGCATGATCTCCGAGACCCAGATGCGGTAGGGGTCTCGGGTTCTCCGCCAGGGAAGGTCCCGGGCGTTCTCCCGATACCACGCCAGTAGGGGCGGGGGGAGTCGGGACAGTGTCATAGCGTTCTCATTCATAGGGAGATTATAACACAAACTCCGGGAGATGGACAGCCTTTTTTCCGGGAGGGGGCGCTTGCAAATTTTAACCCGCAGGGGCGGACGCACCGGCCCGTCCCTGCCGATATTTCTCTTGACATACCTAGTGATACTATGTATAATGAGCATAGAAACTCTAGGTATAAGGAGGCGGGCGCGATGAGGAAACAGGCCATTGAGCACACCCGGCTGCTGGCGCTGTCATTGCTGGCGGGGGAGGACATGTACGGGTATCAGATGATCGTGGAGCTGGCCCGGCGGTCCAACCACACCTTCGATATGAAGGAGGGGACGCTATACCCGGTGCTTCACGGGCTGGAGCAGGAGGGCTTTGTGGAGGCATACCGGAAGCAGGCCCCCACGGGCCGGGAGCGGAAATACTACCACCTCACCCGGAAGGGCCAGGGGGCCCTCCGGGAGGAGGAGGCCGCCTGGAAGCGCTACTCTGGGGCGGTGAACGACGTGCTCCGGGGCGGCGCGGAGGCGGAGCCGGTATGACCCGGGGGGAGTTTTTGGAACAGGTGCTTGCACCTCTGGGGCGGCTGACGGCGGAGGAGCGGGAGAACGTCCGCCGGGAGCTGGAGGAGCACGTGGAGGACCGGATGGAAGCCCTTTTGGACATGGGCTGGGACGCGGAGCTGGCGGAGTCCCGGTGCCTGGAGGCCATGGGGGACCCGGCGGAGATCGGCCGGGAGCTGGCAAAGCAGTACCGGGGAAGGGGCTGGCTGTGGATTGGCCGGGCGGCGGTGGCGCTGACCGTGGTGGTGTGTATCCAGGCTCTGCTGGGGCTTGGGATGCTGTCCAATGCCTGGACCAGCCTGGAGGCCCGAATTTGTCCGTCGACGGCCATTTCCATCGGTGAGCTGAAAAACGTGGAAGCAGCGGAGGCGCTGAACATCCGGGCGGAGATTGGAAATGACATACTGAGGATTTATCAGGTGTCCGTGGGGGAAAAGGACGGCCGGAGGGCGGCCATGGTGCTGGCCTGCATGTATGACCGCCGGCCCTTTGGCATCGTGGCGGCCGGCCTGAGGGTCAGGAGCGATGTGCTCAACCAGAAGGGGGAAGTGGGAACCAGCGGCGGGAGCAGGGGAAACTATGGGGCGGAATACGCCGTCCATTGGGCCCCGGTGGAGCCGGGGGACACCCACGTGGTCTGGGTATACCATGGCATTGGGGAGACCGTCCGGCTGGAAATTCCCCTGCCGGGAGGGGAGGAAACGGCATGAGGAAAACAAATATGCCCTCCCGAAGAAGGAGGGGCTTCCGCCGTCTTCTCGTCGCGGCGGCGGCGGTGCTTGTGGTAAACCATGTTTTTATGGTTGGCCTGCTGTTCCCCATTCAGGCCATCCGCCAAAACGAGGAGCGGGAGGGCGTGGGACGGACAGTCGTGATCTGCCGGGCCTGGGCCCCGGAGATTGCCAAAAGCCAGGTGTTCTACCTGACGGGAAATGAGAGCGTCACGATGCTCAGCGGGGCGTACCTGACGTATCTGGGCTGGTTCGGCGGCGGCGGCCTGCCGCTGGACTGCACGGAGGAGGCGACTGTCTACGGCGGCTGGCTGGCCATGAAGAAGAAGGATCAGGGCGCGGTTTTGTATGCGTTCGGCCGGGTGGACGACCCGGACATCGCCCGGATGGAGGTCCGGCTTCAATACACGGACTGGAAGGAGAAGGACCACACCGTCCTCACCTGGAACAGTGAGCGGGCGGACTGGATGGAAAAAGACGGGCGGTACTACTTCCTGTTTCGGACCTACCCGCCCTTTGACTGGACGGAGTATCATCCTCGCCTTGACGCCGTGGCCGTGGGCTGGGACGAGGCGGGGAACGAGACTGCCCGAGTGGAGCTGGGCCGGGGCTCGGGCTCTATCAGCAGTTAAAAGGACCGGGAGGCGACGCCTCCCGGTCCGGTGTGTTCAGTCCTTCTTCAAATGCGCGTACCATAGAAGCGCCGCCAGTCCCGCGCCCCCCAGGACGTTCCCCAGGGTGACGGGGAGGAGGTTGCCCAGGAGGAAGTTCGGCATTGTCAGGGCGGAGAGGTCCACCCCGGCTTCCTGGGCCAGCTGGAGATACTGGGGATTTTGGAGCGCCAGCATCCCGGCGGAAATGTAGTACATGTTCGCCACGCAGTGCTCGAAGCCGCAGAGGACGAAATAGCTGACGGGGATAAAGGCCCCCATGAGCCGCCCCGCCCCGTCCTGGGCCGAGAGGGCCAGCAGGACCCCCAGGCACACCAGCACGTTGCAGAAAATCCCCAGGCCGAAGCCGTTTAAAAACGGCAGGGCGCACTTCCCGGCGGCCAGGCGGATGGTGTAGACCGCCAGCCCTCCGGCGGAGTAGTTCAGCTGGCCGAAGAAGACACAGCCCGCCGCCGCCAGGAGGGCCCCCAGGAAGTTCCCCAGGTAGACCAGAGCCCAGTTCCGCAAAAGGCCGGGGAGGGTGCATTTCTTTTCCAGCAGGGAGAGGGCCAGGAGGCTGTTCCCGGTGAAGAGCTCCGCCCCGGTGACGATGACCATGCAGAGCCCAAAGGGGAACAGGAGGCCGGAAACCGTCCGGGCAAGGCCCACGTTCTCCATGCCGTGGACGGCGGTGTTGGTGGCGGCACAGCCCAGGGCGATGAGGGCTCCCGCCAGGACGGAGAGGGCCAGTAGCTTCCCGGCGGGCTTTTGGGTCTTGGCCGTCCCGCCGGCGGCATAGTGCTCTAAAAATTCCTTGGGGGCAAGGTAGTGCAAGGTTCCACCTCTTTCTTACAGTGCCGGCTTTCAAAGAGAAGCAGGGATCCGGCTGCGGGGCCTGAGCCCCAGCTCAGGCCATTCCCCTTCTATAGGAGCACGTCCAAAACAACTTAGAACAGCCCGGTGATTTTCCCATTCTCATCGACATCAATCTTCTCGGCGGCGGGGACCTTGGGCAGACCCGGCATGGTCATGATATCCCCCGTCAGAGCCACCAGGAAGCCCGCCCCGGCAGAGACCTTCAGGTTCCGCACGGTGACCTGGAAGCCCTTGGGGGCCCCCAGCAGGGCCGGGTTGTCGGAGAAGCTGTACTGGGTCTTCGCCATGCAGACGGGGAGACTGCCGAAGCCCAGGGCCTCCAGCTCCGTGAGCTGCTTTCTGGCGGCGGGGGTCAGAACGGCCCCGTCGGCGTGGTAGACCTTTTGGGCGATGTCGTTGATTTTCGCTTCAATGGAGTCCTCGGCGTCGTAGGCAAAGCGGAAGTCGTTGGGCTCCCGGCAGAGACGGAGCACCTCCCCGGCCAGGGCCTCTCCGCCCTCTCCGCCCTTGGCCCAGACCTCGCTGAGCGCCACGTTCACGCCCAGTTCCCGGCACTTGTCCTCCACCAGCTTCAGCTCGGCGGCGGTGTCCGTGGGGAAGGCGTTGACGGCGACCACGCAGGGCAGACCGTAGACGTTTTTGATGTTGTCCACGTGCTGGAGCAGGTTGGGAAGCCCCTTCTCCAGGGCCTCCAGATTCTCGGTGTTCAGCTCCGCCTTGGGCACGCCGCCGTGGTTCTTCAAGGCCCGGACGGTAGCCACCACCACGACGGCGCTGGGAGTCAGCCCCGCCAGACGGCACTTGATGTCCAGAAACTTCTCCGCCCCCAGGTCCGCGCCGAAGCCCGCCTCCGTAACGGCGTAGTCCGCAAGGCGCATGGCCAGCCGGGTGGCCATGACGGAGTTGCAGCCGTGGGCGATGTTGGCGAAGGGGCCGCCGTGGATGAAGGCGGGGGTGCCCTCCAGGGTCTG
>CAJTZL010000062.1 GCA_910583695.1 uncultured Oscillibacter sp.
AGCTCCACAAGTTTATATGTATCTGGGGGAATTCCAGAGCGGTCAAATGGGGCAGACTGTAAATCTGTTGTCTACGACTTCGGTGGTTCGAATCCACCTTCCCCCACCAGCTCAGAAATTCCCACCACCGTTCCGTTTCCGGCTTCGCCGAAAACTGCACTCTGGTGGGAATTTCTTCGCCTTCAACCGCAGACCACGTTGTTGGGTCTGCGGTTGAGTTTTTTTGCGGAGGACGGCCGCGGCGCTGCGCTGGCGGCGGGGGTGGGGCGGTGCTCTCTGGGGACTCCTTTTACCTGTTTACCTTAGGCCTTGTTTGGAAAATGGCCTGGAGCAGTTCCCAGAAATCATGAGAAAACAGGAAGCGAGGGCAGGGCAAGGCGGAGGACGCAGGCGGGCTGACGCCCGTCATGGACGGCAACGCGGCCCTGCGATTCCTGGACCGCTGAACGTTTCTCATTATTTTGGGGGCTGCTCAAAACTGAGACTTTCTTTTGGGGGGTGGGGACTTTAGTGTGAGAGTGGAAGGGTTACAAGAATCTTGGCGGTGATTTTAAAATAGCACATATGTTCGAGAATGTCAAGAGGGGATTTACAAGAAACTTGTGAAAAAGATTGACAGGGCCTTGGCGGGCTGGTAAGATGAGAAAAACGGAAGGGGGAGCTTGGGATGTCGTTCGGTGAGAGAGTGCGGGCCCGCCGGGGAGAGCTGGACATGACCCGGGTGGAGCTGGCGGCGCTGCTGGGGGTCTCCCCTTCCGCCGTGGGAAACTATGAAACCGGGGTCAGCTTTCCCAAGGAGGAGATCATGCTGCGGCTGTTCGACGCCCTGGAGGTGGACCCCAACACGCTGTTTCAGGACAGCTTCCAGTACAACAAGCAGCCCTTGGACCCCAGGGAGCTGCGCCTGCTGGAGGGCTACCGGGGATTGTCCGCCCTGGGGCGGGAGACCGTGCGGACCATGGTGGAGGCCCTGTGCGCTTACCGGGACGAGGCGGAGAAGGTTCCCGGGGCCGCGGAGCCCCGGGTGATTCCCCTCTACCGGACCCCTGCCGCCGCCGGGTACGCCTCCCCGGCCTTCGGGGAGGATTTCGACTACATTCCCGTGACGGGGGATGTGCCCCCGGCGGCGGAGTTTGCCGTGCGGATTCAGGGGGACTCCATGGCCCCCTATATCGCCGACGGGTCCGTGGCCTATGTGAACCGGGACCCCTTGAAGGCGGGGGACGTGGGCATCTTCTGCGTGGATGGGGACGTGTTCTGCAAGCAGTACTACCGGGACCCGGCGGGAATTGTGTACCTCTTCTCTCTGAACCGGGCCCGGGCGGACGCGGATGTGGTCCTGCCCTCCTCCGGCGGGCGGAGCCTGGTGTGCTTCGGGCGGGTGATTCTGCGGGCCTTCCCCCTGCCGGGGCGGTGAGGACGTCCCCGGATGAGGAGGGTGCCCGGCGCTCCGGGAAGCGGAAATTTGACGGAAAAGGTTGTGCGTTTATGAAACAGCAGCTTCGGGGCATTGCCTTGATTTTAATTGGGATACAGCTGGCGGTTTACGCCGTCATAGACCCGTGGATTCTCATACTCGGCGGAGACGTTGGACGGGTGCTGATTCCCCTTGCGTCTGTGGCGGTCAGCGCCGCCGGATTGGTTTTATGCTTCCGGTCCGGCGATTCGCGGTAAACTGCGCGGGCCGGCGCCGGGGGCTTGGAAATCGTTCGTTCGGAGCGTTTGCGGCGCAGAGACGCGGGGACACCGCCCATCGGGCCCCGTAATAAAGCGGGAGACGTCCCAATTTCCGGGAAGTGCCCGGCGGCGCGTTTCGTTGGAAGCATGGGGCGCGGGGGCGGACACATCGATCCGCCCCCGCAAGATAAAATCTCCGGATGGACACGCCCGCTCCCCGGAAACGGTTGACAATTCCGCCCCGGGCGGATAAAATAAACTCGTTATTTTGGGACCTTAAACAGGAAAGGAACGAAAACGCTATGGCTACGGATAAAAGACAAGTGGATGCCATCACCGCCCGGGACGTGGACTTCGCCCAGTGGTACACGGACGTCTGCAAAAAGGCGGAGCTTATCGACTACACCTCCGTCAAGGGCATGTTCATCTACCGGCCCTACGGCTACGCCATCTGGGAGAACATCCAGGGGGAGCTGGACCGCCGCTTCAAGGAGACGGGCCACGAGAACGTCTACCTCCCGGTGCTGATTCCCGAGTCCCTTCTCCAGAAGGAGAAGGACCATGTGGAGGGCTTCGCCCCGGAGTGCGCCTGGATCACCGTGGGAGGCAGCGAGAAGCTGGAGGACCGGCTCTGCGTCCGGCCCACCTCCGAGACCCTCTTCTGCGAGCATTACGCCGGCATTATCCACTCCTGGCGGGACCTCCCGAAGCTCTACAACCAGTGGTGCAGCGTTCTGCGGTGGGAGAAGACCTCCCGCCCCTTCCTCCGCCACCGGGAGTTTTTGTGGCAGGAGGGCCACACCATGCACGCCACGGAGGACGGGGCCCGGGAGGAGACCATGCGGATGCTGAATGTCTACGCGGACTTCATGGAGAACTTCCTGGCCATGCCTGTGCTCCGGGGCCTGAAAACCGACAAGGAGAAATTCAAGGGCGCGGAGGAGACCTACACCGTGGAGTGCATGATGCACGACCACAAGGCCCTCCAGGCGGGCACCAGCCACTATTTCGGCGACGGCTTCGCCAAGGCCTTCGGCATCACCTACACCGGGAAGGACAACCAGCTCCACCACCCCCACCAGACCAGCTGGGGCGTCAGCACCCGGATGATCGGCGGTATCATCATGACCCACGGAGACGACAACGGCCTGGTGCTGCCCCCCCGTGTGGCCCCCATCCAGGCGGTGGTCATCCCTGTGGCGTCCCACAAGCCCGGCGTGCTGGACGCGGCGGCGTCCCTCCGGGACCGGCTGAAGGAGGCGGGGATTCGCTCCAGGATGGACGATTCCGACAACTCCCCCGGCTGGAAGTTTGCGGAGTATGAGATGAAGGGCGTGCCCCTCCGGGTGGAGATCGGCCCCAAGGACATGGAGAAGGGCCAGTGCGTCGTGGCCCGCCGGGACACCGGCGAAAAGGTGACGGTCCCTCTGGCGGAGCTGGAGGAGACTGTCCGGACGCTGCTGGACGCGGTGCATGACAACATGTACGCCATGGCCCTGCGGAACCGGGAGGACAACACCTTTGACATCACCTGCCCCGAGGAGGCCAAGGAAATCGCCGAGGGGAAGGGCGGCTTCCTCCGGTCCAAGTGGTGCGGCTCTTTGCAGTGCGAGCTGGCCATGAAGGAGCGGGCGGGGGTCAGCTCCCGGTGCATGCCCCTGAAGCAAAGCGGCACGGAGGGCGTGTGCCCCGTGTGCGGCAAGACCTGCCTGACCGATATTTATTGGGGCGTGGCCTATTAAGGACCCAAGGGGGGAGCGGCGCTCCCCCTTTTTCCCACTCCAGAAAGGAGGCCGCTCCATGGAACGCCGCCGCTATCAAGTGTTAGACACCATCCGGGGCTGCGCCCTGATCAGCATGATGCTCTATCACGCCAGCTGGGATCTGGTCTATCTCTTCGGGTTGGACTGGCCCTGGTACCACGGCTTTGCCGCCCATGTCTGGCAGCAGAGCATCTGCTGGACGTTCATCCTCCTCTCCGGCTACTGCTGGGCCCTGGGGCGGCGGCAGCTGCGCCGTGGGCTAACGGTGTTTTCCTGCGGGGCGGCGATTACCGCCGTCACGTGGCTGTTCATGCGGTCCAATCTGGTCTATTGCGGGGTGCTGACCCTGCTGGGGGCCTCGTCCCTGGCGCTGGTTCCCCTGGCTCCGGTGCTGGAGCGGCTCTCTGCCCGGGCGGGCGCGGTGGGGAGCTTCCTGCTGTTTCTCCTGCTCCGGGATGTGAACGACGGCTTTCTGGGCTTTGAGGGGCAGCGCATCGCCGCCCTGCCGGAGGGGCTGTACCGGGACCACCTCACCGCCCTGCTGGGCTTTCCCCCGGCGGACTTCTTTTCCACGGACTATTTCTCCTTCCTGCCCTGGTTCTTCCTGTTTCTGACGGGGTGGTTCCTCTTCCGCCTCCGGCCGGAGGAGGTCCGGGAAATTCGGAAGGTCCCGGTGCTCACGGCCATGGGGCGCCATTCCCTGCTGATTTACATGCTCCACCAACCGGTGCTTTACGTCCTGCTGGCGGCCCTGTTCCGCGCCGGATAGGCCCCTGCCCCCCTGCAAAATCCTTCTGCCGGAGGTGTCTCCATGAACAAGCTGGTCCTGGGCGTCCTGGCCCACGTGGATGCCGGAAAAACCACCCTCTCCGAGGCGCTGCTGTACCAGAGCGGGGCCATCCGCCGCCTGGGCCGGGTGGACCACCGGGACGCCTTTCTGGACACCGACGAGATGGAGCGGGAGCGGGGCATCACCATCTTTTCCAAGCAGGCGGAGCTTCCCCTGGGGGACCTGGAGGCCACGCTGCTGGACACCCCGGGCCATGTGGATTTCTCCGCCGAGGCGGAGCGGGTCCTCCAGGTGTTGGATTGCGCCGTGCTGGTGATCAGCGGCTCCGACGGGGTCCAGGCCCACACCCGGACCCTCTGGCAGCTGCTGGAGCGCTATGAGGTCCCGGTCTTCCTGTTCGTCAACAAGATGGATCTGGCGGGGACGGACCGGGGGGCGCTGCTGGAGGAGCTGAAAGGCCGCCTGGACGGGGGCTGCGTGGACTTCTCCCTCCCGGCGGAGGCGCTGGCGGAGGAGGCCGCCGTCTGCGACGAGGCCCTGCTGGAGCGGTACCTGGAATCCGGGGAGGTCTCCCGGGAGGATCTGACGGACCTCATCCGGCGGCGGAAGCTCTTTCCCTGCTTCTTCGGCTCCGCCCTGAAGCTGGAGGGGGTGGAGGCGCTGCTGGAGGCCCTGGGCCGGTACGCGCCCCTGCGGGATTATCCAGCGGACTTCGGCGCGCGGGTCTTCAAGGTCTCCCGGGACGACCGGGGGGCGCGCCTCACGTGGATGAAGGTCACGGGCGGCGTGCTGAGGACCAAGGACCTCCTGACCAACCGCCGGGCGGCGGAGGACGGCCGGTCCGACGCTTCGGAGGAGGAGATCTGGGAGGAGAAGGCGGACCAGCTCCGCCTCTACTCCGGAGCCAGATTTCAGCCGGTGGACAGCGCCCCCGCCGGGACGGTGATAGCCGTCACGGGCCTGAGCCGGGCCCTCCCGGGCCAGGGGCTGGGCTGTGAGAGCCCCTGGACCGTCCCCGTCCTGGAGCCGGTGCTGGCCTATGAGGCGGAGACGGAGGCGGACCCCTCCGCCCTGCTCAAGGCCCTGGAGCTGCTGGAGGAGGAGGACCCCCAGCTCCGGGTCTCCCGGAGCGCCGGGACCGTCCGGGTCCAGCTGATGGGGGAGGTCCAGATCGAGATTTTGCAGCGCCGCCTCCGGGAGCGGTTCGGCATCGAGGCCCGCTTTGGCGCGGGCCGGGTGGTGTACCGGGAGACCATCACCGCTCCCGTGGAGGGCGTGGGGCACTTCGAGCCCCTGCGGCACTATGCCGAGGTCCATCTGCTCCTGGAGCCCCTGCCCCGGGGGACAGGCCTCCGCTTTGCCTCCGTCTGCCCGGAGGACCGCCTGGACGGCCGCTGGCAGCGGCTGGTGCTCACCCACCTGTGGGAAAAGCCCCACCTGGGGGTCCTCACCGGCTCCCCCATTACGGACATGAAAATCACCCTGACGGCGGGCCGGGCCCACGAGAAGCACACGGAGGGCGGGGATTTCCGTCAGGCCACCTACCGGGCCGTGCGCCAGGGCCTCATGAGCGCCGAAAGCGTCCTGCTGGAGCCCTGGTACGCCTTCCGCCTGGAGCTTCCCGCCGCCCAGCTGGGCCGGGCCCTGAACGACATCCAGCAGATGGGCGGTGAGACGGAGGCGCCGCAGACCCTGGGCGATGAGGCCGTCCTCACCGGGGAGGCCCCTGTGGCGGGCCTGGGGGATTACGCCCGGGACGTGGCCGCCTACACCCGGGGGCAGGGCCGCCTGAGCCTCCGCCCCGCGGGCTGCCGGCCCTGCGGGGACCCGGAGGCGGTGATCGGGGCCCTCGGCTACGATGCGGAGCGGGACGTGGAGAACACGCCGGACTCCGTCTTCTGCGCCCACGGGGCGGGGTACACGGTGAAGTGGAGCGAGGTTCCCGCCCAGGCCCATGTGGACAGCGGTATCCGCCTGGACGCCCCGCCGCCGGAGAGGGCCGGGGAGCCGGAGAAGCGGCGGAGCGCCGCCTACGCCGGGACCATCGAGCAGGACAAGGAGCTTCAGGCCATTTTCGAGCGGACCTACGGCGCCGTGAAGCGCCGGGACTTCCTGCCCCCCAAGGCCCCCCGCCGCCCGCCCGCCCCGGAGGCCGGGGAGCCCCGGACGGTCCGCCGCCCGCCCTCCGGGCCGGAGTACCTGCTGGTGGACGGGTACAACATCATCTTCGCCTGGGAGGAATTGAAGGCCGTTGCCCGGGAGAGCCTGGACGCCGCCCGGAAGGCCCTCTGCGACCTGCTGTGCAACTACCAGGGCTGCCGGAGGTGCGAGGTCATCGCCGTCTTTGACGCCTATAAGGTCCGGGGCGGCCAGGGGTCCGTGGAAAAGGTCCACAACATCCACGTGGTCTACACCAAGGAGGCGGAGACGGCGGACGCCTACATTGAGCGGGCCACCTACGAGCTGGGGAAGCGCCACCGGGTGCGTGTGGCTACCTCCGACGGGCCGGAGCAGCTGATCATCCTGGGCCACGGGGCCCTCCGGGTCTCCGCCGCCGCCTTCCGGGAGGAGGTGGAGGCGGTCCAGGGGCAGATCGCCCAGATTCTGGCCCGGAACAACCGCCATGGCCACGGGGCCCTCCGGGCCGCCATGGAACAGGCGGAGAAGAAAAAGGGGGACAAGGGATGAAAACCATGCTGACCGCATTGGCGGCCTTTTCCGGCTGCACCGCCGCCCGGTGGTATCTGGACCGCTCCAGCCGCCGGGACACGGACCATCTCGGGGGCCGGGTCCGGATGAAGGCCCTCTGGAACGAGGGGGCGGCCTTTTCCCTGCCCATTCCGGCCCAGGCGCTGCCCCTGGCCTCGGCGGCGGCCCTGGGGCTGCTGTGGGGCGGGCGGCGGCGCTGCCCCCTGGGGACGGGGCTGATCCTGGGCGGGGGGCTGAGCAACCTCCGGGAGCGCCTGACCAAGGGCCGGGTCTACGATTACCTCCAGTTTCCCCGGGCTCCGGGGCCCCTGAACCGCTATGTCTTCAATCTGGCGGATCTGTGCGTCTTCGCCGGCGGGGCGCTCTGTCTGTGGAAGGGGAGCCGGAGTCCGGATTTGAGCAAAAAATATCTTTACATTGCGTAACCCTTTTGGTAAACTATACGGTGCGTAATTTCGAAGAAACCAAAGGAGCGTCCGACTATGAGTTCAGAGTTTTCCCGTACCCTGTCCCTGCTGCGGCAGGAAAAAGGAGTGAGCCAGCGCGTGGCCGCCGGGGAGCTGGGCATCTCCCAGGCCCTCCTCTCCCACTATGAGAACGGCATCCGGGAGCCGGGTCTTCTCTTTGTGGTCCGGGCCTGCGACTACTACGGCGTCTCCGCCGACTTCATCCTGGGCCGCACCCTCTCCCGGGAGGGAAACATGCTGACGGAGCAGGACATTCTGGACGCCGCCGAGCCGAAAAGCAGTCTCCGGGGCAGCGTCCTGGCCACCCTCCAGAGCAAGCTCCTCTCCGGTGCGGTGGGGGTCCTCTTTGAGCTTTTGGGCAAGCTGGGGGACAAGGCCGCTATCAACGCCGCCGCCGCGTACCTCGGCAGCGCCGTCTACCAGCTCTACCGGCACCTCTACCGCGCCTCCGGGGCCAACGAGGGCTACTTCGCCCTGGACCCCAACACCTGCGGCCTGGGGCTGGCCGACGCGGACCGGAAGCTCTCCGAAAGCCGCTACGCCGCCGCCCTCCGGGAGCTGAAGGCCAAAAAGGCGGAGTTCCCGGACCTCTCTTCCCCCGCCATCAACGCCGCCTATCCGGGCCGGTGCCAGAGCCTGACCCAGGTCCTCAGCACCTCCGACGCCCGGCTCACCGCCCTGTCCAAGCAGCCGGAAAAATGAATTTTCAATCCTTTGGCTTTCTGGCCTTTCTCCTGGTCACGGCGAGCGCCTGCCTGACTCTGGCCCGGTGGGACCGGCGGATTGCGGCGGAGTGCCTGACCCTGGCCTGCCTGATTTTCTACATCATCGGAGGCGGCTGGGCCGCCCTGCTGGTGCTGGTGCTGGGGATGGCGGTGTCCGCCGCCGCCGTGCGGTATCTCAACACGCCGGACGTCCGTATTCAGCCGGAAGGGGACGGTCCCACTGCCTGCGCCTGTGCCCGGACCGGCGCCCGGCGCCGCCGCTGCCTCTGCTTGGCGGCGGCCTGGCACATCGGCGTGCTGGCGCTTTTCAAATACACCGGCTTTGTCACCGGGGGCCGCCTGTCCGTGGGCTGGGCCCCCCTGGGCCTCAGCTTCTTCACCTTCCAGCAGCTGTGGCTTTTGAAGGAGGCCTATGCCGGCGGCTTTCGCCCGGAGCGGGAGGACCTGCCCCTCTACGCCTTCTTCTTCCCCTCCGTGGTCTCCGGGCCCATTTTGAAGCCCCAGGCCTTCTTCCCCCAGCTCCACGGGGAGAGGTTTCTCCGGCCCGGCGGGGAGGACTTTGCCGCCGCCTTTTACGCCATCGCCTCCGGCATGGCCAAGAAGGTCCTGCTGGCGGACAACCTGGGGGCCGTGGTGGGAAGCGGCTGGGCCCATCTGGACCAGCTCTCCGCCCCCGCCGCCTGGATGGTGATTCTGGGCTATACCCTGCAGCTGTACTTCGACTTCTCCGGCTACTGCGACATCGCCGCCGGGTGCGCCCGCCTCTTCGGCGTCCGCCTGCCGGTGAACTTCCGCTCCCCTTACCGGAGCCTGTCCGTGGGGGAGTTCTGGAAGCGCTGGCACATCACCCTGACCTCCTTCCTCCGGGAGTGCCTCTACTTCCCTCTGGGGGGAAGCCGCAGGGGGACCCTTCGGGCCTATGGGAACATCCTGGCGGTCTTTCTCCTCAGCGGCCTCTGGCACGGGGCGGGCTGGACCTTCCTGATCTGGGGCGGGCTCCACGGCCTAGGCCAGATTGTGGAGCGGGTCTGGGGGAAGAGCCGGGATGCGCTTCCCAGGCTCCTCCGCTGGGCGCTGACCTTTGCCTTTGTCAACGCCGCCTGGGTGTTCTTCCGGGCCCCCGGCGTTCCCCAGGCCCTGACGCTGCTCCGGACCGCCGTCACCGCCGACTTCCGCCCCCCGGCGGACTGGCTGATGGCGGAGGTCTTCGCCAAGGAGGCCAAGGCCCTGACGATGCTCCTCCCCGCCCTCCGGGACTGGACGGCCCCGGCGCTGACCTGCGGGCTCTTTGCCGCGGCTCTGCTGGCGGCCCTCTGGCCCCGCAGCGCCGCGGAGGGGATGGAGAACTTCCGGCCCTCCCTCTGGCGGGCGGTGATCCTGGCCCTGCTGACGGCCTGGGCCATCCTGTCCTTCACCGGCGTGACCACTTTCATTTACTCGAATTTTTGAGGCTGAGCGATGAACAAGACATATGAGCGCTGGGCCCGGAGCTTTCTGGCGGCCCTGCTGGCGGCCCTGGTCCTGTGCGGCGGCATGGTGTACGCCGTGGACCCCTGCCTGTATTACCGGATGCCGGAGGACCGCCTCCCGGTGTTCTTCAACGAGCGCTATCAGGCGGCGGGCATGGTCCGCAACGTCCCGGCGGACACCGTCCTCCTGGGCAGCTCCATGGCGGCCAACTACCGTTCCGGCTGGATTGAGGAGTTTTATCACGGTCCCGGCCTGCGGATCACGATTCCCGACGGGTACTTCTCCGAGTTCGATCAGGTGGTGGACCTGCTCTTCCGGGAGCACCCGCCGGAGCGGGTGCTGTTCGCCCTGGACTTGAACGCCCTGATTCGGGACGGCGGCGGCGTGACGGACGCCATGCCGGACTATTTCTACAACCGGAATCCCCTGGACGACGTGAAGTACCTCCTGAACAAGGACTCCCTCTACTACAGCCTCTACGCCCTCATGACCGCCCGCCAGGGCGGCGGGCAGACCTTGGACGAGGGCTTCACCTGGGACAAGACCTCCCGCTGGGGGAGGTACGAGACCCTGCGGACCTACGACCGGCCCCCGGTATCGGAGGAGAAGACGCCGGAGAACGCCTACCTGACCTTCACCCAGGAGAATCTGGCGGTGATGGAGGACTGGTTCCTGGACCACCCGGAGACGAAGTTTGAGATTTTCCTCTCCCCCTACAGCATCCTCTCCTGGGACCGTGCCCTGCGCCGGGGGGACCTGGACGCCCGGCTCCGGGCCCTAAGCGTGGCCTGCCACACCCTGAACCGCTGGCCCAACGTCCGGGTTCACGCGCCCCTGCTGGCGAAGGACATGGTGACGGAGCTGAACAACTACTGCGACTATGTCCACCACTCCGGCGAGGCTGGGAAGTGGGTGCTGGGGAACGTCTGCGCCGAGAAATTCCTCCTCCGGGAGGAGGACGTGGAGGAGACCCTGGCGGACTGGCGGGACTTTGTGGTACACTACGACTATGACGCGCTGTGGGACGAGGAGTTCTGGGACCGGTGGAACGCGGAGCACGACGCTCCGCCGGACTGGTATGAGGGCTGAGAAGCGGGAGAAAGGGATATGGGACTTTTTTTACATGTGGTTCTGTTTCCCGGAGGAGATGAGGCTGCCTGCCGTGCCGCCCTGGAGCGGGAGGCTCGGGACCCGAAGCTCTCCCTCCGCCCGGAGGACTGTCGCTGGCAGACGTACGAAAAAGGCCCCGCCGTAGAGCTGAACGACGGGGCCAACGGCTATGAGGCCGTCGGGCGGCTGTCCGGGGCCCCGGACGGCTCCGGGCTGGAGGGCCCGGTGCTGCTGGCCTACATTTACGACGACGACTTTTGGGGCTATGAGCTCTGGCAGAAGGGCAGAGAGCTGGACCAGTTCGCCAGCCTGCCGGACTACTTCGACCAAGGCTCGCCCCCCGACAAGCCGGGAGACGCGGATTTGGTGGCCCGGTGCTTCGGCGTGGAGCCGGAGCGCATCCGGCGCTATCTTCTCCCCTGGGACAAGGAGCCGGCCGGCTGTGCCTATGAGGGCGACGAATTTACAGCCGGAGACTCCTGGCAGATGGCGGATTTTTTGAACGCCCTGGGCTTTGACTATGACCGTCTCTGCCCGCCGGAGCCCGCGCCGGAGAAGGAGCCCAACCAGCCCGCCCCCACAAAGCCGGGGCCCCTGGAAGTGCTTTCGCTGGCCTGGTCTCAAATGCGGAGGGCCGCCGACGCCCCTGTCCTGCCCAGCGCCCTGACGGACCGCCCATACGCCCTGGAACGGGCGGAGGGCTTGGGGAAGACGGACTTTCTCCGCCTCCTCGAAAACGGGAAGTATCAGGACCTGGCCGCCGGGTTGACGGAGGCCATTCAAACGGCGCCGGAGGAGCCCGCCCTGTATCTTCTCCGGGCCTTTTGCTGGAAAGCACTGGAGGGCCGGAGCGCCCGGAGCCGCACGCCCGATATGCTCCGGGACCTGTCCCGGGCCTTGGAATTTGAGCCGGGCAACGTCATGGCCCTCCGGGGCCGGACCTCCCTCACCACCACCAGCCGCCGCTATCCCCAGCAAATTGAGGACTTGACTCGGCTGATGGAGCTGGACCCGGAAAATCGGGACCTCTATCAGGTGTCCCGGGCCTATTTCCACCACTGGCTGAAGGACGACACCGCGGCCCGGTCGGACCTGCGGGAGGTCCTGGAACGGGGAGAGCTGTGGACGGTGGACCTGGTGCACCTCTGCCGGGAGCTGGGGCTGCCGAGCTTTTGATTTTGAAAGGAGGACCCTATGGGCAAGAAAAATGGATTCCCATCCTTCTCGCGTTCCTGATCGGCGTATCCGCCGGGATGCTGTTTGTCACACCGGGCTTTCAGAAGCGGACGGACGTCTATCTCCAGGACTTCTCCGTCTCCGAGGACGGGTCCGCCGTCACGGTACAGACATTTACGACAGGTTCCATGGGTTATATCCAAGCCGTGGAACCCAAGCAGATCGGCAATGAAATCCACTGCTCCTTTTCCTGCTTCGGCGGGCTGAACAGCAGCTTCGACGCGAAAAGCCGGTTTGAAATCCAGGCCGATGATTCCGCCGAAAAGATATACTTCGACCGGGGAATGAGTTTCGACCAGCTCATCTTGGAGCGGGACGCCGGAACCAGCGTATGGGTATCCCCATCCCCTCTCCCCCAATAATGGATACCACTTCCTCAAGGAGGCTTTTCTGTATGATACACCAAGACCATATCCGAAACTTTTCCATCATCGCCCTCGTCGGAAGAAACTCCGCCCACTCCGTCCCTGCCTGACGGCGAGGGCTCCGCTCTGCTGCGTTCCTTCCTCCTCTCCCCACGAAAACCGCTTCGCTGGGTTTTCGCGGGGCCCCGAATTTTTATTTCAATACGCGCCTCCGGCGCGCCCCATCTTCGATGGGGCCCCGGTGGACTTGCCCAAGGAGGCTTTTCTGTTATGATACACCAAGACCATATCCGAAACTTTTCCATCATTGCCCACATTGATCACGGCAAGTCCACTCTGGCGGACCGGCTGCTGGAGAAGTGCAACGCCGTCTCCCAGCGGGAGATGGAGAGCCAGCTCCTGGACAACATGGACCTGGAGCGGGAGCGGGGCATCACCATCAAGGCCCGGGCCGTGCGGCTCCTCTACCGCGCCCAGGACGGGGAGGACTACGCCCTGAACCTCATCGACACCCCGGGTCACGTGGACTTCAACTACGAGGTCTCCCGCTCCCTGGCCGCCTGCGAGGGGGCGGTGCTGGTGGTGGACTCCACCCAGGGCGTGGAGGCCCAGACCCTGGCCAACACCTACCTTGCCATGGAGCACGATTTGGAGATTCTCCCGGTCTTCAACAAGATCGACCTCCCCGCCGCCAACCCCGCCCAGGCCAAGCAGGAGGTGGAGGACATCATCGGCCTCCCCGCCCTGGACGCGCCGGAGATTTCCGCCAAGCAGGGGGTCAACATCGACGCGGTGCTGGAGGACATCGTAAAGAACGTCCCGCCCCCCGCCGGAGACGAGAACGCCCCCCTCAAGGCCCTGATCTTCGACAGCCAGTACGACAGCTACCGGGGGGTCATCGTCTACATGCGGCTTATGGAGGGGTCCCTCCGGGCCGGGCAGACGGTGAAGATGATGGCCTCCGGCGCTTCCTATCAGGTCGTCGAGTGCGGCCACCTGCTGCCCCTTGGCATGGAGCCCTGCGACTGCCTCCGGGCGGGGGAGGTGGGCTACTTCACCGCCTCCATCAAAAACGTCCAGGACACCCGGGTGGGCGACACGGTGACGGACGCGGCAAACCCGGCGGCGGAGGCCCTCCCGGGCTACCGGCCGGTCCAGCCCATGGTCTACTGCGGCATCTATACCGAGGACGGGTCCAAGTACCCGGACCTCCGGGACGCCCTGGAAAAGCTGCGGCTCAACGATGCGTCGCTGAGCTTTGAGCCCGAGTCGTCGGTTGCCCTGGGCTTCGGCTTCCGCTGCGGCTTTTTGGGCATGCTCCACATGGAGGTCATCCAGGAGCGGCTGGAACGGGAGTTTGACCTGGATCTGGTGACAACATTACCTTCCGTAATTTATGATGTCTATAAAACAGATGGTAGTCTGGTCCGGGTGGACAATCCCCTCAATTACCCGGACCCGGCCTCCATCGAGCGGGCGGAGGAGCCCTATGTGAAGGTCTCCATCATCAGCCCCAACGACTATGTGGGGAACATCATGCCCATGTGCCAGGAGCGCCGGGGGGAGTTCAAGGACATGCAGTATCTGGACACCCACCTGGTGGAGCTCCATTATCAGATGCCCCTGAATGAGATTATTTACGATTTCTTCGACACGCTGAAAGCGAACACCAAGGGCTACGCGTCCTTGGACTATGAGCTTTCCGGCTACCGGCCCAGCGAGCTGGTGAAGGTGGATTTGCTTCTGAACGGCGATCAGGTGGACGCCCTGAGCTTCATTGCCCACAAGGACAAGGCCTATCCCCGGGCCCGGAAGCTCTGCGAAAAGCTGAAGGAGAACATTCCCCGCCAGCTCTTCGAGGTGCCGGTGCAGGCGGCCATCGGCGGCCGGGTCATTGCCCGGGAGACGGTCAAGGCCATGCGGAAGGACGTGCTGGCCAAGTGCTACGGCGGCGACATCACCCGGAAGAAGAAGCTGC
>CAJTZL010000063.1 GCA_910583695.1 uncultured Oscillibacter sp.
CTCCCGTGGTGGTGGTCATGGGCCACGTGGACCACGGCAAGACCTCCCTTCTGGATACCATCCGGAACACGTCCGTGGCCTCCGGCGAGGCCGGCGGCATCACCCAGCACATCGGCGCCTATCAGGTCCAGGTGCACGGCAAGCCCATCACCTTCCTGGACACCCCCGGCCACGAGGCATTCACCTCCATGCGGGCCCGGGGCGCCATGGTGACGGATATCGCCATCTTGATGGTGGCGGCGGACGACGGCATCATGCCCCAGACCGTCGAATCCATCTCCCACGCGAAAGCGGCCAACATCCCCATTGTGGTGGCCGTGAATAAAATCGACAAGGAAAACGCCAACCCGGACAAGGTGATGCAGCAGCTGACGGAGCACGGCCTGGTCCCCGAGGACTGGGGCGGCGAGACCATCTGCTGCAAAATCTCCGCCAAGAAAAACATCGGCATCGACAGCCTGCTGGAGATGGTGACGCTCACCGCCGAGATGGCGGAGCTGAAGGCCAACCCCAACCGGGCGGGCCAGGGCACCGTCATTGAGGCCCGGCTGGACAAGGGCCGGGGCCCCGTGGCGACGCTGCTGGTCCAGAACGGCACCTTGAAGCAGGGCGACATCATCATCGCAGGCACTGCCGTGGGCCGTGTCCGGACCATGCTGGACTACAAGGGCGGCCGCCTGACGGAGGCGGGACCCTCCGTCCCTGTGGAGATTGCGGGCCTCAGCGAGGCCCCCACCGCCGGAAGCCCCTTCTTCGCCGTCAGCGACGAGCGGATGGCCCGGGAGCTGGTGGAGCAGCGCAAGGCCGAGGAGCGGGCCAAGGCCGCTGCTCCCGTGCAGAAGGTCAGCCTGGAGAACCTGTTCGACCAGATTCAGGCCGGCGAGCGGAAGGAGCTGGCCCTCATCGTCAAGGCCGACGTTCAGGGCAGCGTGGAAGCCGTCAAGGCGTCTCTGGAAAAGCTCTCCAATGAGGAGGTCAACGTCCGGGTCATCCACGGCGGCGTGGGCGCGGTGAACGAGTCCGACGTCATGCTGGCCTCGTCCTCCAATGCCATCATCGTGGGCTTCAATGTCCGGCCCGACGCCGCCGCCCGGGACGGCGCGGCGCGGCAGAACGTGGATATGCGGATGTACCGGGTCATCTACGACTGCATCGACGAAATCACCGCCGCCATGAAGGGCATGCTGGCCCCCAAGTACCGGGAGGCCCTGTTGGGCCACGCGGAGGTCCGCCAGACCTACAAGGTCTCCGGCGTGGGCACCGTGGCGGGCTGCTACGTTCAGGACGGCAAGATCGTCCGCAACTGCTCCATCCGGCTGGTCCGGGACGGCATCGTTATCCACGAGGGCGTGCTGGGCTCCCTCCAGCGGTTCAAGGACGCCGCCAAGGAAGTGGCCAGCGGCTACGAGTGCGGATTGACCATTGAGAAATTCAACGATATTAAAGAAGGCGATATCGTGGAAGGCTATACCATGGAGGAAATCCCCCAGTAAGACGTGGAGGAAAGGCGGCGGTCACACCGCCGCCTTTCTTCAAGAAGGAGAACGCCTATGGCATCCAATCGAATCCACCGCATCAACGACGAAATCCAGCGGGAGCTGGCGGCCCAGCTCCGGAATCTGAAGGACCCCCGGGTATCGGGGACCGGTATGGTCTCCATCACCCGGGTGGACACCACCAATGATCTGCGCTATGCCCGGGTCTATGTGAGCGTGTTGAACAAGGACCAGGAGAAGGACGTGCTCAAGGGGCTGAAGTCCGCCTCCGGCTTCCTCCGGCGGGAGCTGGGCCATGCTCTCCAGCTCCGCTATACGCCGGAGCTCCAGTTCCTTGGCGACGACTCCATCCAGCACGGGGCCCACATTCTGGAGCTCCTCCGCCAGGAGGAGGCCAGGGACGCCGCCCGGGGCCCCAAGCCCGAGGTGGAGGAATGACCATGCTGAGCGTACGCGAGGCCGCGGAGCGTCTGCGGTCCTTTGACAATGTGCTGATCCTCACCCACCTCCGGCCCGACGGGGACACCGTGGGCTCCGCCGCCGCCCTGTGCGCGGGACTGCTGGCCCTGGGGAAGGCGGCATACCTGCTGCCCAACCCGGAGCTGACGGACACGGCGGCCCCCTACTTCCGGCCCTATGCCGCCCCCGAAGACTTCACGCCGGAGAAGGTGGTCTCCACGGACATCGCCACAACGGACCTCTTCCCGGAGAACGCCAGACCCTATGCGGGCCGGGTGGATCTGGCCATCGACCACCACCCGTCCTTTCAGCGGTTCGGCAGGGAGAACCTTGTCCGCCCCTCCGCCGCCGCCACGGGGGAGATCATTTACGACATTCTGGCAGAGCTGGGGCCCATTACGGCGGAGATGGCCCTGCCGCTCTACGTGGCGGTTTCCACGGACTGCGGCTGCTTTGCCTACAACAACACCACCGCCCGGACCCATGCCGTGGCCGCCGCGCTGCTGCGGACCGGCATAGATTTCCAGGCGGTGAACAAGACCTTTTTCCGCACCAAGAGCCGCAAGCGGCTGGCCCTGGAGGCCGCCATGCTGGGCGGCGTCGAGTACCACGACGGAGAGCGGGTGGCGGTGCTGGCGGTGCCCATGTCCCTCATCGCCCAGGTTCAGGCCACGGAGACCGACGCGGAGGACCTCTCCGCCCTGGGCGGGCAGATCCAGGGGGTGGACTGCGCCGTTACCATGCGGGAGCTCCGGCCGGACGTGTGGAAGTTCTCCCTCCGCACCGGGCCCCGGGTCAACGCCACGGAGGTCTGCGCCCTGCTGGGCGGCGGAGGCCACGCCGCCGCCGCCGGGTGCACCGTGGAAGCCCCCTTTGCCGAGGCCAAGGGGCGGATGCTGGAGGCCATCGCCCAGGTGGTCCCGGACTTCACTCTGTAAATCGGGAGGTTTCCAATGCCCAATGGTATCCTGATCATTGACAAGCCCGCCGGGTGGACCTCTATGGACGTGTGCGCGAAAATCCGGGGCATTCTCCGGGAGAAGCGGGTGGGCCACGGCGGGACGCTGGACCCCATGGCCACGGGGGTTCTGCCGGTCTTCGTGGGCCGAGCCACGCGGGCGGTGGAGTTTGCCGAGAACGGCCGGAAGGAGTACAACGCCGGACTCCGCCTGGGGCTGATGACCGACACCCAGGACGTCACCGGCAGGGTGCTGGAGACCCGCCCCGTGACGGCGGGCCGGGAGGAGGTGGAGGCCGCCCTGGCGGGCTTCCGGGGGGAGATTCAGCAGATTCCCCCCATGTACTCCGCGGTGAAAATCCAGGGGAAGAAGCTCTACGAGCTGGCCCGGCGCGGAAAAGAGGTGGAGCGGAAGCCCCGGCCCGTCACCATCCACGCGCTGGAGCTTCTGGAGGCGGAGAGCGGGACGGATTACCGGCTCCGCTGCCTCTGCTCCAAGGGCACGTACATCCGGACCCTCTGCCACGACGTGGGACAGGCCCTGGGCTGCGGCGGGGCGCTGTACAGCCTCCGAAGGACCATGGCGGCGGGCTTCACCCTGGCCCAGGCCGTAACCATGGAAGAGGTGCAGGCGCAGGGGGAGGCCCTGCTCCAGAACCTGGACGGGCTGTTTGCCCAATACCCGGCCCTGACGGTCCGCTCCCCGGGGCAGGAGAAGCGGGTCCGCTGCGGAAATCCCATCACCCTGCCTGGGACCGCCGACGGGACCTACCGGGTGTACGGGCGGGAGGGGGAGTTCCTCTGCCTCTCCCAGGCCCGGGACGGTGCGCTGACCGCCGTGAAAAACTTTTTCTGAGGAAGCGCCTCATGCGGATGTACGGATATTTGAAGACGCCCCGTCTGATGAACCGGGGGGACCGGGTCTGCAAGGTCATGCTCCACGAGACCCGGCAGGAGGGAACCTGCGCCTATCTTTACGACCGCCCGGACGCGCTGTTTTCCTTCTCCGACCTGCACTGCCCCACCCTGGAGGACGCGCGGGAGGACTGGGACGGCCGGCTGGACCCGCGGGGCTGGATTTCCATGGAGGACCCCCTGCCGGGCTGCCAGCACGACTGCCCCCTTTCGGTCCGGATAACGGGCCGGGACCGGGGCGCGCCGCAGTGGGGGCAGCACGAACGACTCCAGGACGGGGAATGGAAGGATTTTACACCATGAGGAACAAACGTGTCATTGCCCTGGGCTTCTTCGACGGGGTCCACCTGGGCCACGCCGCCCTGCTCCGCCGGACGGTGGAGGAGGCCGCCCGCCGGGACTGCATCCCCGCCGTCTTCACCTTCGACCGGCCTCCCAAGGAGGTGGTCACGGGGATTCCCTGCCCCCTCATCAACTCCCCGGAGGACCGGCGGGACCTGGTCCGGCGGCTGTACGGCATCAAAGAGGTCATCCTGGCTCCCTTTGACCGGGAGATGATGACCACCGGCTGGGAGGACTTTGTAGAGAAGCTCCTGGTGGGCCGCTGGAACGCCGTCCATCTGGTGGCGGGCCACGACCACCGCTTCGGCCACAAGAACCAGGGCACGCCGGAGCGCCTGCTGGAAAAGTGTGCCTCCCTGGGCCTGGGCTGTGACATCATCCCCAAGGTGGAGGTGGGCGGAGTCACCGTCAGCTCCACCTATATCCGCCGTCTGGTGGAGCTGGGGCAGGTGGAGCGGGCGAACCGCTTTCTGGGCCATCCCCACACCCTGACGGGGACCGTCCGCCACGGGCGGGGGCTGGGCTCCTCCCGGCTGTTTCCCACGGCGAACCTGCCGGTGCCGCCCCATGTGCTGGTCCCCAGCTATGGGGTCTATGTGACGAGGGTCTACTTTGCCGACGGGACCAGCTGCCCCGCCGTCACCAACGTGGGCACCCGGCCCACGGTGAACAGCGGGACCGACGTGACGGTGGAGGCATGCCTGCTGGACTTCCAGGGGGACCTGTACGGGCAGACCCTGCGGCTGGAGTTTTACCGGCATCTTCGGGATGAGATTCGCTTCGACTCCCTGGAGACCCTCCGGGCCCGGATCGCCGCCGACGCGGAGACCACAAGGCGGTATTTTCAGGAGGAGCACCCTCTTTAAAACGCATGAAAAAGAGCCGGACGGAAAATCCGTCCGGCTCTTTTGGTCAGGGGTTGAACTCCTCCACATGGAGGCACCGCATGGCATTCAAGATGGCGATGAAGGCCACGCCTACGTCGGCAAAGACCGCCTCCCACATGGTCGCCACGCCGAAGGCCCCCAGCAGCAGCACTGCGCCCTTGACCCCCAGGGCAAACCAGATGTTCTGCTTGACGATGCGCAGGGTCTTCCGGGAGATGCGCATGGCGGCGGCGATTTTCGCCGGGTTGTCGTCCATCAGCACCACGTCGGCGGCCTCGATGGCGGCGTCGGAGCCCAGGGCGCCCATGGCGATGCCGATGTCCGCCCGGGTGAGGACCGGCGCATCGTTGATGCCGTCCCCCACAAAGGCCAGGGCGGCGCCGGGGGAGGATTTCTGCGCCAGGAGGCGCTCCACCCGCTCCACCTTGTCCGCCGGGAGCAGCTGGGCGTGGACCTCGTCAATTCCCAGCTCCCGGGCCACGGCCTTGGCGGCGGCCTCCGTGTCCCCGGTGAGCATGACGGTGGTTTTCACCCCCGCCGCCTTCAGGCCCTCCACCAGGGTTTTGGCCTCCGGCTTGGGCAGGTCGGAAATTAGGATGTGCCCGGCGTAGCGTTCCTCCACGGTTACGTGGACGATGGTCCCCGGCAGGTCGCAGGGCTCCCATTGGACCCCCTCTTTTTCCATCAGGCGGCGGTTGCCGGCGGAGACGGCCTTGCCGTCCACCTTGGCGATCACACCGTGGCCGGCGATTTCTTCCACGTCCGTCACCCGGCCGGGGTCTAGGTCCTTCCCCCAGGCCCTGCGGAGGGAGAGGGAGATGGGATGGCTGGACCAGCTCTCCGCCAGGGCGGCGGCCTCCAGCAGGGCGTCCTCCGTGACGCCGGGGGCGGGGTGCAGGGCGGTGACGGTGAAGCTCCCCTGGGTCAGGGTGCCCGTCTTGTCGAAAACCACGGTCTCCGTTCGGGCCAGGGTTTCCAGGTAGTTGCTGCCCTTCACCAGGATGCCGCACTTGCTGGCCCCGCCGATGCCGCCGAAGAAGCTCAGGGGCACGGAGATCACCAGGGCGCAGGGGCAGGAAATCACCAGGAAGATCAGCGCCCGGTGGAGCCAGCCGGTCCAGTCCGTCCCCGCCAGGAAGGCGGGCTGGGCGGAGGCCGGAAGCAGTGCCAGGGCAATGGTGGGCAGAAGGAACAGGGCCGTGGCCGCGATGACTACGCAGGGGGTATAGTACCGGGCAAAGCGGGTGATGAAGTTTTCGCTGGCGGCCTTTTTCTCCCCGGCGTTCTCCACCAAGTCCAGGATTTTGGACACGGTGGACTCCTCACAGGGCTTGGTGACTTTGACCCGGAGGAGGCCGGACTGGTTCACGCAGCCGCTGATCACCGCGTCTCCGGGCCCTACGTCCCGAGGGGCGGACTCGCCGGTGAGGGCGGCGGTGTCCAGGGCGGACACGCCCTCGGCGACCTCGCCGTCCAGGGGGACCCGCTCGCCGGGGCGGACCACGATGATGGACCCTACCTCCACGTCCTCCGGGTCCACCTCCTCCAGGGAGCCGTCCTCCAGCTCCAGGTTGGCGGTGTCGGGGCGGATGTCCATGAGGGCGGCGATGGACTGGCGGGACTTGCCTACGGCGTAGTCCTGGAAGAGCTCGCCGGTCTGGTAGAAGAGCATGACGAAGACGGCCTCGGCGTACTCCCCGGTGGCAAAGGCTCCCACGGTGGCCAGCGCCATGAGGAAGTTCTCGTCAAAGACCTGACCGTTTAAAATGTTGCGGACGGCCTTCCAGAGCACGTCCCAGCCGATGATGAGATAGGAAATCAGGTACAGCGGAATTGCCGTCCAGCGGGGAACCGGGAACAGATTGGGCAGCAGCTTGACAGCGATCAACAGCGCCGCCGCGGCCAAAATTCGATACAGCATTTTCCGCTGTTTGCGGGTGAGGTTGTTCATGGAAAACGCCTCCTTGACGGTTCGGGTATTCTTCTTGATTTTCTCGTTTGGGTCTGTTATACTGGAGGCAGCGTAGAGGACGGCCGTGCCGCCTCCGCTGTGCAGGTAGGCTCCCTGTGCTTGGTTAGGGCGGGGAGCTTACTTTTTTGCGCGTTTATAAAGGGACCGCCGGCAGGTTATGGCTTTTGCAGCACCGCCAGCCCCACGGGCAGACGGCCGGAGATCACCTCCACCGTCACCCGGCCCAGGTTCAGGCGCTCCAGAAAGGTCCGATAGGTCTCCGGGGTGAAGGCGTGCTCGTAATGAAAGCCCACGCCCTGATAGATTTTAATGACCGCTCCATAGGCCGCTCCCGTTTTTCCCTGGAGATAGGTGGGCAGGAGGAGCCGCCCGCCCGGGGCGGCCACTCGCCAAAACTCCCGGACCGCCTGTTCCGGCGCCGGGAGCAGATGGAGCACGTTGGCGGCGATCACCGCGTCGAAGCTGCCCTCCGGGTCCGGCAGGGCGGTCACGTCCCGGCGGGCAAAGCGCAGATTGGTCAGCCCCCGGCGGCGCGCCTTCCGCTCCGCCTGCTCCAGCATGGCCTCCGACAGGTCCGTGCAGAGAACGGACGCAGCCCGCTCCGCCGCCGCCAGGGAGAACAGCCCCGTTCCGGCGGCGCAGTCCAGCACCCTGGCCCCGGCGGGAACCAGCGCCGCCGTCCGGGCCGCGGCGGCGGCGTTGACCCGCCGGTTGCTCCACTGGGTGCAGTCATAAAACCGGGCCCACCGGTCCCAAAAGGTGCTCAAAGGTTGATGATGCAGTCCGGCTCCACCTTTTTGCACACGGCCACGATCTCCTTCATGATGTCGTCAAACCGGGCGTCGTCCGCGTCCACGGTCATTTTCTGGGCCATGAAGCTGACGGTGGCATCGTGGACCCCGTCGATTTTTTTGATGGCCTCTTCCATTTTTGCGGCGCAGTTGGCGCAGTCCAGATCGGTGAGCTTGAAACGCTTTTTCATGATGATCGTCCTCCTGATATGTTGATATGTCTTTGCATAGGAATCGCTTATTCCCGGACGTGCTCCAGGCCCTGGTCGATGATGGTCTTCACGTGGTCGTCCGCCAGGGAGTAGAACACGGTTTTGCCCTCCCGCCGGGACTTCACCAGCCGGACGTTTTTCAGGGCCCGGAGCTGGTGGGAGACGGCGGACTGAGTGAGCCCCAGCAGGGCCGCAAGGTCGCAGACGCACATCTCCGCCTCGAAGAGCACGTAGAGAATGCGGACCCGGGTGGAGTCCCCGAAGATACGGAACAGCTCCGTCAGGTCATAGAGGGTGTCCTCCCCCGGCAGCTCCCGCCGGACCCGCTCCACCACGTCCTCGTGGGCGTGGATGAAGTCGCAGCACTCCACGTTGTAACGGTCCTCCATAGGCCGCCCCCTTTCAAATGAACAGTTGAACGAGTGTTCATATGTTCATTATACACAGGCAACTCGGTTTGTCAAGCCCTCTTTTAAAAAAGTTGAAATGGGAGACAGGCTATGGTATACTGACGCTGTTTTTCACCACTTGATCAGGAGGATGTTTCATGGAGGACATGGAGAAGCTCCGGCTGGAGGCCCTGCAATTGGCGGCCAACGCCTTTACGGACTACAATTTTATCAAGCTGGAGGCGGCGGAGGCGGACCGGGCGGTTTACCGCCTGGACATCCGCCCGGAGAGCCGGAACCCCTACGGCATGGTGCACGGCGGGGCGCTGTACACCCTGGCGGACGACGCCGCCGGCACCGCGGCCCACGGCGACGGGCGCCACTACGTCACCCAGCACGGGGATCTGCACTTTCTGGACAACCGGGCTCACGGGACCATCCGGGCCGCGGGGCGGGTCCGGCACCGGGGGCGGTCCACGGTGCTGGTGGACGTGGAGATCACGGATGAGAGCGGGGTTTTGCTGGCCACGGGGGCCTTCAGCTATTTCTGCGTGGACCGGAAGCGGATGGCGGAGCGGGCCCGGGAGACATGAAAGAAGCGCGTCCCAGACGGGACGCGCCTTTTTTGTCAATCCAATCGGGTCTCCAGGGTTTGCCAGAACTCCACCAGCTTGCTTTTCAGCACATAGCCCTGGTCCTCCTCGGTGATGAGGCCCACCTGGGCGGGGGACAGCCCGGCGGCCAGGGCCGCCTCCGGCACCTCCGCCGAGGCGGCAGCGCACAGGGGCGGGAACACCACGCACCACCAATTCCGGCCCTCTCCCGCACCGATGACGGCCCGGAGGGCCAAATACTTCCCGGCGGGGAGGGAAAAGCCCTCGTACTCCCGGGTGGGGAACACGGTGTCCGCCAATTCGATGGTCACACCGTAGTCATAGCCGTTGGCCCGGATTTCCTCGGCGGCGATGCGCTCCAGCTCCAGCACCTGGCCCCGGAGGAGGGCCTCCGCCTCCCGGCGGTCCCCGGCGCCGGCCAGCAGGGGCTCCGCGTAAGCGAGAATCCGGTCCCGGACCTTCAATTTCAGGGCCTGATCCTCCTCCGTGTCGGAGTTTGCCAGCACGTGGAGGCGGACCACCTTGCCGGACAGCTCCTGCCCCGTTTGCAGGGCCATGGCCCCGGAGGCCAGAAAGGCCGCCAGAAACAGCAGCAGCACGATTTCCACCAGTCTCAGCCTTCCGGCCTGTTGGGTTTTCATATGTCATCCATTCCCTTCCCGGCCCCGACGCGGGCCTTTGAGGGAAGCATGGACGGCTTTGGCGGATTTTATTCCGATCCCAGGAAATTTTTTCTGGCCCAGGCCTCCAGGGCCTCGTTCTCCGGCGGCTCCTCCGGGGCCGTTTCGCCGTGGGTCTGCTCCAGGTTGGAGGTGTCGATGGGGGCACTCTCCTCAAAGAGGTCGTAGTAGTCCTCGTTCTGGAGCGTGGGGCGGCGCTTCCGGGCGATGGCGGTGATGGTGGGATAGAGGACGATGGCGATGAGGCCGCCGGAGAAGCCGTTGTTATAGAGGTTCAGCCCCGCTACCGGCCCGCCGGTCTGGAGGACCAGGGAGGCGTGGATGAAGCCCGCCAGCACCCCGTAGGGCCAGCCGAAATGGCCGGAGATGGGGGCCAGGGTGGTGCCGAAGAGGCCCGCCAGCTGGAGGGAGGGATAGTCCGGGGTGTGGTGCATGCCGTAGGCCCCGATGAAGACCCCCAGCATGACGGGGAGGATGTTCCGCGCGTGCTTGCCAAAGGCGGAAAAGCCCATGATGGTGAAGATGCCCCCGATGGTGGGGCCGTTGAGGTCGCCCCCCACCAGCAGGACATAGGCCATGCCCAGAAAACCGTTGACGCCGATGTTCACCAGCACGGGGCCGTAGCCGAACATGCGCAGATAGTCGCTAGGGGCCCGGCCGGTGGTGGAGAGGAGGCGGCGGTAGCCCGCCCAGACGCTCCAGGCGGGAAGGCCCGTGGCGAAGAAGCCCAGGAGAATCAGGACGGAGCACAGCAGGCTCAGCACGGCGATGAAGCCGGTGTTGTAGCCCTTGGCCCAGTAGAGCACGGAGTCCGGGCTGTCCCCGAAGGCGGTGAGGACCGGCACGATCATCATGGCGAAGAGACCGCAGGCAAAGCCCATGTTGTAGAGGTTCATGCCGTTTTGAACCTTGTAGGTATAGGCGGAGAGGGAGGGCAGGATGAAGCCGATGAGAATGCCCGTCACCGCCCCCAGGGGGAGGCTGGCGTGGATGCTGCCCAGGGACATATAGCTCACCAGGGGGGCCAGGGAGGTGGCCAGCAGGGCCACGGAGGCGTGCTTGGAAAAGGGCTCCCGCTGGTACTTGGCGTAAAGCCAGGTGCCCAGGATGATGGGCCAGATGTTGACAAAGTTTTTCCCGAAGAGGGAGAAGCCCGCCATCAGACCCATCTCCACAATGGTGAAGCCGTTGAAGGGGTCCCCGGAGAACTTGATGACGCAGATGGAGAGCGCCGTCACCAGTCCCGCGTTTACCAGGGCCGCGCCGGGACCGCCGATGGACACGTAGTCCGTGATCAGCAGATCCTGCATGGTGACGATGTGCCAGAGGCCCTTTAAAATGTCCATCGGAGCCTCCAGGGTCAAGCCCAGGAGCATCAGCCCGATGGAGAAGGCCAGCGTGGCCGGAAATAGGTTCTTATAGCGGTCCTGCAAGGTGGTTCCTCCCCTGTTTGAAATGGTTTCCGCAATGATTATACCGGAAAAGCCCGGCGGGCGCAAGAAGGTTTTTGTGGATTCCGCCGGGGGATTGCGTAAAATTTGCGTGAACCGCCGGGGCCATGGCGGAGAAGAGGACCGGTCCCTTTCCAGGAGCCGGTCCCGCCGTCTCAGTGATTCCGGATGTGGAAGGCCTGGGGAGGCATGGCGTCCGACAGGGCCATGAGGGCGTGGTTGAAGCCCCCGCCGTAATCAAAGCGGACGTCGGAGAGGGCGGCCCCGCTGAGGCGGTCCGGCATGGAGAAGGTGAAGCGGCTCCCCTTCCCCTGGTGGGATTCCGCCGTGATGATTCCGCCGTGGCCCTGGGCGATGCCCCGGCAGAGAGCCAAGCCCAGCCCCAGGCCCTGGGGCGGCGGGGCGGGCCGCTCCGCCTGGTGGTAGCTGTCAAACAGGGACTCCAGCCGCTCCGGGTCGATGCCGGGGCCGGTGTCCTCCACGGAAAGGAGGATGCGCCCCCCGGTGAGCCGCAGCTCCACGGTGACGAGGCCCCCGGAGGGGGTGAACTTGAAGGCGTTGGACAGTAGCTGGTAGAGGAGCTGCTCCAGCGCGTCGGGGCAGAAGGCGCAGATATGGCTGTCCGCGGCGCAGATGAGCCGGGTCTCCAGTCCCCGGAGGGGAGCCAGGGAGGCGGCCTTGGCGAAGACGTCCGCAACGAACTCCACAATGTCCCGGTCCCGGAGGGGCAGAGGCTCCTCGTTCAGGTAGCGGGTGGCGGAGAGGTCGTTCACCAGACGGATGAGGCGGTAATAGCTCTGGTCCACCAAGGCGGCCTTGGCGTCCAGATCCGGGTCCTGCTCCCGGGCGGCGGCGGGGGCCAGCCGGGCGGCGGCAAAATAGAGGCTGCTCAGGGCTCCCCGCATCTGCGCGGCGGCCTGGGGCAGCAGTGAGAGGTCCAAATCCATGGGGCGGTCTCCTTTCCAGCGAAACTTCCGGAGCGGTCTCACCCTCTGGAAGCGTCTGGGTTAGCATTTGCCGGGGGAGACGGCCCAAGCCCAGGAAAAGACTGGCTCCCCCGGAAATATCATAGCAAAAGACCAGGGAAAAGACAAGAAAATTATCAAATACTGTCGAATGCCGTCGAACCGGGCGGAAGGAGGGGCGAAAAAACGCCGCCCGAATGGGCGGCGCAGGCTTATTCTTCCGCATCCTGGACGGCGGGCTTCTTCCGGCGTCCGCCCCGGCGGGGACGGACGGCCTTTACCGGCTTTTCCGGCTCCGGCTCGGGAGCCTGAAAGATACGTTTGAGGTGGTTGTACAGGGCGCAGCCCCGGGCGGAGCCGTACTCCTTGACCAGGGCGTTGCACAGCTCCTGGCGGTCCGACGCCCGGAGGACGAAGGGCAGGTGGAGGCAGCTTTCGATGGAGGGGCGGAGGGCAACCTCCTGAAAGGCGCCTGCGTACCGGGCCTGGAGGGCGTCGATGGAGGCGGCGTAGCCCTTGTCCTGGCTGATGACGTAGGCGTAGTCCGCCTCCCGCTTGCCCACCAGAACGCCCAGCTCCGTGATGATCTGGAAGTCGATGGAGTTCTTGCCGCCCCGGACGCTTTCGATATACTGCACGTCCGCCAAGGTTCCGGCGCAGAGCTTCTGGAGCTTGCTGAGGGCCAGGCCCTTTTCCTTCTGGTAGAAGATGAGGACGGTGTCCTGCTCCGAGAGCATGTCGACCCCGGTGAGTCCGGTGCCGATGTTGTTGTCGCCGTCCACAAGAAAAATGGTTTTCATGAATCCGTTCCTTTTATATGATATTCACGCCGTCGCCGGCGCGTGAGGTTATGAAATCTTAGTATACCAGCTTTCCGGCGAAAAGGCAAGGAAATGCCGAAACAAGCGGAGTGCGCCGCGATCATCGTAAGCGATTCTTGCGGCTTTACCTTTTGGGCGGAAGATTTCAGCCAGATTCACATTTTCGCAACCTACGACGAAAACGGCCTGATCGACACTTACCGCGTGGAATATGGCGACACGCCGGTTTATGACGGTGAAGTTGAAATTTCCTTTGACGACCTGTACAAGCGGGCGGAAGAGGACTACCGGGAAACATACCGGGCGGACATTCCGGGGACGGTGGAATATCAGCGCAAGCAGGAATCGGCGCAGACCGAACAGACCGCGGCGGAAGCGGCGGAGAACACCGACACCGCAGAACAGGGAGCGGAGCAGGACGCGGAACCCGTCGGCGCGAAAGCGGCAAGCGCCGCGGGAGCTGACAGCACAGCGGCGGGGAACGGGAAACGGGACCCGCAGGGGGAGCGGGAAACAGAACAGAAAGCAGGCGGCGGGGCTGGACCCCCGCCGCTGGAGAAAGAAGAAACGGGGGTGAAAGCATGGCGCGACACTACAAATACATAACTTTTTCGGACCGGCGGGAAATTGCCGCGCTGTATCAGGCGAACGAACGACCGGCGGACATTGCCGAAAAACAATTTCGGTTATCAACCTGAAAGGCGGCGTTGCGAAAACCCTTACCGCCGGGAGCATGGCGCACATTCTGGCAACCTACCACGGAAAGCGCATTTTGCTGATCGACAACGACAAGCAGGGCAACACGTCAAAGACGTTCGGGGTCCACAGCTACGACGACAAGAGCATTTCGGACGTTCTGACCGCCCGGCGGCTGGACCCGTGGGAGGTTATCAAGAAAACCCGGTTCGACATGATCGACGTAATGCCCGCAAATATGTCCTTAATTCGGGCGAATTTGGAGGTCATGCTGGACACCAGCGCCCGCCCCCAACAAACCCGGTTGCGGGACGCGCTGAACACGATTGCGGCGGAAAGCTTTTATGATTTCTGCATTATCGACAACGCCCCGGATATAAACATTTCCACGATCAACGCCCTTGTCGCTTCCGACGACGTGATTATTCCGATCAAGATTG
>CAJTZL010000064.1 GCA_910583695.1 uncultured Oscillibacter sp.
CGGCGGAGCCGGAATGACTTCCCTCGCGCAATCGGATTCGGCGGGGGTTTGTCCCTCAACGAATGGACCAGCTCCCCTTTCCGCTGCCGCTCCCCTGGAGCAGGGGGAAAGCCTCCAAAAGATGACGGCCAGCGAAGCGTCGCCGCTCATCCGGCACGCACGGAAAAAGAAGCTCGGTAAACGCAGTTTCGGAGCAACCACCGGGGTGCGGCAGCAAAAAGAGGAGCTGGTCCATGCAGTGAAGAGCAACCCCCGCGCGAACCAATTGCGCGGGGGAAGTCATTCCGGCTCCGCCGTTCATTCAGCCGCGCCCCCGCGTCGTCCCCCGTATACTTCTTTTTCTCTTTTGGACCGTGCACGGCCCGTTTTCTCGTTTTCTTCTGGAAGAAAAAGAGAAAATGGGGGGTGCAATGCCCAGCTAGCATCCTAGCTGTAATCCCCCGCCCGAAGGGCAGGCAAAAGCCCCGTCTCCGGCTAGGAGACCGAGAAATAGTACCCCGCCCCCCGGCGGGTCAGGATATACACCGGAGAGGCCGGGTCGGCCTCGATCTTCTCCCGCAGCCGCCGGACGGTGACATCCACCGTCCGCACATCGTCCCCGACGTAGCCGTAGTTCCACACCTGCTCCATCAGGTCCACCCGGGAGTACACCTTGTTGGGATGGCTGGCCAGGAAGGTCAGAAGCTCATACTCCCGCTGGGTCAGGTCAATGGCCTTCCCCGCCCGGAAAACCTGATGGCTGTCTGTGTTGATGGCCAGATCCCCCGCCACGGGCATGGCGCTGTCCGCCGCCGCGGCCCCGGCGGGAGCCGCCATGGAGGTGCGGCGGATGTTGGCCTCCACCCGGGCCACAACCTCCCGCATGGAGAAGGGCTTGGTGATATAGTCGTCCGCCCCGATCTCCAGCCCCCGGACCTTGTCGTCCTCCTCCTCCCGGGCGGTGAGGAGCAGGATGGGCACGTTGTCCCCGTCCTTCCGCAGGGCCTCGCACACGCTGAAGCCGTTCATCTTGGGCAGCATGATGTCCAGCAGAATCAAATCCGGCTTCTCCGTCCGGGCCCTGCGCAGGCCCTCCTCCCCGTCGTAGGCCTCCAGCACCCGGCAGCCCTTGCGCTCCAGGTTGAAGCGCAGAATGTCCACAATGTTCTTCTCGTCCTCTACAACCAGGACGGTCTTTTCCTCCGACATACTCGACCTCCAAACTCCCCGCCGCCCGGAGGCGGCCCGGTTCCGGCGTTACAGGTTCAGCAGAATCTTTGCCTTCAGCACCGCGGCCACGGTCTTGGCATCCTCAATCTCCCCCTCCAGGCACCGGCGGACCATTTCGCCGAAGGGGACCCGCTCCACATTTAAAAATTCGTCCTCGTCCAGGTGCTGCTCCGACATCCGGAGCTCCCGGGCCAGGTAGAGGTGCAGCGTCTCCCCGTAGCAGCCCGGGGAGGGCAGGAGGCGGCCCAGGGACTCGTAGACCCCCGGCACCGCGCCGGTCTCCTCCTCCAGCTCCCGGAGACCCGCCGCATAGGGGTCCTCCCCGGGGTGGTCCAGCTTCCCGGCGGGAATCTCCAGCAGGGCCCTGCCGAAGGGATAGCGGTACTGGGTCACGGTCAGCACGTTGTTCTCCCCGTCCAGGGCCAGGACGGCCACGCCGCCGGGGTGGTCCGCCACCTCCCGGAGGGCGGTCCCGCCGTTGGGAAGCTCCACGGTGTCCACGTGGACGGTGAGAATCCGGCCGGTGAATTTGTCCTCCCGGCGGAGCGTCCGCTCCGTCAGGTCCATTTGCTCGCTCATAGCTCCGCGTCCTTTCCAGAAGGGACCCCGGAGGGGCCCGGTTTGCAGGCGGCCTCCGGCTGTTCCGGGGCGCCGCAGGTTTGTTTCTGGATGGAATTATACCACGCCGGAGGGAAAATGAAAAGAGAAATTGTCCCGGGACCGGCGGGAGGAGGAAAAAGTTTCCCCCGTTCATAAATTAGCCCTTGTTTTTTGGGGAGGAAAGGCGTATGATGTGGAAAACAAGCCACAAGATATGGTGGGTGCGGAAAGGAACAGGCAGCCAATGAGATGGAGCAAAGGGGCGGCGGCGGTGCTGACGGCGCTGCTGCTATTGACCACGGCCGTTCGGGCGGGAGAGGCGGACAAAGCCCCCGCCAGGGAGGAACGGCCCATTTTGAATGTCCGGCTGACGCTCCCCGGCGAAACAGAGGAGGCCGCCAAGCTGCCGGTGATGCCGGTGATCAAGCCGGAGGAGGCTGCCAAGCTGCCGGTGATCAAGCCGGAGGAGGCGAAGCAGGCGGGAATGACGGTGGTGACACCGGAACCCGTCAAGTCCCAGGGGGGAAACGGGACGGAGAACTCCCCGAGGCCGGAAGTTTCCCCAAAGCCGGCGGAGCCCCGGGACCCCATGTTCCCGGAGGCGGAGGACTGGCAGATTCTCCTGGTGAACCCCTGGAACGAGCTGCCGGAGGATTTTGAAGTCACCCTGAAGACCCTGCCGGACGGGCAGAAGGTGGACGAGCGGGCCTATGAGGACCTGAACGCCATGCTGGAGGCCTGCCGGGAGGCGGGGCTGCGGCCCAAGATCTGCTCCGCCTACCGGACCCAGTCCAAGCAGACCTATCTCTACAACAACAAGATCGCCCGCCTGCGGAACGCGGGCTACAGCCGGAAGGCCGCCGAGGCGGAGGCCGGGCGCTGGGTGGCCCGCCCCGGCACCAGCGAGCACCAGCTGGGCCTGGCGCTGGACATCGTGTCCCAGTCCTATCAGGCCCTGACGAAGAAGCAGGAGAAGACCGCCGAACAGAAATGGCTCATGGAGCACTGCTGGGAGTACGGCTTCATCCTCCGCTATCCCAACGACAAGAGCGAAATCACCGGCATCGGCTATGAGCCCTGGCACTACCGCTACGTGGGCCGGGAAGTGGCCCTGGATATCCGGGACAGCGGGCTTTGCATGGAGGAGTATCTGCTGCTGCGGGAGGAGGCCCTGGCGGCGGAGCATACGGCGTGAACGCGGACGGAGACGGCTTTTGCCGTCTCCGTTTTTGCCGGACTTGTCCAAGGTGACTTGGAATGTTGGGGAAAAAGTCCCGAAAAATGTGGATTCTTCCGTTGAAAAGCGGTGCGGTGTGGCATATAATAAGGAACCGTGAAATTTTGCCTTTCTATATTCAGGGCAGGGAAGCTGCCGTTTGAAACGAAGGAGATATTGATATGCAGAATAAACATTTGAGAAATATTGCCATCATTGCCCACGTTGACCACGGCAAGACCACGCTGGTGGACGAGATGCTGAAGCAGGGCGGCGCGTACCGGGAAAACCAGGAGGTCGTTGACCGGGTCATGGACTCCGGCGACCTGGAGCGGGAGCGGGGCATCACCATCCTGGCGAAAAACACCTCCATCCAGTACGGAGATACCAAGATCAACATCGTGGACACCCCGGGCCACGCGGACTTCGGCGGCGAGGTGGAGCGGGTCCTCAAGATGGTCAACGGCGTCATCCTCCTGGTGGACGCCGCCGAGGGCCCCATGCCTCAGACCCGCTTTGTGCTCTCCCGGGCTTTGGAGCTGGGACACCGGGTCATCGTGGTGGTGAACAAGATCGACCGGCCGGACCAGCGGGTTTATGAGGTCATCGACGAGGTGCTGGAGCTCCTCATGGACCTGGACGCGACGTCGGAGCAGCTGGACAGCCCCATGCTCTTCTGCTCCGGGCGCAACGGCACCGCCTCCTGCTCCCCCACCGTGCAGGGCACGGATCTGAAGCCCCTCTTCGACACCATCCTGGAGTATATCCCCGCCCCGGAGGCGGAGGTGGACCAGCCCTTCCAGATGCTGGTTTCCTCCATCGACTACAACGAGTTCGTGGGCCGCATCGCCATCGGCCGCATTGAGCGGGGCACCCTGAAGCAGAATCAGGAGATCGCCGTGTGCAACTACCACGACCCGGAGGCCGTCCTCCGCAAGGCCAAGGCCACGGCCATCTATGAGTTCGACGGCCTGGGCCGGAAGCCGGTGACGGAGGCCTTCGCCGGGAACATCATCGCCATGAGCGGCATCCCGGATGTGACCATCGGAGACACCATCTGCGTCCCCGGCGCGGTGGAGGCCCTGCCCTTCGTGAAGATTTCCGCCCCCACCCTGGAGATGACCTTCTCCGTCAACGACTCTCCCTTCGCCGGGCGGGAGGGCAAGTTCGTCACCTCCCGGCAGATTCGGGAGCGGCTGTTCCGGGAGACCCTGCGGGACGTGTCCCTCCGGGTGACAGAGACGGACACGGAGACCGCCTTCAACGTGGCGGGCCGGGGGGAGATGTCCCTTTCCATCCTCATTGAGACCATGCGCCGGGAGGGCTACGAGTTCCAGGTGTCCCCCGCCCGGGTGCTGTATAAGGAAATTGACGGCAAGACCTGCGAGCCCATCGAGCGGCTGGTGGTGGATGTGCCCGCCGACTGCGTGGGCGCGGTGATTGAGAAGCTGGGCCAGCGGAAGGCGGACATGGTGGAGATGACCCCTGTGGGAAGCCGCATGAAGGTGGAGTTCCTCATCCCCGCCCGGGGCCTCTTCGGCTACCGGAACGACTTCCTCACCGACACCAAGGGCGAGGGCATCATGGCCTCCGTCTTCGACAGCTACGCCCCCTATAAGGGAGAGATCTCCCGCCGGGGCAACGGCTCCCTCATCTCCTTTGAAACCGGGGAGTCCATTACCTACGGCCTCTTCAACGCCCAGGAGCGGGGCACGCTGTTCATCGGCGCGGGCGTGCCGGTATACGGCGGCATGGTCATCGGCGTCAGCCCCCGGAGCGAGGACATGACGGTGAACGTGTGCAAGAAAAAGCAGCTGACCAACACTCGGGCCAGCGGGTCCGACGACGCCCTGCGGCTGGTGCCCCCCCGGCAGATGAGCCTGGAGCAGTGCCTGGAGTTCCTGGCGGACGACGAGCTGCTGGAGGTGACGCCCAAGAGCCTCAGGATGCGCAAGAGCATCCTGGACCATGAGCGGCGGATGAAGGCGCTGCACGGGAAGAAGTAAGGGGTTCCTCCAGCAGGGGGAATGCAGCCATCTTCATGGCTGTATTCCCCCTGCCTGAAGGGCGAATACAAGCCCCTTCCCTCTACATATTTTTTCAACGGCAAATTTCCGAATTGCTCTTGACCTTCCAGGGAAAATCCTTTAAAATAAGAGTTTGTGTACGGCCCCGGCCGTGCCATCACCACTATAAACGGAAAGGCGAGACGACGTTATGAAGCATCCCTACAAGACGCGGGAAGGCGGCGCCACGGTGACGGTTTTCGTCCCCTACGACTGTAAGAATCACTGCCCCTTCTGCATCAATAAAGGCGAGTATGCGGACCTGACCGGCTTCTCCGCCGAGAAGATCCGCGCCAGCATCCGCCGGATGGACGCCATCACGCCCGACTGCGATTTCGTGTTCACCGGCGGCGAGCCCTTCGCCGACCTCCAGGTTCTCCAGTCCATGCTGGACGAGATCCCTGCAACCCACAAGGTCTATATCAACACCACCCTCCCCGTCTCCGAGTTCCAGACGGAGGAGGATATCCTGGCTTTCGCGGAGCGAAACAAGCGCAAGATCACCTGCATCAACGTCTCCCGGCATATGCAGAAGTACGTGGTGGAGTCCAACGACGGGCTGCTTGCCCGGCTTCCCGTGCCCTTCCGGGTGAACTGCGTGCTGTACAAGGACTATCCCGCCAAGGACCTGGTTCCCTACCTGGACCGCTTCAAGAAGGTCCCCGGGGCCTCCATCCAGTTCCGGTTCGACTACACCGCCACCACGCCGGAGAACCTCTACGAGGAGGAGGGGGACAAAATCCTCCAGGACTTGAAGCGGATTGCCCGGTACACCGGCCTGGACGGCTGCCGGATGCGCTGCGGGTTCCACTTCGATTACCACGGGATGGAGCTGACCTACCACAAGACCCTGCCTTATTCCACCGTGGTGGAGACGGACCCGGCGGACGGCGTGACCTACGACATCCTCTACGACATCCTCATCAAGCAGAACGGGGACATTCACGGGGACTGGGACGGCACGCCCCTGGATGTGGAGGCCTACGAAAAGGTGGTTTTCGAGCCCTACGACTTGAAATGGCTGGCGAGAATCGCGTAATGGAAGAGTAAGAAAAGCGGACGGCCTTGGCCGTCCGCTTGCTTCATTTCAGCGCATCCAGCAGGGCCGCCGGGTCCACCGCCTTCCCGTAGGGATATTCCGCCCCGTCCTGCCGGACGGAGAGGGGGCGGGCCGTGGCCTGGGCGGCGGTGAGGAACTCCTCGAACGTCACCTCCGGCTTTACCTGACAGGCCAGGGCGTAGAGCCCCGCCACCCAGGGGACCGCCCAGCTCATGCCGCCCTCGGCAAAGTGTGCGTAGGCGTCTTCCCCCGACGGGGAGGCGGTGGTCCGGCGGTCCATGGGGACCAGGAGCAAAGACCCGTCCGCGCCCCGGTACTCCCCGCTGTACAGCGCCTCCTCCCAGAAGGCCCCGGGGCGGCAGTCCTCCAGGCTGTCCGGGCTGCCGTAAGGCGTCCGCCCCATGCCCATCCAAGGCTCCAGCAGGGGGTCCCGGCTGTTGACGCAGACCACGGCGATGCCCGCCGCCCGGGCCCGCGCGATGGCGGCCTCCAGCTCCGTTGCACCCCGGTCCTCCGGCATCCAGCCCACGGACATGGAGATGACCCGGATTTTTTCACCCTCCGGCAGGGTTTCGTTGAGGGCGGTCAGGCGGTCCACATCCTGGGCATAATAGGACAGGTCCCGGACGAAATCCTCCCCCTCCCCGGTTCCCAGGTCGTCGGCGATGAAGTACAGCAGAGCCTCCGGGGCCACGCCCGCGGTCTTCCCCAGGGCGATGGAGGCCACGGCGGGGCCATGGGTGGAGGCAGGGCTCTCCGCCATGCCGTGGTACTCCTGATAGAGCCGGAGGCGGTCCCCGTACTCCTGGTGCTCCGTCAGCAGGGTCTGGTCGATGATGGCCACGCCCACGCCCCTGCCGGTGATTCCCTGCTCATGGAGGGCCCGGAGGCCCAGGCCGGGGTCCTTCCCCAGCTCCAGAAGCCGCTGCGGGTCAAAGTCCCCCGGCAGGCGCTCCGGCCAACGGGTGTTGGTGTCGAAATCCGAGGGGTACAGCGTATCTCCCAGGTCTGACAGGTCCAGATCCCCGAGGTCCGCGCCCCGGAGATCGCCGGAGGACAGGAGCTCCCGGGGGGAGGCCTCCCATAGGTTTCCCTCCGCCTCCGGGCGGCGGGAAACGGTCCCCGGCGTCAAGGGCTCCTCCAGGGCCGGCGCGCAGGCCGTCAGCAGGGCCAGAAGGAGGCAGAGAAGGGGGCGCAAGGGTTTGCGGTGCTTCATGGGAAATCATCTCCTTGTTGAAATGCTTCCAGGCCTTGTTTGAAAAATGGCGGAATGCAGGATTGGTGCAGATTTTTTTGCCAGGCAAGGCGATTGGACGCGGAAATCCCGACGGATTTCAAGTCCAGGCAACGCAGTCCTGGCGGAAAAAGATACCCCAAGACGGCGTCTTGCCATTTTTCAAACATGGCCGGATGGACCACTAGCATAACAGGCAAATCTTACGAACGGCCTGACAAAATTCTTACGGTTTTCTTACAGTTTGCGGAGACCGCCGCCCGCCCTTTTTCTTCCGATTTTGTCAAAACCCCTTGACGGGAGACAGACGGAGGTCTATTCTTATTTTATAAACAGAGGCAACCGGACAAATCGCACTATGCGGAGGAGGGCTTCCCGTGAAAAAGATCGTCTCAACATTCCTGGCGTCGCTGCTGTGCCTGAGCCTTGCCGTGCCTGCAGCCCTGGCCTACGGGCCCGTGGACGGACGGACCGCCGTTTCGTCCAACCTGTGGACCAGCATGGCCCTGGGGCTGAACAACTTCCGGAGGACCCGGGACTATTACCCCGGGGTGTTCCAAGACGTGCCCTCCGGAGTCTGGTACGAGAGCGGGGTCCGGACCCTCTATGAGCGGGGCCTGACGGAGGGCGGCCGGCGCTTCGGCCCCCAGAGCCGGGTCACGCTGGGCGAAACGGTGTCCCTGGCGGTCAGCCTCCACCGGATTTACAACGGCTGGGCCATCCCGGAGGGCATGAGCGGGCTCCAATACGCCCTGAATACCGGCATCGTCACCGCCGACCAGTATGACGACTACGCGGCCCCCGCCACCCGGCGGAGCTTTGCCGCCATCATGGCCAAGGCCCTCCCGTCGGAGGCCCTGCGGGGCATCAACATCGTCATGGATGGGGCCATTCCCGACGTGCCCATGTCGGACCCCGGCGCCCAGGGCATTTACCGCCTCTACCGGGCGGGGGTCCTGGTGGGCGGGGACACCTGGGGCACCTTCCGCCCCGACAGCCTGATCACCCGGGACACGGCGTCGGTAATCGTCTCCCGGATGGTGGAGCCCGCCCTGCGCAAGGGAACTTCTTTGATGAACCAGGAATCTTATCAGGTTTACCTGGACCGGAGCACCCTGCTCCTCTCCCCGGGGCAGACCGACCGGCTCACCGCCGTGGTCTATCCCGTCAACAATGTCCAGGCCCAGGCCGTCGCCTGGACCTCCTCGGAGACCCGGACCGCCGTGGTGGACCAGTACGGCACCGTCACCGCCCTCCGGCCGGGCACCGCCCTGATCATCGCCTCCACGCCCTCCGGCACCATGGCCACCTGTACAGTGCGGGTGGTGGACTGGTACTGAGCACCCATTTAAAATTTCGGAGAGGGCGAAACCTCCGGTCCGTGCATGTCGTCTATACAGGCAGAGAACGAAAAGGAGGAATGCCCCATGAACCGATGGAACCGCATAGCCGCCCTGCTTCTGGCCCTGCTGTGCCTTGCCGGGTGCGGCGGGGGAGGGTCCCGGCGCCTGACGAAGGAGACCGCCGCCCCGGCGGAGGTCCCCCGGGAGATTCCGGCGGAGGACGCCGCCGCCCTGGCGGAGTTCTCCCTGGAGCTGCTGCGGCGGAGCTGGGCGGGGGAGAACGCCCTGGTGTCCCCATTGTCGGTGCTCTCCGCCCTGGGCATGACGGCCAACGGGGCGAGGGGAGAGACTCTGGAACAGATGGAGGCCGTCCTGGGTCTGCCGACGGAGAGGCTGAACGGAGTTCTGGCCGCCTGGGCGGCGGACCTGCCCAGGGGAAAGGACTGCCGGGTGGAGCTGGCAAACTCCGTCTGGGTCCGGGACGACGGGAGCTTTGAGGCCGATCAGGACTTTTTGGAGACTGCGGCGGGCTGGTACAAGGCGGAGGTCTTCGCCTCCAAATTTGACGCCGCCGCCGTCCGGGATATCAACAGCTGGGTGGAGAAGAACACCCGCGGCATGATCCCGGAGATTTTAAGCGAGCTCCGAGACGAGACCATGATGGTCCTGGTCAACGCCCTGGCCCTGGAGGCGGAGTGGGAGGAAATCTACGAGGACATCCAGATCCGGGAGAACGGGATTTTTACCACGGAGGACGGCGCGGAACAGCCCGCGGCGCTGATGTATTCCTCCGAGGGGCATTATCTGAAGGACGAGGGGGCCCAGGGCTTCCTGAAATTCTACAAGGGCGGGCGCTGGGCTTTCGCCGCCCTGCTGCCGGACGAGGGCACGGCCCTGGAGGACTACCTGGACTCCCTGACGGGGGAGCGGCTCCACCGGGTGCTGGCGGGCGCGGAGGAGACCCTGGTCTACGCCGCCATCCCCAAATTCAAGAGCGAATACGGGGTGGAGCTGAACGACGCTTTGAAGGCCCTGGGCATGACGGACGCCTTTGACATGGACCGGGCGGACCTGTCCGGCCTGGGACGCTCCGAGCTGGGGCCGCTGTTCATCAGCCGGGTGCTCCACAAGACCTCTGTCTCCGTGGACGAGAAGGGCACCCGGGCCGGGGCTGCCACGGCGGTGCTGGCGGACAGCGGGGCCGACATGCCGGGGACCGTGCCGGAGGTGTATCTGGACCGGCCCTTCCTGTATATGCTGGTGGACACGGAAACGAGCCTCCCCGCCTTTATCGGGGTGGTCACGGACATGAGCTGAATCAAAAAGCGGACGGCTGTGCCGTCCGCTTTTCCTATAGACTTCGCTGCCGCCGCTTCGGCTTGGCTGACTGCCGGACCGCCGGAGCGGGTACAGTGTTTCTTTTGGTCCTGTTCCTTTCAAGGAAACGAGCGAAGGAAAATCCGCTTTCCGCCCCGGTACTCCCGGACCGTGCCGATGCGCTGGGCGCTGGGGACGGCGGGCTTCAGCGCCCGGTACAGGGCCTCCGCGTCCTCCGGGTCCACTGCCATGAGAAGGCCGCCGGAGGTCTGAGGGTCGTAGAACAGGTCCTGCCGCCAGAGCTCCGTTTCGCCGGGGTCCACGGCGTCCTGCGCAAAGGCGCGGTTGCGGTACATGCCCTCGGGGAGGACGCCCATGATCGCCAGCTCCGCCGCCTCGGGGAGGAAGTCCACGGCCTTCGCGTCGATCTCCAGCTCCACCCCGCCGCCCTGGGCCAGCTCCAGGCTGTGGCCCAGGAGGCCGAAGCCCGTCACGTCCGTGCAGGCGTGGACCCGGTATTGGACCATCACATCCCGGGCGGCCTTGTTCAGGGTGGTCATGAGCCCGCAGGCCCGCTCCAGGACCGCCGGGGGGACCAGCTCCGCCTTGGCGGCGGTGGTCAGGACCCCCAGCCCCAGGGGCTTGGTGAAGAGGAGCACGTCCCCGGGCCGGGCCCCGGCGTTGGTGAGCATCTTGTCCGGGTGGACGAAGCCGGTGACGGCAAGGCCGTACTTGGGCTCGTCGTCCAGGATGCTGTGCCCCCCTGTAATCAGAGCTCCGGCCTCATACACCTTGTCATAGCCTCCCCGGAGCAGGTCGTGGACCGCCTCGGGGGGCATGTCCTTGGGGACGGCCATGATGTTCAGGCACAGCTTGGGCTCTCCGCCCATGGCGTAGACGTCGGAGAGGGCGTTGGCGGCGGCGATCTGGCCGAAGAGGTAGGGATCGTCGGCAATGGGGGGGAAGAAGTCCACCGTCTGAACCAGGGCCAGAGTGTCGGAAATTTTGTAGACGGAGGCATCGTCGCTCCGGTCAAAGCCCACCAGCAGGTTCGGGTCCTGACGGACCTGGATGCCCTCCAGCAGCCGGGCCAGGGTCCCGGCCCCCACCTTGGCCCCGCAGCCGGCGCACTTGGCCAGCTTGGTCAGCTTCACTTGGTTTTCCGCCATAATACCCCTCCTGTTTTCAATACGGATTGTAATGATTCCTTGGACTTCAACGCACCGGACAGGGAAAGGACCGCCTCCAGCACCCCGCCGCCCACCGCCAGGGCCTTGTCGCTGGCGCAATAGCAGTGCTCGAGGCGGCACCGGGGGTCGATATCCCCGGCCTTCATGCCCTTGTGGACCGGGGTGCCCTCCGGCAGGATGCCCCGGAGGATGCCGTCCAGGGTGCAGACCATGGGGAGGCCGTTTACCTCGGCGGCCGTGTCCCCCTGCTTCACCTGGGCGCCGATGTCCAGGAGCTGGTGAAACACCCCGTCCGCCGGGGCCCGGAGGACCCGCTCCCCGGCAAAGCCGCCGATGAGGCCGGGAATGCCGGTGTTGGGCAGGGCGGAGCCCTCATAGAGGGCCCGGCCCAGGGTGTGGCCCCGCATGGTCTCCACCACGGCGTGGCAGTCCACCCCCGCCGTGAAGCCGGGGCCCACGCCGACGACCACGGGGGCGTCGGTAATGCGCGTGCCCAGGTTCCGCTTGGCCAGGATGGCGTCCACCACGGCGGCGGGCCTCAGGACCGGGATGCAGGTCCCCGCCGGGTCCGCCAGCACGGGGATGAGGTGCTGCTCCAAAAGCTCCAGGGCCTGCGCCGGGGACTCCGCCCGGCGGGCAGTGACGTTTTCCACCACAGCCTCCCCGTGAACGATGGCCTGAGAAAAGGCCACGGTCCGCCGGATGGCGGTGGGCTGCTCCAGATCCGTCAGGACCACCCGGAGTCCCGCCCGCCAGAGGCGGAGGGCCGCGCCGGTGGCGATATCCCCGGCTCCGCGAATGACGACAAGCATATCCAGCTCCTCCTTTTCAGCGCCCCGGCGTACACGGGCCAGGGCAGCAGCTCCGCCAGACGGCGGGCGGCGGCCAGGGCGGCTTCCCCCTCCGCCTGATTGACAAAGACCCGGATGGGGGGGCCCTCCGTGGACGTCTCCATTCGCAGGGCCTCCGCCAGGGCCTCCGGCGTCACCGGGTCCCCGGGCTCCAGGCCGGTCAGGGAGCAGAAGCGCTCCGGCCGGTGGACCGCCTCCCGGACCGGGCGGCCGAAGCCGGAGGCCCCCGCCAGCATGATGATCTGATCTGCCTCCGGGGGGATGACCGGCTCGTGGGGGGCGTGGGCCTTGAGGGGGCGGCCCGCCGCGCCGTCGGCCTCCGCCAGCACGTAGTCCGCCAGGACCGCCAGACGGGCCATGGGGATGCCCGGGGCGGTGAGCTTCCCCGTGCCGGGCACCGGAGTCCCGGCGCAGACCGGGCGGCGGGCCGCCAGGGCCTCCGCCAGGGCGGTTTCCGTGGGGTTCATCAGGTTCGGAAGGCCGTCAAAGGGAAGCAGCTTTGTGGTAGCGCAGAGGAGGACCCGGGCCCCGTCCGCCGCCAGCTCCGTTCCCAGGGTCCGGAGAAGGGTGGTCTTGCCGCCGCCGCCGGTGACGGCGGTGACGCCGGGGCGGATATCCAGCAGTTCGGCCAGATTCATGGCAGGCCCTCCTGTTCGTTGTTCTTTCTATAGAATAACATCCCGCCGGTCCGCCGTCAAGGGGCCTTCTTGACAGCGGCGGCGGAAGGGGCTATGATGGAGCGGCACAAAAAAGGAGGGATGTGCCGTGTACGACGAGCTGACGGCAGTGGATATCAAAAAAATGAAGGAGGAGCTGGACCACAGGGTTCGGGTCCTGCGGCCCCAGCTGATTGAGGAGGTCCAGACCGCCCGGGCTTTCGGGGACCTGAGCGAGAACTTTGAATACAAGTGCGCCAAGCAGGCGAAGAACCGGAACGACAGCCGCATCCGGTATCTGGAGCGGATGATCCGCACGGCGAAGGTGATTGAGGTCCGGGGCGCGGAGGACGCGGTGGGGCTGTTCGACCGGGTGACGATTTACAATGAGATGGCAAAGAAGGAGATGGAGGTCCGGATTGTCACCACCCTGCGGCAGGACGCCCTGAAGGGCCTGGTCAGCAAGGAGTCCCCGGTGGGGAAGGCGATTCTCGGCCGCCGGGTCGGAGACCGGGTGGAGGTTGCCGTCGGTCCGGCGGTGAAGTACTTTGTGGAAATCAGGAAAATCGAAAAAGGGGAGGATGATGAGAGCTTGAATATTAGCTCCTATTGAGTCGTGACAGCCAGGATGCTGGCTGGTCCAATGCACCCCCCATTCTCTCTTTTGCGAAAAGAGAGAATGCGCCGTGCACGGTGGAAGAGAGAAAACGGGGGCGCGGAAGGGG
>CAJTZL010000065.1 GCA_910583695.1 uncultured Oscillibacter sp.
ACCGCCATTTCGGTCGTGCCGGGAGTTCTTTTTTTACTTAACTTTATAGCATTGGATCCTCCTCCCATCGGATCGGGTATCATTTCATCGAATCTCAGCCATCCTAATTAGAACAAGGATGTGATACGATGAGAAATCATTTGAAAGACGAAACCAGTCCCTACCTTCTCCAGCACGCGGAAAACCCCGTGAACTGGTACCCCTGGGGAGCGGAGGCGTTCCGTCGGGCCGGAGAGGAGGACAAACCCGTCTTCCTCAGCATCGGCTACAGCGCCTGCCACTGGTGTCACGTTATGGCCCGCAAGAGCTTCGAAGACCCGGATACGGCGGATTTGCTCAACCGCTGGTTCATCTCCGTCAAGGTGGACCGGGAGGAGCGGCCCGACCTGGACAGTGTCTATATGTCCGTCTGTCAGGCTTTCACCGGCGGAGGGGGCTGGCCCGCCAGCATTTTTCTTACGCCGGAGAAACGGCCCTTCTTCGCCGGAACCTACTTTCCAAAACGCCGCCAAGGCGGTATGGTGAGCTTCGGGGAACTGCTGACGCTGATTCATGAGAGATGGGAACAAGACCGCGCATCCCTGCTGGGCCCAGCTGAGGAGATTGCTGCTTTGCTGAACCGGCCGAGGGAGGGAAGCCGCCAAGCGGAGCCGGAGCTTTTGAAGGGAGCCGTCGAGCTTTACAAGCGGCTCTTCGACCCGGAAAACGGCGGCTTTGGAGACGCGCCGAAATTTCCGTCGCCCCACGGCCTCCTGTTCCTCCTGGCATACTACCGGAGGCGGGGAGACCGGGACTGTTTGGAGATGGCGGAGCGGACGCTGACACAAATGTATCGGGGCGGGCTGTTTGACCACATCGGCGGAGGCTTTTGTCGCTACTCCACCGACCAGCGGTTTCTTGTTCCTCACTTTGAGAAAATGCTGTATGACAACGCCCTGCTGATTTTGGCTTACTGTGAGGTGTACGCTGCAACAAAGAAAGCGCTGTACCTGCTGATTGCGGAGCGGACGGCGAACTTTGTTCTCCGGGAGATGACCGCGCCGGAGGGCGGCTTTTACAGCGCCCAGGACGCGGACAGCGACGGTGAGGAGGGGAAATATTATCTGTTCATGCCGGAGGAGGTCTTCCGCCTCCTGGGCCCGGAGCGCGGCGCGGCGTTCAACCGGCATTTTGACATCACGGAGTCTGGGAACTTTGAGGGGAAGAACATCCCCAATCTGCTCCTCAGCGACCCGGAGGACCAGTCCTTTGACAGTCTGCTGGAAGCGGTTGCTCAATACCGCAAGAGCCGCTGTACCCTCCATCCGGACGACAAGATTTTGACCACCTGGAACGGCCTGATGATCGCGGCGCTGTGCCGGCTGCATCGGGCCGGCGGATCGCATAAGTACTTGGATGCCGCGAAACGGGCGGACCGCCTTCTCTGGGAAAACCTTTGGGACGGCAAAGCCCTCTATGTCAGCTTTCGGGCCAGGCGGCGGGGAGCCAAGGGATTTTTGGATGACTACGCCTCTTATCTGTTTGCACAACTGGCGCTGTACGGAGCCACGCTGGATGGCACATACCTGGAGCGGACTGAACAGCTCTGCCGAGAGGCCTGCGAACAATTTCAGGACCGGAAAAAGAGCGGCTTCTATCTCTACGGAGAGCAGCACGAGCCTCCGATTCTCCGACCCAAGGAGACCTATGGCGGGGCGATACCCAGCGGAAATTCCCTGATGGCCTGGAATCTGGTGCGGCTCAACCAACTTGTCTCGGAGGAACATTATGGCCCCCTGGCGGAGCAGCAGCTGGATTTTCTGGCAGCGGATGCAAGGCAGCATCCCGCCGGTTACGCTCTATGTTCCTGCGGGCGCTTCTGGACCGCCGTGACCCGCCGCCCAAGGTGACGGTGGTCTGGTCAGCTCACTCCGAGACGGCACGCTTGCCCCTGGAGCTTCCGGCAGAGGCGGCTGTGATCCTCCGGGAGCCCGCAGAGGAGTATCCGCTGCAACATGAAAAGACCACCTTCTATGTCTGCCGGGGGCGCAGCTGCCTGCCTCCGGCGAACAAGCTGCCGGATTGGTAATCGTTCAACAAAGGCCGGACGGATTTCCTTCGCCCGGCCCTTGCCTGCCTCCCGGCCCATCTGCCCAACGGTTTTTCAATCTTGCCGATCCGCTCCGTATCCTATATAATACAGCAAAAGCGAGGATAAGGGAGGGCGTGGTATGTGGAACGAGAGTGCCGTCATAGGGGGCCATGCGTATCGCCTGATCAAGCTGCTTCCGTCTCTGGACGGCGAGGGGCAATATGTCCTCTGCGCCGACGGGGAGGGCGGCCAGTACGTCTGCCCGGAGTCCCTCTGGCCCCGGCAGCCGGCCCAAAGCGGCGGGGTCTGCGCGGACAGCTCCGCCCAGGAGAAGATCGCCCTGTTTCTCTCCCTGTTCCGCGGGCGGGAGGACGTGTGTGCCAGACGCTATTACAGCCTGAAAACCGGGAAGAGCGGCTATGTGCCCCTGTGCAGAAACGAGTGGGAGCCGGGCCTCTGCGACAAGAAAACCCACCCTTGTCCCGCGTGTCCGAACCGGGCCTTCGTTCCGCTGACGGCGCAGATCGTCAAGGCGCACCTGGTTGGACAGGACGGCTATGGCCGGGACGTGGCGGGGATCTATCCCATGCTGGAGGATGACCGCACCTGGCTCCTGGCCGCAGACTTCGACGCGGAGTCCTGGCGGGAGGACGTCGACGCCCTTCGGAAGACCTGTGTCTCCTTCGGCCTCACGCCCGCCGTGGAGCGCTCCCGTTCCGGCAATGGGGCCCACGTCTGGTTCTTCTTTTCGGAGCCGGTGCCCGCCGCTGAGGCCCGCAGACTGGGCAGCGGACTGCTGACCCGAACCATGGACTGCCGCCATGAGCTGCGCTTTCAGTCCTATGACCGCCTGTTCCCCTCCCAGGACACCGTGCCCAAGGGCGGCTTCGGGAACCTGATCGCCCTGCCGTTTCAAGGGCAGGCCCAGAAGGAAGGAAACACCCTCTTTGTGGATGAGAGCTTTGTCCCTTACCCGGACCAGTGGGCCTACCTTGCATCCCTGCCTAAGATAACGCCGGAGGAGCTGGCGGCGCAACTCGTGAAGCTGTGCGCGAACGGGGAACTGGGAACGCTGCTGGAGGCGGAGGAACCGAGACCCTGGCCGATCAAGCGAATGCGGAAAGCCCTGACCTCGGCAGACTTCCCTGTCCAGGTCAGGCTGATGATTTCCGATTTGCTCTATGTGGACAAGGCGGGGTTCTCCCAAAAGGCGATGAACGCAGTCAAACGGCTGGCGGCCTTCCGAAACCCGGAATTTTACAAAAAGCAGGCCATGCGTCTGCGCATCTACAATACGCCCAGGGTCTTTGACTACAGCTGGGAGGACGACCACGTTCTGGCTGTCCCCAGGGGCTGCATGGACAGGCTGACGGAACTGCTGAAGTCCTGTGGCGTCCCCTGCACCCTGGAAGACCGGCGGCAGACGGGGCGCTCCATCTCCGTGTCCTTTCGGGGGGAGCTCCGTCCGGAGCAGGTCCCGGCAGCGGAGGCGCTTCTGGCCCACGATATGGGTGTGCTGTCCGCCACCACTGCCTTCGGCAAAACCGTGGTGGGCGCTTACCTGATTGGACAGCGCCGTGTAAATACCCTGATTCTGGTCCACTCCAGTGCTCTTCTGGAGCAGTGGAAAAGCGCCCTGGATCGTTTTTTGCACATTGAGGAACCGCTGCCCGAACAGCCAAAAAAGCGGGGCCGGAAAAGACGTCTGGAGCATATCGGGCAGATCGGAGCGGGAAAACGTACCCGGAGCGGAATCATCGACATTGCCATCATGCAGTCCCTGTTCGAGGGGGAGGACAAGGAGGTCAAGTCCTTTGTGGCTGAGTACGGCATGGTTTTGTGCGATGAATGCCACCACATGGCCGCTTTTACCTTTGAAAAAATTCTGCGCGCGGCAAAGGCCAGGTATGTCTACGGCCTCTCCGCCACCCCGGTACGGCAGGACGGGCACCAGCCCATCATCTTCATGCACTGCGGCCCGGTCCGCTATCTGGTGGACGCCAAAAGCCAGGCGGGCAAACGGCCCTTCGACCACTACGTCATCCCCCGGTTCACCCGGACCCGGCTGCCCGCTGCCCGGAAGATTCAGGATGCCTATGCCAGCATCACCAAAAATGAGGCAAGAAACGGGCTCATCATCTCCGACGCGGCCGGGCTGCTCCGAGAGGGCCGAACGCCCCTGATCCTGACGGAGCGCCGAGCCCACGCCGAACGTCTGGCCGGGCTGCTCCGGGGAATGGCGGAGCACATTTTTCTTCTGGTGGGGACCGGAAGCCAGCGGGAAAAGCGGGAGATACTGACCGCCCTTCGGGAGGTCCCGGCGGGAGAATCCCTGGTGGTAATCGCCACCGGGAAATACGTGGGCGAGGGTTTTGACGAGCCCCGCCTGGACACCATTCTCCTCTCCATGCCCATCTCGTGGAAGGGCACCCTGGCCCAATACGCCGGGCGGCTGCACCGGAGCTACGCGGGCAAGCAGGAGGTGCGGATCTATGACTATGTGGACCTGCACGTTCCCGTGCTGGAGCGGATGTATCACAAGCGGCTCAGGGGCTACGCCGAGCTGGGGTATCAAGTGAAGCTGGTGGGGAACGATTCAGGCTCCAGCCGGATTTACGACGGGCAGAATTATCTGGAGCCCTTTGCCCGGGATTTAGGTGAGGCGGCGGAAAGCATCCTGATTGTCTGCCCGTTTGTGAAGCGGTCCCGGCTTCAGATGCTGCGGACCGCGCTGGACAGGGCGCTGGAGTCCGGTGCGAACATCACGGTCCGAACGAGGCCTGACGAGGGAGCGGTTTCCCTTTTGGAGAGCTGGGGAATCACCGTGGAAACGCGGGAGGAGCTCTGGCAGCGCTGGGCGGTGATTGACAAAGCCGTCGTGTGGTACGGCAGCATCGACTATCTATCCTACAGCGCAAAAGACGCCAATGCGCTCCGCTTTGAAAGTGCGGATGTAGCCGGGGAGGTGCTGGAATTGCAGGCGCCTGCCGGTTTGCCGGAACAGCTTTCCTTAGAAGAGTAGCCCACGGACAATCGCATTACGCCGGGCGGAGAAAATCCGACCGGCGTTTTTGACCTTTAAGCATGTCGATGGACCGAGGTGATGCAGCTTGGAAAGCATACGGCGAGAACGGATCGGCACTCTGCCGGGCCATCTCCGTTTCATTGGCCTGCTATCGGATTTCACCTGTTCCAAGGCCGTGAATTTGGTATATTCTATGATAGGCTTTCTCGGAGCTTATCCTGGATCCTGTGTGCTTGACAGGAGAGGCGAATACTCGTGAATATTCTCCGGATGCACAATGAAACGTGCAGCCGGAAAACCATTTCCGGTCCGCCCTGCGGGTAACATTCTACGCCAGAGTTTCTATTGATAAGGCGGATGCCAAAGCGGAGTGGTCCAACGGATTTTTGACCGCTGTGCTAATCAGAAAATAGGTATCCGCCGCATCTTCCACACGCTTCTCAACGAAGGCTTTACCAGCCGGAAGGGTAGCGCATTCAACGTCTTCCATCCGGCACATCCTCTGTAATCCCAAATACCAGGACCGGTACTTTGCGGGTAGAACCCAGACGGTGGACTGCCGCAGCAAGTGAAAGGTTTTTCCGGGTGGGAATAAGTGATTGATATGCTCGAATCCGTCGATCCCGGCCACCGTGTAGGGGAGTTGTGGGAACGGGCCAATGCTTTGTGCAAGCGGAGAAGCAGACAAATGAGACAGCTCCAAAGGGAGGCGGCGTTTCATAATCGTTACCCTTATAGCGGAAAAATCATATGCGAAGAGCATGGGAGCAGCTTCCACCGTCAGGTTTTGAAAAGCTCAAAAGATAGCGCAGAGGTCTGGCAGTGCCGGGTCTGCCAGAACAAGGGCAGGACGGCCTGCCCCGCGCTCCGGCTCTAAACCAGATCATGGCCGACAGCTTTGACAAGCTGGCCTAGAATAAACACGCCACCGTAGATGCAACGGTGATAATCCTTCAGGCAGTGCCCGATGAGCATGGCTATGTCCAGGACATCCGCCGGATGGAAGCGAACCTATCCACTGTTCAGGAAAAAGATTGCCTACTGGGGATAAGTATTGAGAACTCCGTCTCCACGGTGGTGTTCAAGCAGAGCAGAGATGGTTTTAACCAGTAAGCCCAAGGCTTGGGAGAACGGTTGGAAGCTCTCTGTACGAAAGAGGAAAAAGGGTGGTAGTACAGTCAGAGGGGTCAGAACCGCCCTGAACCGGGAGCTTTCTTTCTGAAACGGCAGTCAGCTCCGCCCTAGTCACTATGATCCCGCACAAAATTGTGGTCAAGGAAGACAGCACCAAATAGGAGATATACATGGACATCCACCAGAAATACGGCGGCCTGCGGAGGCCGCTTTGAACCAGGAGGATACTTCCATTTGCTTCACCTCTCCAAGAAGGGGTGAGGCGGAAGGAAAAATTTTGTTCGGTAATGGACAAGCTGTCTTCCAACGGCTCAAAATATCAGAGATAATGCTCCCGGGCTGCTACGTGATATCAAGGCCCCCAGATCATACTTCCGCCCCGTTTTCGCTCAGGCAATATATGGCTATGCGGCTTGGGTATTCGGGATCCGTACAGTCCATGCCTCCGTTGGGATCGTCTGAGGCTCCACCGCCGTAAGCTGCAATCAAGGCTATATCATCCGGCAGTCCGCTTTGTCTGACAATGGGCAGGGTATCGTCCTGGGAGAGCATCCCAAGGAGGGCTTTGTGACGCGACAATTCACCGAGGAACAAAGCCACTGGAACTACTACTGAGGCCATTACTATGATGGCGGGACCGTTGTGGAAAAGGACTACGCTGACCGCGCAGCCGACTACCAGCGCCGCTTTATGGTGCAGGAAGTCAAGCGGCCTATCGCCCAGCAGATGCGCGAGGCGTCGGAACAGGCTGGGTGTGTCCGGTCCCGGCCCCGCCCGGGCGGGAGACCCCTGAGCAGGGCGGCAGGCAGCATGGCCGGAAAGAAGTGTGTCCAGGATGTGCTACTCTGTGTATGGGGGCGGTCTGACGAGCTGGAGGCCGTTCGGGAACGCATGGAGGAGGCGGACATCCGCAATATGAACGCCTATATACACAAAATGCCCTCAACGGTTATATCCTCCATGTCGACTTTTTTCCGTCCGGATACTGGTGTCTCTCCAAGCGGCGGTGTGCGAATAATCTCAATCAGGTGGCGACCCATGCCAACAGCTATGGGGCATACCAGGAAGAGATAAAACCTCTGCAAAAGGACTATGCCGATCTGTGGGGGCCGCTGTCCAACCTGCTCCAGAAGCTCTTTAAGATGGTGCGTCCGTGACAAAAGGGAGTGGCTCCGTGCCGCTCTTCCTTTGCTAATCCGATTTCCCTAATATTAGGTGCTATTTTATAGCCTTTTTACTCAAAGGATGAGTTTTTTATCCCTTGTAAAAATTCCGCTTATATTAACTATTTCATCATGTTCTAATGTTCCAAATAAAAAGGACAAGATATTTTCACTTATCTCTTCACTCATCTCAACTACACCTCCAATTCATTTTTATTACTCCTAATTCACTTTCGTGTTCCTACCACCATAAGGCCTATTGCAGTGCAACACATTTACCCCATGGGAATACGAAGTGAAATTGGGACTTTTATTATTGCAACAAAAAACTCCCTCGAAATACCAATACCATTAAGTTAAGTCAAAAAAACTACCTCTTTCAGAATTGTGAGGGAGATGGGCACAACAAGAAAGCAGATTCAGGAAGCCGCTTCCGGCTTTCTGGGTCTGCCAACATTCCAGCGTTCCGGTCGCGATGGATGATGAGTCAACACCACCCCGCAAGGCCGCTATTCACTTTTGTGTCTTTCCTCTTGAGAAACCTTTAGCCGGCTGCGAAACCATACAAGCAGCCTTTGCCGAAATGCATCCATGCAGACGATTTTGGTTGATCGCACTGCATGGTCATGCTATACTTGGCCCAAAGCCAGTTAGTCTATATGTGTTTTCATGATGGAGCCTAGGCACAGCCGCAGAAAGTAAGCCTGGGTCTATAATGTAAGGAGACCTGCTCATGCTGATATTTCTCTTGGCCGCATTAGAAAGCGAAAAAGACCGCCGAAAATTTACGCAGATTTATGAACAGCATCATACCCGGTTGGAAGATGCCGCTATGAGTATCCTCAAAAATCAAACCGACGCTGAGGACGCGGTCCAAAATGCCTATATGCAAGTCATCCGGCACTTTGAAAAAATTTCTGAAATTCCCTGTAAGGATTTGCCATTCTGGCTCATTTCTATAGTGAAGAACGAGGCGCTCATCATTCTCCGCAAACAGAAAAAAGTTGTTCTGCTGGAGGATTGGGATACCATTCCGGATACCGTTGCCGATATCACGGAGTACGCGGAACTGGTAGGGCTGTTTGCCCGGCTTCCGGATACATACAAGGCCGTATTGGAGATGAAATATCTTTTGGGTTATTCATATAAGGAAATCTCCGGCCGCCTTGGCATTTCGGAATCTGCCGCCAACACACGCGCCAGCCGGGGCCGCGCACTTTTACGGAACCTCATTAAGCAGGGGGGCTTTTCCCATGACGGATCGTGAACTGGATGCTCTGATGCAGCGGGTTTTATTGGATTCCCTCCGGCTTGACTGGGAGAAGAAAGCGGCACCGGAACCCGCTTTTGTGCCCTCTGCACGTTACAAGCGCCAAGTCGCCGGAATGCTGGCAGACCCTTTGGCGTGGGAACGTAAAAGGAGGATTCCCATATGGAAGAGCATTCTCCGCCAGGCGGCGGTGGTTCTGCTGATTATTTCGCTTGGGTTCGGCAGTCTGTTAGCCGCCAGTCCCACGGTGAGAGCCGGATTTTTACAGTGGATTGCCGAATGGTATGAAACGCATGTCACCTACAGATATACAGGCACAGATATGGCTGGAGCAATGCCGCAATATGAAATTACGGAATTACCGGAAGGCTATGCTGAGGTCGAAAGTGAACGAATCGAATTGCCCGGTCAAGTGGATATTGTTTACCGTAACGAAGAGACTGGGAAAACGATATATCTGAACTATATTCATATGAACCAAGGCGCTGCTTCTGATTTTAAGTTAGAAGATGCAGAGGTATTATCAGTCATGGTAAATAAGTTTGATGGTCATTTTTTTGAAAGGAGCAATTCGAAAAATAAGTGGAATGCGGTCACTTGGATTGATCCAGACAATGAACTGCAATTCTCTATTGAAGCTCACCTTGATAAAACAGATATTTTAGACATCGCCGAAAGCGTTTTCTTGGTAAAATTAACTAAATAGAAATTTTTCTGAAAATGATGTAAGGATTTAGCCTCTTTCTGCATTTATAAAATAGGATTTTTAAAATCCTGTCTACTCAATGCGGAAGGAGGTGACTTTTATGAGACGGCGTATTTGCGCATTGATTATTCTGGTTGTTTTAGCCCTATCCATAAGCGTGCAAGCTATAGAACCGCGCACTAGTGCACAACTTAGCCTCTCCTTTGATGGAACAACCGCACTTTGCTCGGTCATTTGCAGGGGAAGTAGTAGCGATGATGCAATTGATGCAACATTGACGCTTTACCAAGGGTCAACCTATGTAGATTCCTGGAGTGACTCGGGCAAAGGACGGGTTGTGATTTCTGGAACATGCAAGGCTGTAAGTGGCAAAAACTATAAGCTGGTTGTTGATTACTCCGTGAACGGTGAATCACAGCCTTCCGTTTATTCAACCAGACAATGCCCCTGAAACAGCAGCGGTCAATTTCCAGGAAAATCTGGAGAGTATCCGATAAGTCATTCAGGTCAATTGGCAGATATGCAATGACTGGTTTGAACCATGACCTGACTCAGGACAGGAAATCTCTCTATAGATTCAGAAATCCGGATATTGGGAGCGTTCTTCCCGGAGGATTCCGGCGCTTTTGAGAACTGGAAATCTGTAAGGCCAACGTTGATTTTTCCGACTCAGCAGAAAAAAACTTGCGCTTTTCTGTCGGAACTGATAGAATATGCCTCCTAATATTTTAAGGAGGTATCGCGCATGAAAACTGCGAGGCTTGAGATTCAATGGCTCGAAAAGGAGGACCGGAGGAGATCACTCCGCGCTTCCGTATGCCGGGACGGAAAACTCCACCTTGGCAAATCTCTGCGAAAGAAGCTGCCCCAATCAATACGGGTAGGATTTGACGCCAACTCCCTGGTACTGGCCATTGCCGATGGACATGGCGATGGGATTGATTGTCCAGCCTGCGGCGTCCTGTCCATTCAGACACTGACCTCCAGAATTTTCTCGGCCGGTCTGCGCTTGCCAGTCTCCTTCCTCATGGCGAAGGACGCGCAGACCGGCTATTTTTTAGGCCGGATTGTCCCGCGCCGCCGGGTAAACGGCACTGGAAAGCCTTGCTTTGACATGGAACAGCTCCTCGTGCTGTTTCGTCCCATGGTGGATGATATCGCCGGTCAGATGGGCAAGAGCACCCCGCTGGCAGAGCGGAAGGCCGCTGCAGCAGAGGCCCTGTGCGCTGCGGCACAGGACTACCTTCCAGGATGCGGCGACCTGGAGACTTATTTGGATGACCGTGTCCGCCGCACGCTCCATGAGCAGAATGTACAGTACATAAAAGAATTTTCCCAGCGTTCCCTGGAGCAACCACTTTCCTCCGATGCGGGAGACAGGTTCTGCCTCTGCGACGCCATCGCCGCCCCTGATTCTGACTGGGCCGACAGCCTGGACGATCAAATGGATAAGGAACGTTTTCTGGAGCAGCTATCCAGTGACCAGCAGACACTGGTCCGGCTGCTCCAGGAGGGTTTCCGTATTCCTGAGGTTGCGGATATTTTGGGGATAAGCCAGAAGGATCTCCGGCGCGCGGCTGGTGAGATTGCCCTACGGAAGCGGCAGTTTGATAGAGGCAGCTGATGTTTTGTGTACGTGCGTTTTCCTGTCAGATACACCCCATCATTGGGTCCAGAGCAGGAAATGCCCCTGAGGAAGCAGCGGAGCGGGCAAGACGCAGATGGCTCTATTGACGAGGCAAAAACGTCAAATGTGTCTGGAAAGCAGCGGTTGCTGCTTTCCAGGCAAGCTATAAACCAAAAGAATGGGGGCCGGATTCCCCGCGGCGCACCAAAATCGCTGAAATTTTAAACTTCAGCGGTTTTGCTTTATATAATATAAAAAGCAGAGGACGGCTCCAAGGCCGTCCTCTTTGCATCTACCTCAATACCCCCGGCTCTTCAAATCCGCCGCCAGCTTTACATAGAACTCCCGCACATCGAAGCCCCGGATGTTCTCCCGGTTCAGATCCACCACGTCCCCGTGGGAGATGCCCCGCTTCCCCTGGGGCTCCAGGAGGGTGAACCGCTCCCCCCACTTGGCCGACTCCACCGACACCAATCCGTCATTCAGGCCATCGAAGTGCTTGACGACGGGATAGGTCATATTCAGGGGGAACTTGCCATGCCGGGCCTTTTTGCAATAGGACATGACGCTCTCATACACCACGCCGGGGGCGTCGGGTGTCTCCTCGTTCCGGGCAAGGCATGCGCTCTCCGTCAGGTCCGTCACCGCCGCCAGGAAGTCCGGGTTGGGGTCCCCCATCTGTTTCATGGCCCCATTGTAGGCCGCGGCGATTTTCAGCCGGGCGGCCTGGGGAACCTTGCCCAGCAGGTACTCGGCAAAAATGCAGCCCCGGTGGGGCGTGTTGATGGTGGTGAGGGTCGCAACATAGGGAGCCATGCCGCAGTGAGCGATGGCGGCCCGGCTGTCCAGCCCGCCCTTGGAGTGGGCGATGATGTTCACCTTTTCGCAGCCGGTTTCCTCCACGATCTGCCGGATGCGCTCCGCCAGCTCCTTCCCGCTGTCCTCCACCGCCGCCGCGGACTGCTGACGGCCGTAGTAGACCGTGGCCCCGTTGCGGATCAGCTCCCTGGGGATGCGGCCCCAGTAGTTGAGGTAGCGGAAGTCCCGGAAGAACACGCCGTGGACCATCAGGAGGGGATACTTCGTCTTGCAGACCTCGCTCTCCGCCCGAACTTCGTCCAGCTCCCACTTCTGGGTCTCAAACTCCACCTCGTCACTGCAAATGCGGAGGATCTTTGCCAGATACCAGAGGTTCACCAGGGGAATCCACCCGCACAGCGCCGCCAGAACGCGGTGCTTGATGCCCAGCTGCACCGAGGTGAGGTAGACCCGGATCATGCCGTTCCAGAAGATGACGCACAGGGAGAGAATTGCCAGAAGCAGCTCCAGGATCATCGCAAACACCGCACCGTCCCGGCCTCCCGTAGCAGAAAACATAGACCAAAGACAGCCCGCCTGAACGCACAAGGTTACACAGCAGACTGCCGCGAACAGCCACAGCAGCTCACAGCCCTCCGCCAGCCGCTGGATGCGCCTGGTGGGGCCTTTCTTCGGAATGGGCCGGATATTCACCCAGAGGAACGCCGCCGCCAGAGGCAGAAACAGCCACCCGGCACCGGAAACTGACCATTCGGCGTACAGAAGCCAGACCAGCGGCAGAGCATTCGCCGCCGCCGTCAGCAACAGGCAGTAGACGATCCGCCTGACATACTTCATAAAACCGCCTCCCGTTCAACAGCGCCCACCGACGCTTTCTGCGTTTATAGTAGACCTTGCCAACGAGGTTGTCAAGGCAGGCAAAAACCGGATTGAACCGGGACAGGGATGATGGTATAATCAGAACAATAAAGCAGGTTTGGGAGAAACGGTATGAATGTAAAAGAAATAAGCAATACCATAATAAAAACAGGAATATGTCACTATGGGCCAAGGCAATATCGACTATTCCTTTGTACGAGTACGTTTTTTCCTGGTACGGGAGATTATGAGGATGATCCCGAAGTTTGTAATGACCGGGAAATGGACTGTTATTGTATATGGCTTGAAGATATGATAAATGTAGGTAATATTTCTGCTGGAGCAGGGTATTATGAACGTCTTTCCGATGCAATTCATGCGGCGGAAAACAGTGGTGGATTTGAAAAGTGGATGGACTAAATCTTTCAGTTGCATTGCAATATATTTAAGGAAGGACTGAGCCCACCATGGAAACCGTAAAACGCGGCTTTGTGCCGAAAGATACCATTGAATTTGGCCCTAAGGCCGCGGCCAAGCTGAACGCCGCTGCCCAGGAGCTGGCGTTCCTGCTGGACCGGGGGTACGACACCAAATCCGCCTCCA
>CAJTZL010000066.1 GCA_910583695.1 uncultured Oscillibacter sp.
AGACGGGAGACGAGGGACGGGGGAAAAAATTTGGGGGAAAGTTTGTGTCAACTCTTGCAATCTTTTTTTCCGTCGGGTACAATACGGCCTTGGGACCTCCGGGAGACCGGAGGGGCCCGGGGCTTTATTCATAAGAGCCCGTAAAAGTGAATAGAGCCGAATCATTTTGTCCGGGCGGGACATTCCCCGTCCAGCGCTGACCCGGAAACGGGCAGCGACGAAAGGAAACAGTCATGAAGCGGAAACTTTTGGAGGTCCTTCTCCTGCTGGGCCTGCTGTGCGCCGTACTCTGCGGATGCAAAGACGGCAGCGCGGCCGGAATGCCGGAGGAGGGACAACCCGGCTCCAACGAACCGGCGGCCCAGCCTGCGGCGGATCATCCCAACGAGATCACCGTGGGCATCGCCCAGGACCTGGACGAGAGCCTTGACCCTCACAAAGTTGTGGCGGCAGGGACCAAGGAGGTCATGTTCAACGTATTCGAGGGCCTCATGAAGCCCACCCCCGACGGAGATTTGATTCCCGCCGTGGCGGAAACCTATAAAATTTCGGAAGATCAGATGGTCTATACCTTTACCATCCGGGAGGGGATTGCCTTCCACAACGGCGCTCCGGTGACAGCGGAGGATGTGGTGTACTCCGTCAACCGCTGCATCGCCCCCGACGACCCGGGCGTGTTCCGGATCGACGCGCTGGAGGTGGTGGACGAAGTGGCGGAGGTGGACGAGCGGACCGTCTCCATCCGCCTCAAGGAGCCCAGCGCGGAGCTGCTCACCTACCTGACCCTGGCCATCCTCCCGGCGGACTACGACGGGCAGGACACCGCCCCCGTAGGTACCGGGCCCTTCCGGTATGTCTCCCGGTCCGCCCAGGACAACATCGTTCTGGAGCGCTTTGACGGCTACTGGGGAGAGCCTGCCTATCTGGACAAAGTCACCTTCAAGATCATTGAGAACGCCGACAGCATCCTCATGAGCCTCCAGAGCGGGGCGGTGGACCTCTTCGCCCACCTGACCAGCACCCAGGTGGCCCAGCTGGGGGATGCGTTCAACATCGAAGAGGGCACCATGAATCTGGTGCAGGCCATGTATTTGAACAACGCCGAAAAGCCCTTCGACGACGTGCGGGTTCGGCAGGCCCTGTGCTGCGCCATCGACCGCCGGCAGATTCTGGACCTGGCCTTCGACGGCTACGGCAGCCTCATCGGCTCCAGCATGTACCCCGCCTTCGGGAAGTACTTCGACGACTCCCTCACCGATTACTATGCCTACGACGTGGAGCGGGCCAAGGCCCTTCTGGCCGACGCCGGGTATCCCGACGGCTTTGCCATGACCATCACCGTTCCCTCCAACTACCAGCCTCACATCGACACCGCCCAGGTGATTGTGGAGCAGCTGAAGGCGGTGGGAATCACCGCCGAGATTCTGCCCGTCACCTGGGAGAGCTGGCTCAACGATACCTACGTGGGCCGGAAGTTCCAAGCCACGGTGGTAGGCGTGGACGCCTCCACCATGACGGCCCGGGCCCTGCTGGAGCGGTTTACCTCTACGGCGGATAATAATTTTATCAATTATAACAATGCGGAATATGACGCCCTCTTCCAGGAGGCCGTCTCTGCGGCGGACGACGTGGCCCAGACCGACGCCTACAAGCGGGCGGAGGCCAATCTGACGGAGAACGCCGCCAACGTGTACATCCAGGATCTGGCCGATCTGGTGGCCGTCCGCAAGGGTCTCACGGGGGTGCGGTTCTACCCCATCTACGTGCTGGACCTCAGCGGCGTCCGGTACACGGCGTAACAAGTGGAGAGCCTGGGAGAGCGGCGTGTGGAGAGCCGGATAGGGTTCTTCACGCCCTGCTCTCCCCTCGTTTTTGAAGGGATTGTGTCTATGAAATATGTATGCAGGCGGGTGCTGGCGGGGCTTGTCACCATGCTGATGGTCTCGTTTCTGACCTTTTCGGCCTTCTCCCTCATCTCCGGCGACACTGCCACGGCCATGCTGGGCACCACGGCCACGCCGGAGCGGCTGGCGGCCCTCCGGGCGGAGCTGGGGCTGGACCGGCCTCTCCCGGTGCGCTACGGCGAATGGCTGCGGGACTGCCTCCGGGGGGACCTGGGGGTTTCCACCAGCTACCGCCAGCCGGTGCAGGAGCTGCTGGCCCCCAAGATCCGGCTGACCCTGTGCCTGAGCCTGATGAGCTTTCTGCTGATTACGGCTGTGTCCATCCCCCTGGGGGTCTGGTCCGCCGGGCTGCGGCGGCTGGAGGGGGCCCGGACGGCCCTGAACCAGCTGGGCATGGCCGTGCCGCCCTTTTTCACGGGAATCCTGCTGTCCTGGGTCTTCGGCGTGGGGCTGAAGTGGTTCACGCCGGGACAGTTCCCCGACGCGGGGCAGGACCTTGCCGGGGCGGCGGCGTACCTGCTCTTTGCCGCCGTCTCCCTCTCAGTTCCGCGGATTGCCATGACGGTGCGGATGCTCCGCAGCACGGTGCAGGAGGAATTGGGGAAAGACTATGTGCGGACCGCTATTGCCCGGGGGAACGACCGGGGACAGGTCCTCCGGCGGCATGTGCTGAAAAACGCCCTGTCCCCGGTGATCACCTTTCTGGCTCAGACCATGGCGGAGCTTGTGGCGGGGAGCATTGTGGTGGAGCAGGTCTTTGTCATCCCCGGCCTGGGGCGGATGCTGGTGACGTCCATCTCCAACCGGGACTATCCGGTGGTCCAGGCCATTGTGGTGATTCTGGCCTTTTGGGTGGTGCTGGCGGGGACGGCGGCAGATCTCATCAATCAGCGGATCGACCCCAGGCTCCGGCTGGGAGGCGCGGCATGAAGAGACGAAACTGGTTTCTGGTGGCCGGGCTGCTTCTGACCGGCCTCCTGGCGGCGCTGCTCCTCCTGGGGCTTTTCTGGACGCCCTACGACCCCAACGCCATGGCGGCGGGGCCCAAGTTCGACCCGCCGTCCCTTTCCCACTGGATGGGCACGGACAACTTCGGACGGGACATTTTCAGCCGGGTCCTCAAGGGGGCCGGCGCCACGGCTTCCATCGCCCTGGCGACTTTGGCCATCGGGGCGGCGTGCGGCTGCCTGACGGGAGCCCTGACGGGGTATTTCGGCGGGCCGGTGGACGAGCTTTTGATGCGCCTCAACGACGCGCTGACGGCCTTTCCCAGCATTCTGCTGGCCCTGGTGGTCATCTCCGTCCTGGAGCCGGGGAAAAAGGCCAACGTCATCCTGGCCCTGGGGGTGGTGTTCATCCCCAGCTTCGCCCGGGTGAGCCGGACGGCTTTTGCCTCCCTGCGGGACGTGAACTATATCAAGAGCGCCCGGCTCATGGGAGCCTCCGGCGCCCGGATTCTGGGGGTGCACATGCTGCCGAACACGGCGCCGGTGCTGCTGCCCGCCCTGACCATCGGGTTCAACAACGCCGTTCTGGCGGAGGCGTCCATGAGCTTCTTAGGCATCGGTGTGACGCCGCCGGACGCGTCTCTTGGCTACATGCTCTCCGAGGCCCAGGGGATGCTCTTCGCCGCCCCCTGGTACGCCGGGGGGACGGGACTTGTCATTGTGTGGATGGTGTTCGGCGTGGGCCTCATCGGCGAGGGCCTGCGGCGGCGGGACAAGGGGGCGCTGTGATGCTGGAAATTCGAGATCTCCATGTAAAATTCCACAGCCGGAACCGGGAGGCCGTGGCCGGGGTGTCCCTCTCCATCCGGGAGGGGGAGATCGTGGGCCTGGTGGGCGAGTCCGGCTCCGGCAAAAGCGTCACCGCCATGAGCGTGGCGGGGCTGCTGCCACGGAAGCAGTGCGCCTACTCCGGGGAGATTTTCCTGGACGGGGCGGAGCTTCTCCACGCGGACCGGGGGACGCTGCGGAAGATCCAGGGCCGGGACATCGGCGTGGTGTTCCAGGAGCCTATGAGCGCCCTGGACCCCTTGATGAAGATCGGCCCCCAGGTGGAGGAGGTTCTCCGGGTCCACACAAAGCTGGGCCGGGAGGAGCGCCGCCGCCGGGCAATGGAGGCTATGGCGGCGGCGGAGCTGCCGGAAGCGGAGACGGTGTACGAAAAGTACCCCCACCAGCTCTCTGGCGGCATGCTTCAGCGGGCCATGATCGCGGCGGCGGTCATTGCAAGCCCCAAGCTGCTGCTGCTGGACGAGCCCACCACGGCCCTGGACGTGACCATCCAGGCCCAGATTCAGGAGCTTTTGAAAAAGCTGAACCGGGAGTCCGGCGTGTCCATGCTCTTCATTTCCCACGACCTGAACGTGGTGCGGAAGCTCTGCGGCCGGGTGGCGGTGATGCAGCGGGGGCTGCTGGTGGAGGAGGGGGAGGCCCAGGAGGTCTTCCGCCATCCCAGGCATCCCTATACCCGGCGGCTCATCGCCGCCATTCCCACGAGAGAGCGGAAGGAGGCGGAGCCATGAGCGGCGAGCTGGTGTTATCCCTGCGCCATGTATACAGCGGCTATTCCGACGGGATCGGCCCCTTTGGGAAAAAGCAGCGCCAGGAGGTCCTCCACGACGTGACCTTCGACGTGCGCCACGGGGAAATCCTGGGCCTTGTGGGGGAGTCGGGAACGGGGAAGTCCACCCTGGCCCGGACCATTCTGGGAATGGTGAAGCCGGAGCGAGGCACAGTGACCCACTACACCAAACGGCCCCAGATGATCTTTCAGGACCCCTACAGCTCCCTGAACCCCTTCTACAGCGTGGCGTGGACCCTGGAGGAGCCCCTGCGGGTCTACGGCAAGTATGACAAGGCGGAGCGGAAGCGCCGGGTCCGGGAGATGCTGGAGCGGGTGGAGCTTCCGGAGGAGTGCCTGGAGGCCCGGCCTGCGGAGCTCTCCGGCGGCCAGCGGCAGCGGGTCAGCATCGCCGCGGCCCTGATCCGGCGGCCGAAATTCCTGATTGCCGACGAGCCGGTGTCCGCCCTGGACGTGACCATCCAGGCCCAGATTCTGGACCTGCTCCGCTCCCTCCGGCGGGAGCTGGATTTGAGCTATTTGTTCATTTCCCACGATCTGAACGTGGTGTACCAGCTCTGCGACCGGGCCCTGGTGATGAAGAGCGGCCGCATCGTGGAGCAGGGGACGGTGGACGCGATATTTGACCACCCGAAAGAGGCGTATACGAAACAACTGCTGGCGGCGGCGGAGTGACGATGAGAGCATTTTTTCACAAGTACAACAGGCTTCATATCTGGCTGCTGGCGGACTGCGGTTTTCTGCTGGCCTTCTTCGCCCTTCGGGGGCAGAGACGGCTGATGAACGCCATCGCGGAATCCTTCACCGGGCCCCTCCGGCGGGGGCTGGGGCGGCTGAGCTACCGGGTCCCCTTCTCCGTCATGGAGCTGGTGGAGGTGCTGGCAGTCCTCTTGGGCATTGGCTATCTCGTCTGGAACGTGATTGCCGTGGTCCGGGCCCGGGGCGGGAGGGGAAGCCGGGCCTACCGCGGGGCGCTGGGGGCGGCGTGCATATTGCTGTCCGTCTGGGCCGGGTTCTGTCTGCTGTGGGGCGTGAACTACTGGACGGACGGCTTCCAGGACCAGTCCGGGATCTACGCCCAGCCCGTGGCCCTGGAGGACCTGCGGGCGGTAACGGCCTATTTCGCCGAACGGACGGCGGAGGCGGCGGGGGAGGTGGCCCGGGACGAGCACGGACTCTTTGCCGTCCCCCGGGAGGAGATTCTGGCAAACAGCGTCCATGCCTACGAGGGGATCACGGAGGTGTTTCCCTTCCTGGCCTTCGACGACCCCGGCGTGAAGCCCATGGCCTTTTCCCGGCTCATGAGCGCCCTGGATTTCACCGGGTTCTACAGCTCCTTCACCGGGGAGTCCAACGTCAACGTGGACAGCCCCGCCTGCATGCTGCCCTCCACCGTCGCCCACGAGCTGGCCCACCAGCGGGGCTATGCCTCGGAGCAGGAGTGCAACTTCCTGGCGGTGCTGGCCTCCACCACCTGCTCCGACCCGGCCTACCGGTACTCCGGCTGGCTGATCGGGTACGTCTACCTGGGAAACGCCCTGTACACCCAGGACCCGGAGGGCTATTGGGCCATTCGGGAGACGCTGCCGGAGGAGGTCCGGCTGGACCTGGCCTACAACAACGCCTACTGGGCCCGGTTTCAGGACACGGCGGTCCAGAGGGCCAGCAACAAGGTCTACGACGGGCTGCTGAAAAGCTACGGCGACGAGCGGGGGATTCAGTCCTACGGCACCGTGGTGGATTTGCTGGTGGTGTATTACAAGTGAGCCCAAAAAGAGGCGGCATGGCTGAACAGCCATGCCGCCTTTCGTTTTCCGCTCACCAGCTCTGCCCCGGGAAGCTGGCCCGGGCCTCCAGGGTCATCCCGGGGCAGGGGCTCTCCGGAGCTCCCAGCCGGTCCGCCAGACGCCGGACGGCGGACAGCACCTCCCGCTTTTCCTCCTGGGAGAGCTCTCTGCGCAGCCGGTTGGACAGGGTGCCGCAGGCCACACCCAGCTCCTCGGCCACCCACCAGTAGCGCAGGCCCGCTCCCTCGATGGCCGCCCGGACGTCCTGATTCCGCAGGGGCCGCTTTTGCCGTGCCGCTTTGTGCATGGAACCTTCCTCCTTGAATCGCGTATTCCGGCGCAAGAACAGCGCCGTTAACAACGGCTCCCGGCGGGGCGGCGTTGCACGCCGCCGTACAACCGGGGAGGAAAGATGTCCGGAAATCCCTCAGACAATCAGCATGCCCACCAGGACCCCCAGCACCGCCGTCAGGGCGGGGAGCTTGCTCTTCCAGAGGCCCGCCGCCTCCGGGAGCAGTTCGCCGAACACTACGTACAGCATGGCCCCGGCGGCAAAGCTCAGTGTCAGGGTCAGGGCCGTGGGGCCCAGGGTGCCCAGGCAGTAGCCCAGGGCGGCCCCCAGCACCGTGGGGGCCCCGGAGAGGGCCGCCAGACCCGCCGCCCGCCAGCGGCGCTCCCCCCCTGCCACCAGGGGGGCGGAGATGGCCATGCCCTCCGGGATGTTGTGTAAGCCGATGACCGCCGCCAGGGTCCAGCCCTGGCGCATGGTGCCGCCGATGAAGGACGCGCCGATCACCATGCCCTCCGGCACGTTGTGCAGGGCGATGGCGGCGGCCATCACCAGCCCCGCCAGCACCAGCCCGCCGGTGGGCCGCCCCCGGTCCAGCAGGGCGTTGAGCCCCGAGGTGACGCCGCAGCCCAGCAGCACCCCCAGGGCCACCAGCTCCATGGCCCCCGGGGCGGCGGCCTCCGTCAAAAGCCCGAAGCAGGACACGGACACCATTACTCCGGCGGCGAAGCTCAAAAGCAGGCTGGCCTCCCGGCCGGAGTCCCGGTGGAACAACGTGGCCAGAATCCCCCCCAGGCCGGTGCCGCCGATGCCGGCGGCGGCAGTGACCAGCAGCGTGGCCCACAAACCCATTGTCATACTGTTCATAGAATCAATTGCTTCCTCCCTCTGAAATAAGCGATACCCTAACAAGTTTATTATAGCACCGGAATCCCCGCCTGTCCAGAAGCTGCGGGGAAAAAGAGTAGGCGGGCCCCGGGAAGCCGCCGGGAGAGGTGTTAATGTTACAGTTATATATCAAATAATCGGGAGTAAATCTTTTCCATCCCCAAAACACGCGCCCGCTACGGGATGCTGGGGCGGCCGTTTGCCAGGATGTCAAAAATCCGGGTGAAATTTTGGCGGCCGGGGCGGAGGAATTTTCCTTGCGCCGCCTCCGGGGCTATGATATCCTATTTCAATAAAGAAGTGAGGGGGAACGGCTTATGCTGGTATTGGATTTCATCAACGTCGGCAACGGGGATTCCATCCTGATTCAAGAGCTGGAGGGGGGCGTGCGGCGGTTCGCCATGCTGGTGGACTGCGGCCACGACCGTCTCGTTCGGGACGACCACCCGGGGGAGCTGGACCCAAGGTCCCGGCGGATTTACGCCGGGGACTTCCTGAAAAAGCAGGGGATTGAAAGGCTGGACATCCTCCTGGCCACCCACTTCCACCGGGACCACATCGGCGGCCTGGGCCGGGTGCTGGAGGCGGTGACGGTGGAGAAGCTGGTTTCCACCTACGTTCCGCCGGAGGGCCACGGCTCCCTGGACCCCGACGGGGACAACGGACTCCCCGGCGCGGCCCGGAACCTGCTCCGGTGCCTGGATTTCTACGCCGCGGCCCTCCGGGAACACCCGGGGCGGGTGGAGGCGTTTGCGGAGCTCCCCGGGAACAAGGTGGAGACCCTCCGCCTGACGGAGGACCTGACCATGGACGTCTACGCCGGGGAGCCCGCCCTCTATCCCCGGCAGAAGGCGGTCTACGACGCGGCCTTCCGGGGGGAGCGGAACCGGCACGATTTGATGCGCTGGACGAAGTCCATGAACATCTCCAGCCTCCGCCAGAGGCTGTACTACCACGGGAAGGAGATCGTCCTGGGGGGCGATATGTACGGCGCGGCCTGGGACAACGACACCCTGGCCCCCTGCGACATTTTGAAGCTGCCCCACCATGCCTCCCTGACCTCCTCCACAAGAAAGAGCGTCAGCCGCCTGGCCCCCAAGACCATCGTGGTCTGCGTTGCCGCAGGGCGGCCCGACGAGCGGCCCCATCCCTATATTATTTCCCTCCTGCGGGAATATACGGAGGATATCCGCTTCACCGACGCGGTGGATATCCCCGGGCTGGCGGAGCCGGTGTTCCATGAGTCGGTGCACATGGAAATTGAATGAAACGAAAGGCCGGGACGTAAGTCCCGGCCTCTGTCTGCCTTCAGTCATGGGGAATCTCGTACACCACGCCGCCTACGGAAATGCTTTGCAGCTCCGCCAGGGGGATGATTTCCTCCAGAACCTGACCCTTGGCGCAGAGGGTCGTGCCGTCCCCGGGCTGGAGGCTGCCGCCGGAATTGCTGAGGTCCACAACGGCGCCGTCGGTTTTGGTGAGGAGAATTTCCACGTTCTCCAGGTACCGCTGGCTCTGGCGGGCGTCCCGGGGGTCCTGCCGCCCGCTGGGGGCGTCGCTCCAGACCACCGCCTCGTCCGCTGTGTAGGCCGCCCGGACGGCGATGGGGGAGACGCTGATTTCGTCAATGGTGAAGGTCAGGCCGTCCTGGGAGAAGGTTTCGCCGCCGCCCAGGCGGATAGAGCAGTCCTCGTAGTCCACCTCGAAGCGGAGCTTCCAGCTTCCGGCGTAGAGAAGCTCGGCCTGTTCCGTCTCCGCGTTCCAATATTGCAGGTCCTCAAAACTCGCGTTGGCGGTTCCCTTGGTCATGGCCGTGTTGGAGCTGGCGGTTTCCACCAGCTGGATCTGATTGTCCTCCGGGTCCTCGTCCACGAACCAGGAGCCGCCGTGAGCTCCGTCCCGGACCCAGCTGGCCCCGCCGAAGCCGCCCATCATCAGATAGGTTTCGTCCAGGCCCCTGCCCTCCGGCAAAAACCGCTCCCCGTCGTCCCGGGTGAGGGTGTAGACAATGACGGCGTTGTATTGATCGCCCATGATGGCTTCCGCCGTGATGGTGATTCCGTTGTCCGTGTCGCTGGCCCCGATGGGGCGTCCAATTTTGTCGATGACCTCCGTCTGGGCCGCGGCACCGCCGAAGAGGGGGGCGAAGACCTCCGTGGGGGTGGGGAGAATCCCCGCCGCGCTGGCTCCCACCACCAGCACCACCGCCATGGCGGCGGCAATCAGGGCCGTGCGGAACACCGGGCGGCGGCGTTTTGCCTTCCCGCCGGCGGCGGAGGCGGCAGCCTCCGCCAGGGCCTTTTTCTGAATCTCCGTAAAGCGCAATTCGCTCATCTCCTTTTTGTAATCAAACAGATCGCTCATAGCCGGTACCTCCTAAGATGTCCTTGAGCCTTGCCCGGCCCCGGGCCAGGCGGGTGTGGACTGTGGCGGTGGGGACGCCGAGAATCTTCCCGATCTCCGCCGCCTGATAGCCCTCGTAGTAAAAGAGGTAGATCACCGTGCGGTAGTTGGCCGGCAGCTCGTTCACCGCCGCCAGCACGGAGCCGTCCCCCGCCTCCGGGGCGGGGACCTCCAGCACGGCTTCCAGGCCGCAGGTCCGCTTCCGCCAGGGGCTTTTCAAAAGGTCCTTGCAGGCGTTGGCCGCCATGCGGAGAACGTAGGCCCGCTCATGCTCCGCGCTGTCAAATTCCCGGGGCTCCGTCAGGAGCTTGACGAAAACCGTCTGGCAGATATCCTGGGCGTCGTGGGTGTTTTTCAAATAGGTGTAGCTGAGGCGGAGAATTGTGTCGGCGTAGGCATTTGCCAGCCGTTCCGCCTGCTGATTCGGGTTCATGGCATCAACTCCTTTGGAGCGCTCTCGTTATGGATACGATTTGGCGGGACGAATACTTTCAGCCCAAGGAAAATATTTTTTGAAGCCAGAAGCTCCAGAGCTCCCTCCGGGGGCCTCCGCGGAACCTGCTTTCGGCCGGGAGTATCCGCTCACGCATGGAAGAGGAGGCATGGGGCAGGGGAGGACCTGCCGGATAAACGCCCCGGACGAGACGCTCCCTTTTCGGTCCCTTTGGCGGGGCGGCGTATGCCGGGGGCACGGAGGCCGCCTTCATCGGGCAGTGCGGGTTCAAAGGAAAAAGCCGCCCCAAGACGGGGCGGCTTCCGAAGCGGCTTAACGCTCTATGTAGGAGAAAGAGCCCACAAACTGGGCCGGTGCGCCGGGGACATGGCGGCTGCCTTCAAACTGGTAGTCGTATACCGCAATGACCGCGTTGTAGGGCTGGTCAAATCCCCTGGAATAGATCTCCGCCAGGGCCTTGGACAGCTCCTCGCCCAGGGGTTCCGCCACCACGGCCGGGTCCTGGGAGGGGGCGGCGTTGAACGTGTAGTCGAACACCTCCGGCTCGAAGGGCCAGAGATCGCCGTTGAAAAAGTCCTGGGTAAAGGAGGGGACCTTCTCGCCGTTCTCGTTTCGCTTGAAGCGGTTTTCGGCGTAAAACGTCAGGGCTTCCTCACTCTCAAAATTGCCGAGCCAGATGGAGACGATTCCAGATTCTTCCATGGTGATTCTCCTTTGTCGTGATTTGGTAGGGTCAGCGCAAAACGGAATTGCTGAGGATATAAAATTCCTCCTGACAGGGGAGGACCCGCTTCTCCATGGGGGGCAGGGCGTCGTCGAAACGGCGGGCGGCCTCCTCGTCGAAGTGCATGATGGGGCTGTCCTGGTAGACCCAGGGGCCGCCGTCCAGGGCGTGGGGCCGGAGCTCCTTCACCAGCATGGCGGTGGGAAAGCTGCGGTCCGCCATGCCCACCAGGAACCGCTTGCAGCACTGAAAGCCCCGGGAGACGTAGTTGGCTGGGGCGCCGAAGATCACTACCGCTCCCCAGCCCAGCTCCGCGGCCCGGTCCAGGGAGTGGTCCATCAGGCGCTTCCCATAGCCCTGCCGTTGGAGCTCCGGGGCCACGCAGACGGGGCCGAAGGTCAGGGCCTCCCGCCGTTCCCCGGCCTCGCTTGTGAGGGTGGAGCGGGTGTAGAGGATGCTGCCGACGATTTCCCCGTCCCGCTCCAGCACGAAGTCCAGCTCCGGCACAAAGTCCGGGTGGTCCCGCATGACGTGGACCAGGTAGTGCTCGTGGCAGCCGGGGACGTAGAGGTTGTAAAAGGCCCTCCGGGTCAGGTCTTCCACGGCCGGATAGTCGGCGGGGGTTTCGTTTCGGATGGTCAGCATAGGGAACCTCCCTGGGTGTGATGAGGCCTCCGCCCTTGCGCGCCGGGCGGGGACGTGGTAGAATAAGGACGCCGCCCGCCGGTGCTGTTGCTAATACTATACCAAAGGTTGGGCGGAATGTCCACAAAAAAACGGCGGTTTTCCGCCGAAAGGGTAAAGGAGTTTTTATGAGACGATATCTGCCCCTGCTGGGGGTCCTGTTCCTGGTGCTTCTCACCGCCTGCGGCCCGGCGGAGGGGGAGGAATCCCCGGAACCGCCGGAGGAGGGGCCCCTTGCGCTGGCGTCCTTGTCCGTGGAGGTTTCCCGGGGGGCGCTGTCCACGGAGGAGCTGGCCCGGGCCGTCCGGGAGCTGCCGGAGGCTCTGAGAGCGGCCTTGGCGGACCAGGGCGTGGAGGCGGAGACGGTCAGCGTCTCCGTGGGCTCCTCTCCGGAGGCTACCGCCCAGGCGGTGCGGGAGGGGGGCGTGGACGCGGCCTTTCTCCCGGCGGAGGACTACGCCGCCCTGGAAAACCCTCCCCGGCTCCTCCTGACCGCCGGAGACGGGGAGGGGGCCATGGCCGCCATGGTTCACCCGGAGGACACGGCTTTGGCCGGGGAGCGGTTTGCCAAGGCTCTGGCGGCGGCGGTGAACGCGGTCCGGGAGGAACAGCCGGTGTTCGGCTCCCGGGATTACGCCTGGGCGGAGCCGGAGGAGGACGTCGCCGGAGAAGGGCTCAGCCCTTGAGAATCTCCCCGCCGTAGGGGGCCATTTCCAAACGGATGAAGAAGCCCTGGTCGTGGGAGCAGACGGGGCAGGACTTGGGGGCCTGGAGGCCCTCCTGGATGTGGCCGCAGTTCAGGCAGAGCCAGCCGCACTTGGCGTCGGAGACGAAGAGCCTGCCGGATTCCAGGAGCTGGGCGAAGTGGGCGAAGCGGCTGCCGTGAGTTTTCTCGATTTTGGAAATCTGCTCAAAGGAGGAGGCTACCTGGGGGAAGCCCTCCTGCCGGGCGGTCTGGGCGAAGCTGGGATAGACGGGATCGAACTCCTCGAACTCGTTGTGCGCCGCCTGCCGGAGGAGCTGAGCCACGTCGTTGGTGAGGTCCACGGGGTAGCCGCCGTCGATGTGGACGGTTTCCCCGGCGACTTCCTTCATGTGGTTGTAGAAGATTTCGGCGTGCTCCTTCTCCTGGTTGGCGGTGAAGGTGAAAATGGCCTCCAGGACGTGGAGCTGCTGCTGCCGGCAGAGGCCGGCGGCGAAGGTGTAGCGGTTCCGGGCCTGGCTCTCCCCGGCAAAGGCGCGCATGAGGTTTTTGAGCGTTTCGCTCTCCTTGAAGGGTTTGGACATAAAAATACTGCCTCCTTGCTTTTGAAGTATGGAGGCAGTATTTCCCATAGCGGGGGGATTATACTCGCCCTTGCGGGCGGGGCGAAATTGGCAACCAGCGGTGGCTGGTGCAATGCACCCCCCATTTTCTCTTTTTCTTGCCAGAAGAAAAAGAGA
>CAJTZL010000067.1 GCA_910583695.1 uncultured Oscillibacter sp.
TGCTTTGCGGCCTGCCAGAACTTTTTCCTGGCAGGCCGCTTTTCGACAAGCTGAGCCGGCCGACTTTACGTCGGCCGGCTGTTTACTTGCCCTTTTTGAAGGTCAGATAGCCCTCCAGAATCAAAGACGCCGCCACAGCGTCCACGGTCTTTTTCCGCTGTTTTCCGTTCTTTCCGGCGTTGAAGAGAATCTGATGGGCGTCGATGGTGGTCCGGCGCTCGTCCCAGAGGACCACAGGCAGCCCTGTGGACTCCCGGAGCAGCTCCGCCAGAGCCTCTGCTTTTTCAGCCCGAGGGCCCCGGGTGCCGTCCATGTTTCGGGGATGGCCCAGTACCAGCTCCTCCGCGCCGTGTTCCCGGGCCAGGGCGGTGATCCGCTCCGCGACTGCATCCGGGCGATAGGCGGTGATGGTGGTAGTGAAGCCCGTCAGAAATCCGGTGGGATCGGAGATGGCAACGCCGGTGTGGGCGTCTCCATAGTCGATGGCCATGATGCGCATAGGGGAACTCCCTTTCTGCGGCCTGGGCCGCTGGTTCAGATTGTCCGGCGTTGAAAAAGAGCCCATGGCTAAGGCCACGAGCTCTTTTGGATTGCGGAGAAAGGGGAATTACTTCAGTTCGACCTTGCCGCCGGCTTCCTCGATCTGCTTCTTCAGAGCCTCGGCGTCGTCCTTGGAGGCGCCTTCCTTGATGGTGGCGGGAGCGCCCTCGACCGTGGCCTTGGCCTCGGCCAGACCCTGGCCGGTGATCTCGCGGACAACCTTGATGACCTTGATCTTGGCGGCGGCATCAAAGCCGGTCAGGACCACGTCGAACTCGGTCTTCTCCTCAGCGGCGGGAGCGGCGCCGCCGGCTGCGGGAGCGGCCATGGCGGCGGCAGAGACGCCGAACTCCTCCTCCAGAGCGTGAACGAGCTCGCTGAGCTCCAGAACGGTCAGGCCCTTGATCTCTTCGATCATGGCGGTAACTTTCTCAGACATTGTATGGAACCTCCTGATAGTAAATTTTTGTGGTAGGGTAGGGGCCGCTCACTCGGCGGCGGGGGCTTCCTCGGCGGCCTCGGCGGGAGCGCCCTGCTTCTCGGCAATCTGCTTCAGGACCACGGCCAGACCGGTAATGGGGGCCAGCATGGTGCCCAGGACCTGAGCCTGGAGGACAGGCAGTGCAGGGATGGAAGCCAGGGATTTGATGGTGGCCAAGTCCACGGGCTTGCCGTCCATGAAGCCGCCCTTGATCTCAAACTTGTCCTTGAGTTTTTCGGCATAGTCGTTCATGATTCGGGCGGGAGCCACGGGGTCCTCGCACAGCGCCAGAGAAGTGGTGCCGTTCAACAGATCATCCAGGTCGCTGAGACCGGTGTTGTTGAAGGCAAAGCGGAGCAGCGTGTTTTTGACGACGGCGTAATCCACCGCGTTTTCACGGCACTCCCGCCGCAGGGCGGTGTCCTCTTCAACGGTGATACCCTTGTAGTCGACGATGACGCCTGCGGTGGCCTTTTGGATCTTTTCGGTCAGCTGAGCCACGATGGCCTGCTTTTCAGATAAGACTTTCGCGTTAGGCATGGTTGTGTTCACCTCCGTAGGAATGGGAATGCGCGTTCGAAAAAAGGAACGGCCCTGTGTCCGCAAAGGCACAAGGACGCATAGCAAATTCACATTTGCCGCCCTCGGCAGGGCTTACGGGCAGAGCCCACCTGCTGTCTTTGGAACGCAATTGATATTATATGCAAAGAGGGGGGGAATTGTCAATACCTAAAACAAAATTTTACTTTCCAAACCGCAGGGGCCGGGAGAAGTCTCCTTCAAATGCCCCCTTTTCAAAAAACTTCGGTTTTTTTGAAAATTCTTCTTGCATTTTCCGATGGATTCTGCTATGATATCACTTGTGCTTGTGGAAGCATGCACATAGTATGCGACAGCGGGGAGGTGCAATGGATGGCTAAGTGCGAGTATTGCGGCAAAGGCGTGACCTTTGGTATTCAGGTCTCTCACTCTCACCGGCGTTCCAACCGTCCCTGGAAGCCCAACGTGAAACGTGTCAAGGCGATCGTGGATGGTTCCCCCCGCCACGTGTATGTCTGCACCCGGTGCATGCGCTCCGGCAAGGTTACCAGAGCGGTCTAACGAGAACGAGAGAAGCTCCCGGACAACTGTCCGGGAGCTTTTTTGCCGTCCGGACGCCGATATGTCCGGCGGGCTGCGTTCAGGAGCGCCGGAAATCCATGCGCAGGAGCTTTTTTCCATTGGGAAGCCCGCGCTCCAGCGTACCCACGGCACGATAGCCGATTTCCAGCATTGCTTGCTCCAGCGCCGCCGCCTCCATTTGGCGGTGTACCTGTTCCAGCGCGTCAAACGCATGGAGATAGGGGGAATCCGATACCCAGTTGTGTTCCGCATTGATTTGAATGACGCAGGAAACGTATGCCGGCTCTACGTGCCGGAGCACTTTCTGGAAGAAGGTATAGCCAATATACTCTACCAGCAGGTCCGCAAGGACCAGATCCGCTTTTGGCAGACAGCAGGGCTTCCTTGTCAGGTCAGCTTGCAGGCATTCCAGTATGCCTTTCAGCGCGGGATGCCGTCCGGCCGCCGCCTCCAGATAAGCGGCGTTGACATCGACGCCGTATACCTTCTCAAATTGGCCGTTTCGGATATGCTCCAGCCCGTTGCCGCCCGCAACGCCCAAGATCATAACGCTGGAAGCGGGGAAGGCGTCCAGCTGGCCCTGCATCATCTCGTTCAGTCCTTGCAGCTGCCGGACGGAATCCAGCTTCATGTGATTCTCATAATCCTCCAGCGAAATCATTTCCCAGGGATTACCCATATTTCCCCGCCTCCATCTGCCGGAACGGCTATTGCACGGCCAACAGCGCCTCCCGCAGACGCGCCAGCTCCTTTGGCGTCAGAGTCACGCCTTTACCATATGCGCTGTGGTCCGCGTTCCAGGTTCTGATGTCGTAGACCGGTTCCCGGCCGTCCCAGCCGACCTGATTCAGCTCTTTTGTCCAGCCGTTGTTGGAAGGAGCCAGGACGGCCAGATGTCGGACGATGAGAAATTTCCTCACGGCTCAGACCCGCTCCGCGAGCTTCTCACTGTACGCTGCCCGAAATTCTCCAAAGCGTCCCGCATCCAGGGCCTCCCGGATTTTCGCGGTCAGCTCATTATAAAAATAGAGGTTGTGCAGAACCGCCAGCCGGAGGGCCAGGGTTTCCTCCGCTTTAAAGAGGTGCCGGAGGTAGGCCCGGGAGAATCGCCTACAGACGGGACAGCCGCAGCTCTCGCTGATGGGCCGCTCGTCCGCGGCGTATTTGGCGTTGAGGATGTTGACGGTTCCCTCCCAGGTGAAGAGCTTTCCGTGCCGCCCGTTTCGGGAGGGCATGACGCAGTCGAAGAAGTCCACGCCCCGGGCCACGCCCTCAATGATGTTGCTGGGGGTGCCCACACCCATGAGATACCGGGGCTTTTCCCGGGGCATGTGAGGCTCCACCGCGTCAATGATGTCGTACATGACCTGGGTGGGTTCTCCCACCGCCAGCCCGCCGATGGCGTAGCCGTCGCAGTCCAGCTTGGCAATTTCCTCCATGTGCCAGATGCGGAGGTCCTCAAAGGTGGCCCCCTGGTTGATGCCGAAGAGGAACTGTCCGGGGTTGACGGTATCCGGCAGGGCGTTCAGCCGGTCGTGCTCCCGCTTGCACCGCTCCAACCAGCGGAGGGTCCGTTCGCAGGAGGCCTTGGCGTACGCATAGGTTGCCGGATTCTCCACGCACTCGTCAAAGGCCATGGCCACGTCGCTGCCCAGGTTGGACTGAATGCGCATGGACTCCTCCGGCCCCATGAAAATCTTCCGCCCGTCGATGTGGGAGGAGAAATAGACGCCCTCCTCCTTGATGCGCCGGAGGGGAGCCAGGGAGAAGACCTGGAAGCCGCCGGAGTCCGTCAGGATGGGGCCCTCCCAGTTCATGAACTTGTGAAGCCCGCCCATCTGCCGAACCAGCTGGTCGCCGGGGCGGAGGTGAAGATGGTAGGTGTTGCTCAGCTCAATCTGACAGCGGATCTCCCGGAGGTCGAAGGCGTCCACGCCGCCTTTGATGGCGGCCTGGGTTCCCACGTTCATGAACACCGGCGTCTGGACCACGCCGCCGTGGGCGCAGGAAAACTGGCCGCGCCTGGCGCGGCCCTCGGTTTTAAGCAGTTTGAACATTGGTTTCTCCTATTTCATAAACTCTTGAGAAAGGCGTAATTCCACCTCATTTCGGTTTCCGTCATCTCTTTGATACCGCAATTCCACAATTTCTCCAATGCTTTTGCAGCTGATCAAACGTACACTTGTTTTGGGAAAATCCGCTGGGAACAGTGGAATGCCGTTTCCGAGCATGATGGGCTGTACATAAATGTAGTATTCGTCAATCAGATTCTCCTGCAGGAAGCTGCGGATGACGGCTCCCCCACCCATCAGCCAGATATTGCCCGGATGTTCCCGCCAGACAGCGTCCAATAGCTGCTTTGGAGGAAGCTGGGTAAAGCGGACATTGGGATCATCGGGATTCTGACGGTGCGTGCAAACGTAACAAGGCATACCAAGGTAAGGCCATTGGTTGGGTGAAAGCTCATATTTTACCTGCCGGTATGTAGCCCCGCCGAAAATAATCGCTTGAACTGAGGCATAAAATGCTTCATAATCCAGGTCCGGCTCCGGAGCGGGGGTGTCGTACAAAAAATCGATGCCGCCGTTCTGATCTGCAATGTAGCCATCTACTGACATGGCTATGTATAAAGTTAATTTATTCTTCATTTTGATAAGCCTGTTTACGATACGGCCATTTTATCCAGACGTGAAAGACAGGTCTTCAGATTACCGCACGGGGATTCTATTATAAGCTGTCGAAAAAGGCCCTGAGGTCCGCCTTTTTCTCCGCGGGAATTGCCTTTTTGGGGATGTCCAGCTCCGCCCCGGCCAGGGCGGTGAGCTGGTGAAAGCAGGCCGTAGGGTCCACCTGGGCCCGGATGCGAAGGAAGGCATCCCGGGCCCCCCGCCGCCCGGAAGCTCTCCGGGGTCTCCAGGCCCGCCTGGCGGAGGTTCTCCGCCAGCCTGGGGCCGATGTTGGGCAGCTCCTGCAGGGTCATTGCGCTTGCCTCCTCACGAAATGAACATGGCATCGCCGAAGGAGAAGAAGCGGTAACGCTCCGCCACGGCTTCTCGGTAGGCATTCAGCACCGCCTCCCGCCCCGCGAAGGCGGAAACCAGCATGATGAGAGTGCTCTCCGGCAGGTGGAAGTTGGTCACAAGGCCGTCCATGACCTTGAAGCGGCAGCCAGGGTAGAGGTAGATGTTTGTCCAGCCGGACCGGGGTTCCATATGTCCGTCCTCTTCCGCCCAGGACTCCAAGGTTCGGCAGGAGGTGGTGCCCACGCAGATGACCCGCCCGCCCTCCGCCCTGGTGCGGTTGATGAGCGCCGCCGTTTCCGGCGGGACGGTGCAGAACTCGCTGTGCATGTCGTGATCCTCGATGGCCTCCTCCTTTACCGGGCGGAAGGTCCCAAGACCCACATGAAGAGTCACATAGCCCAAGTTCACGCCCCTGGCCTCGATGTCCCGCAGCAGCTCCGGGGTGAAGTGAAGCCCCGCCGTAGGAGCGGCGGCGCTGCCCAGGACCTTGGAGTAGACGGTCTGATACCGCTCCTGGTCCTGGAGCTCTTCCTTGATGTAGGGGGGAAGGGGCATCTTTCCCAGGCGCTCCAGCACCTCCAGGAAAATTCCCTGGTATTCGAAGCGGATGAGACGGTTTCCGTCCGCTTCCTCCCGGATTACTTCGGCGGCAAGGGAGCCGTCGCCAAAGGACATCCGGGCTCCGGAGCGCAGCTTGCGCCCCGGGCGGACCAGGCATTCCCAGATGTTTTCACCCTTGTCGGTCAGCAGCAACACCTCGCAGGTCCCGCCTCCCGGCAGCCTCCGCCCCAGAAGCCGGGCGGGCAGGACCCGGGAGTTGTTCATAATCAGGCAGTCCCCGGGGCACAGAAGAGAGGGGAGATCATAGAAATGCTGGTGTCCCGTTCTGCCGGTTCGGCGGTCCAGGGTCATCAGCCGGGACCCGTCCCGTTTTTCCATGGGGGTCTGGGCGATGAGCTCCTGGGGAAGGTCATAATAAAAATCGCTTGTCTTCATGTCATATCCTTATCTGATTGTAATATCCGTATAATAGAAGCTCAGGATTTCCTGGAAGCTGTACCCCAGCTCCGCCATGGCCTTGGCTCCGTATTGGCTCATGCCCACATTGTGGCCATTCCCGGTGCCGGTGATGACAAAATTTCCGTTAGAGCTTCCTCCGCCGGAAGGCTGCCGGACCTCGCCGGAAACGGATACGGTGCCGGAGGAGGTGATGGCCAAGGCGGAATTTCCCCGCAGCGTGCCTACGGTTCCGCTGCCGGAGATCACGGAAGCCCCGTCCAGAGAGGAGAGCTGCCCGGTGCCGTTGATGGAGAGGCCGCCAGAGCCGCCCCGGCGGCCGTTGATGTCAAAGCGCATGCTGCTGACGGATTTTTGGTAGGTGCTGCTGTAGAAAATCATCCGGCAGTCGTCACCGGTAAAGGTCTTGGTTCCGCCGGTTCCCACAAACGTCACCTGCCTGACGTTTCCAAGGGGTGTGTACTCCGAAACGTACACATCCTGGACCGTACCTACCGAATGGCCCTTCTGGTCCAGAATCCAGCTGAGCTCTGCGGCGGTGTAGGTGACGGAGTAACTGTTGTTGGGGACAGAGGTCTGGGCCTCGTAGGGGTCGGTTTTTCCCTTCAAATACCCGGTTTCCGTGCCCCAGACGTTGGCCCCGTCCTCGGTGGCCCCGCCGTCGGAGGAGTGGTAGACGGCGTCCTGCACCAAGGCCTCGTTATAGTAGATGCAAAGCCCGGCGGTGTTCTCCACCGCCCGGTCGCTGATCTCCGAGGGGCCCGCTCCGCCGCTTCCGTGCCCGTTGTAGACCTGACAATCCACACCGCCGCATACGTCGAAGCCGTTGTCCCGCAGGTGCTTGCTGTGTCCCTGAACAAAGGTCCTGGCGCAGACGGCCTGGGCCTCCAGGGCCTCCAGGGGCCACGCGCCGCCCATCTCGTAGGGGATGACGCCCTTCACGTAGTCCTCCAGGCCCACAACGTTGATCACGTTCAGATTTCCGCCCGTAACCCGGGGGTACTCAAACCCGCCGCCGTATTTGCAGCCCTTGAACCAAGTGGAGATCTCCCGGCCGGAAGGCCGGACCCCCAGGGCATGGACGCCGCTGCAATCAAATTCAAAGAGGATGTCCGTGGTTCTGGTCTGGGTGACAATCACCCCGGTGGAGGAGGACCGGACGGCCCGGCCGCCGCAGCGCCCGGCCTCGGCCTCCGCCTCTCCCTGGGATTCATAGCAGCCCACCCGGACTACATGCTCCCAATCCACCCAGGCGGGCCAGCCGCCCTCGGACCGGGCCCGGCCCGCCGCCTCCTCAAAGGAGCGGAAGCCGTCGATCTGGACGTGCCACTCACCTAGAGCGCGAAAACCTCCGGCGGGTACGGAGGGGGAATACGCGCCGCTGCCATCCATATAAATATTCCCGGCGGCGGTCATGGAGATGGTGGTTTCCTCTGTCCAGCCCAGGGAGGTAAAGGAGCGGTCCTCCTCAAAATAGCCAAATTCATATCCCGAGCCCACCGCGTTCTCCAGATTGGCAGAAAACAGGGCGGAGGAGCCGTACCGCAGGCCCACCTTTACGACGCCGTTGGTGACAGCCTCCGCCTCTGGAGCGCCGAGGACAAAAAAAGTCACAACGAGGAACAGGGTCAGCAGTTTATTTTTCATGGAACCTCCCAACGATCCCCGGCTTGACGGGCCGGAGAAATCATGATACCATACCTACAGCAGACATTTGTCCGTACACCAAGCACAATGGTTGCCATATGCAAACATTATAATACAAAACCGCGTGAAATTCAACCAGGAAATCCAATGAGCGTCCAAGCACCAGCGCGGAGGGAGGAGCATATTATGAAACAGTACAAGGTCGGCGTCATCGGCTGCACCGGCATGGTGGGCCAGCGGTTTGTCACCCTTTTGGAAAACCACCCCTGGTTCCGTCTGACGGCAATGGCCGCCAGTGCCCGCAGCGCAGGGAAGACCTATGAGGAGGCGGCGGCCCCCCGCTGGGCCATGGCGTCTCCCATGCCGGAGGAGGCCAGGAATCTGGTTATTCTGGATGCCGAGGCCGACGCGGAGAAGCTGGCCTCTCAGGTGGACTTCTGCTTCTGCGCCGTGGATATGAAGAAGGAGGAGATCCGGGCCCTGGAGGAGACATACGCCAAACTGGAGTGCCCCATCGTCTCCAACAACTCCGCCCACCGCTGGACGGACGACGTGCCCATGGTGGTGCCGGAGCTGAACGCGGAGCACCTGGAAGTCATTGAAGCCCAGCGGAAGCGTCTGGGCACCAGACGGGGCTTCATCGCCGTGAAGAGCAACTGCTCTCTCCAGAGCTACGTTCCCGCCCTGCACCCTCTGCTGAAGTACGGCGTGGAAAAGGCTCTGGTGTGTACCTATCAGGCCATCTCCGGCGCGGGCAAGACCTTTGAGCGCTGGCCGGAGATGGTGGACAACTGCATCCCCTACATCGGCGGCGAGGAGGAGAAGAGCGAGCGGGAGCCCCTGAAGCTGTGGGGCAGGGTGGAGGACGGCAAAATCGTTACCGCCCAGGGTCCCGCCATTACCGCCCAGTGCTTCCGGGTGGCCTGCCAGGACGGCCACATGGCGGCGGTGTTTGTGAAGTTCCAGGAGGGCAGAAAGCCCGCCATGAACCAGATCAAGGCCGATTGGGCCGCCTTCCGGGGCCCGGCTCAGGAGTTTGCACTTCCCTCCGCCCCCAAGCAGCTCCTCCACTACTTCGAGGAGCCGGACCGGCCCCAGACCCGGCTGGATCGGAACCTGGAAAACGGCATGGCCGTCTCCCTGGGCCGTCTGCGGGAGGATACGCAGTATGACTATAAGTTTGTGGGCTTGAGCCACAACACCCTCCGAGGCGCGGCGGGCGGCGCGGTTCTCCTGGCGGAGCTGCTGTGTGTCAAGGGCTATATAGAGCCGAAGTAATTTCATCATTCCCTTCCTACCCTACAAAAGAGGCGGTTCTCCGTGAACAGGCGGGCCGCCTCTTTTTGACGGTCTGAGACCGAGAAAGGAGTTAAATACTGTGAAGCAGCCAATCTTTACAGGCTCTGCAGTGGCAATTGTCACGCCGTTTGAAACGGGCGGCGTGGACCTGGATGCCCTGGGAAAGCTGCTGGACTTTCAGCTGGAGAACGGGACGGATGCCATTGTCGTCTGCGGCACCACCGGCGAGGCCAGCACCATGACCTATCAGGAGCGGGTGGAGACCATTGCTTTTTGCGTCCGGCATGTGGGAGGCCGGGTTCCGGTAATCGCCGGCGCCGGGTCCAACTCCACGGAAAACGCCGTCACCCTTTCCCTGGAGGCGGAGCGGCAGGGGGCCGACGGCCTGCTGGTGGTGACGCCTTACTACAACAAGGCCACCCAGGCAGGACTGCTCCGGCACTATCGGACCATTGCAGACGCCGTTTCACGCCCCATCATTCTCTACAACGTTCCCTCCCGCACCGGGGTTTCCATTGCGCCGGAGACCTGCGCCGCCCTGGCGGAGCATCCCAACATTGTGGGCATCAAGGAGGCGTCGGGGAATCTGGGGAACGTTCAGCGGATCCGGAAGCTCTGCCAGGAGGATTTCAGCATCTGGTCCGGCAACGACGATGAGACCGTCCCCATCTGCGCTCTGGGGGGCAGAGGGGTTATCTCGGTGGCGGCCAATATCCTCCCGGCGGAGATGCATCGCTTGACCGAGCTGTGCCTGAAAAACGACTTCGCCGCTGCCGGGGAATTGCAGGTACATCTAAAGGACTTCTGCGACGCCATGTTCTGCGAGGTGAACCCCATTCCGGTGAAGACGGCTCTGGGCCTCTTGGGTTGGCGAGTGGGGGAGCTTCGCTCTCCCATGTGTCCGCCCTCTGCCGAGAATTTGGAGCGCATCAAGGGTGTGCTGGCAAAGTACGGGCTTCCGGTCACATAAGCAAAGCAGCCGCCCTTTTTTGGGCGGCTGTTTTCTGTCATGCGGTTCTACTTTGTTCCCAGTAAGCCCCGATATCCCGGATATTTTCCTCCAGGGATTTGTTTTCGTCGTAGAGCTCGTTATCTGTCCAATGCGCCAGGTCGTCCTTGAACGCCGCGCCGGGACCGCCGGAGCGGAAGTTTCCGCCCTCCGTGGTCAGCAGCAGCTCGCTGTCCTCCAGAAGGCCGTGGACCTCCTCCAGGAAATCCGCGACAGCCGCCGGGTCAAATTCCTCGTGCATCGGAGCGCCAAAGTTCATGTCGAAACTGACGCTCCCTTCCCGGACCACCTGCTCCTCTCCGGTTTCGTCCAGGGAAAACAGTTCATATGTGTAGGTGGCGTAACCCTGGTACATGGTGGGCAGATACCGGAGCAGATAGTCCCCACCCTTTACCCGGCAGGCGAAGCAGGCCCCCCAGCCCGGGTGGGCCTCGGCGAAGGAAGTGCCCCAATAGAGGCGGTTGTCTCCGGTCCGAACTCGGAGCTCATACCAGCTGGTTTGGCTCGCTTCCTTGTCTCCGTAAACCGTCACCAGCTCCACGATTTCCGCTTCCCTGTCATGGTCGAAGTCGTAGCTCCCTGGCAGGACCTCATGGCTTTCCTCCTGGACATGCCCCTTGAGCCTTCCGCCTCCCATTTCCACGCCGCAGATGTAATACTTCTGCTCTCCCCAGTCACCGCCCCGGCCAATGGTCAAATCCAGGCTGTTCTCCGACTGCCACACACCCCAAGGCCCGCCGTCCGGCAAAAATGTGTATTCCGGAATCGGGCTCCCGTCCGGCAGGGTGAAGTCCCACTCCGTCCAGCCCTCTGTTTCGATTATCGTAATGGAGCATGAAGTTCGGGTACTCCGGGCCAGAGCGGCGAAGCCTCCCTCCGGAGACCAGAGAATGGACTGGGCATAGAAACCGTCTCCCTCCCAGAGAACCTCCCCGGTTTTCGCGTCCGCAATCTGGACCGTATCCGCCGGATAGAGTCCCATGGCCGTGACGCTTTCCCGGTGTCCCTCCACCCGGGCCCAAAACCGCCCGTCCGGCGAAAGCGGCTCTCCCTCCAGAACAGCGGAGAGGATGGAGTCCTCCTCCGGCGGGTTTTCCGGTTCCGGCCGGATCTCCGTCTCTGTCCAGGACTCCGCGGGGGATGCTTCTTTCTCCGGAGGCTCCGCCGTCTCCGCTGCTCCGCAGGCCGCCAGAAGCAGCAGCAGCAGGGGCCAAACGACCAGCAATCTTTTCATGGTCTTACTCCTTACATTTTAAATGTTTATTGATGTGAGAACAGTATAAAGTCCCGCCAAGTTTGCTGTAATCTCAAAATGGTTACACTTCTTTACAATCCGGTAACGCTCACTCGTGGCGTCAGGGACAGGGAGGCGCAGGATGCAGGAATTTTTTCGCAAAAAAGTGTTGACCGGCCCAGGAACTTGTGCTATACTCTACTTTACCTGTGAGCGGGGCTTTTTTGTTGCGCGCTTTTCGCTTTTCAAGCCGCGATGGACAGGTCCCGGCAGGGAGGCAGACGGCCTTCCCCGGAGGAAGGCGAATATAAGGAGGTGCCGAAACAATGCGAGTCAAAGTGACCCTGAGATGCAACGAGTGCAAGCAGAGAAACTACAATACCATGAAAAACAAGAAAAACACCCCGGACAAGCTGGAACTGAACAAGTATTGCCGTTTCTGCCGGAAGCACACGCTCCACAGCGAGACGAAGTAATTGAAGAAAGGGCGTATTTGAAGAATGGCAGAAGCGAAGAAGAAGGATCGCGGCCTTTGGTTCCGCGAAATGAAAAGCGAACTGAAAAAGGTCGTTTGGCCCAATCGGCAGACGGTGATTAAGAATACGGGCACGGTGTTGCTGTGCTCCGCCATCATCGGTGCGTTTATCTGGGTGTTCGACTTTTTGTCCGTTTCCCTGGTTCAGATGATCCTGAGCGCCTTCGGCGGCTGAGGAGCGCAAGATGGCAGACAGCGCGAAATGGTATGTTGTGCATACCTACTCCGGCTATGAAAATGCCGTCAAGACCAGCATTGAGAAGTTCGTCACCGGACGGAACATGGAGGATATGATCCTGCGGATCGAGATCCCCATGGAAAACGTCACGGAAATCACCGAGAGCGGCGCTTCCAAGGAAGTGGCCCGGAAGGTGTTCCCCGGTTACGTGCTCATCAAGATGATTATGACGGACGAGACCTGGCATCTGGTGCGGAACGTCCGGGGCGTCACCGGCTTCGTGGGCACCGCCAACAAGGCCATCCCCCTGACGGAGGAAGAGGTCCTGGCCATGGGCATGGAAAAGCACGAGATCGTCGTCAAGTACGGCTTGGGCGACCACGTGCGGATCATGGACGGCCCGCTGGCCAGCTTCACCGGCGTGGTGGAGGAGATTGAGCCGGAGAAAAACCGGGTCAGCGTCATGGTTTCCATGTTCGGCCGGGAGACCCCGGTGGACCTGGAGCTGGATCAGGTTGAAGTTCTGAATTGAGAGCCTGTCCCGGCGGCTGCCGGAAACAGGTTCTGACCGTGCGTTCATGCGCAGGTGGGAGGGACGTACGCCGTTCCGCCAAACCACATTTTAAATCGTAGGAGGTGCCGCTCCATGGCACAGAAGATCACTGGTTATGTAAAGCTGCAGATTCCCGCGGGCAAGGCGACGCCCGCTCCCCCCGTCGGCCCCGCTCTGGGCCAGCACGGCGTGAACATCGCCGCCTTTAC
>CAJTZL010000068.1 GCA_910583695.1 uncultured Oscillibacter sp.
CGGGCCCCTGGTTTTCCGCCTTTGGCGGAAAATGAATTTGAATCATTCTTGTGACGACATGTGCGTCACAAAAATTCCAATACTCCAGCCGCCTTGGGCGGCGGCACCAGTCCGCAGGCTGGTGGGGGGAATCGAAGGGGGGACGAAGTCCCCTCTTTAATTCAGTTGTGCTCCGCCTCGTACTTCTTGAGGAACTCCACCAGCGCCGCCACGCCCTCCTTGGGCATGGCGTTGTAGATGGAGGCCCGGAGACCGCCCACGCTCTTGTGGCCCTTGAGGTTGTCGAAGCCCGCCGCCTTGCTGGCGGCTACCACGTCGGCGTCCTGCTCCTTCGTGGGGGTGACGAAGGGCACGTTCATGAGGGAGCGGTCCTCCTTCCGCACAGCCCCGGTGAAGAGCTTGGACTGGTCCAGGAAGTCGTAGAGAATCTTCGCCTTTTCCTCGTTCCGCCGGTGCATGGCCTCCAGGCCGCCGTTGTCCAGGAGGTACTTGAAGACCTTGCCGCAGCAGTAGATGGCCCAGCAGTTGGGGGTGTTGTACAGGGAGTCGTTGTCCGCATGGGTTTTGTAGCGCATATAGGTGGGCACAAACCCCGGCAGGTCGTCCCGCAGCAGGTCCTCCCGGATGATGACCACCGCCATGCCCGCCGGGCCCACGTTCTTCTGCACGCCGCCCCAGATGAGGCCGTACCTGCTCACGTCGCAGGGCCGGGAGAGGAACATGCTGGACTGGTCGGACACCAGCACCTTCCCCCTGGTGTCGGGGAGCCGGAAATAGGTGGTTCCGTTGATGGTCTCGTTTTCGCAGATATAGACGTAGTCGGCGCCCTCCGGGATGTCCAGATTGGAGCAGTCCGGGATATAGGAGAAGTTCTTGTCGGCGGAGGAGGCCGCGATCTTCACCTCGCCGTATTTCTTCGCCTCGGCGATGGCCTTTTTGGACCACGCGCCGGTCTCCACATAGCACCCGACTCCGTTTTTCATCAGGTTCATGGGCACCATGGCGAACTGGACCGTGCCGCCGCCCTGGATGAAGAGGACCTTGTAGCTGTCGGGAATCCCCATGAGCTTGCGAAGGTCCGCCTCCGCCTCGTCCCGAATCTGCTGGAAAACCTTGGACCGATGGCTCATCTCCATGACGCACATGCCGCTCCCGCGGTAGTTCATCATCTCGGCGGCGATCTCCTCCAGCACGGGCTCCGGCATCATGGCGGGTCCGGCGGAGAAATTATAGGTGCGGCCGTATTTCATAGCGCTTTCCTCCATTCAAGCATTTTCACAAGTTTCGCCCCGGAAAGGGGCTGCTTTCCTGTCTATAGTATACAGGATTTCCCAAAGGGAATCAACCGTATCCGCGAATTTTGTTTGCGGCGGGTAAATTTCTTTCTTTTTGCGCCCGCTTGCATTCCGGGGCAAAGCCCTGTATACTGGATGAAAAAGGCGTTCAGAACACCCCGCCCTCCGGCGGGGACGGCGGAGGAACAACATGACATGGAACAACCTGAAACAGGACCTGCGGGCCCGGTGGGGCCTGACGCTGCTGTACGCCCGGGCCCTGGGCAAATGGCTGCTGCTGGCCGCGGCGGCGGGAACCTCCTGCGGTCTGGTGGGCACGGCCTTCCATATGGCCGTGGAATTTGTGACGGAGCTCCGGGGGGAATTTCCCTGGCTGCTGTATCTCCTGCCCCTGGCGGGCCTTGCCATCGTGGGGCTCTACAAGCTCCTGGGCACCGAGGGCCAGGGCACCAACGACATCTTCGATCAGGTGCGCCTGGGGGGACGCATCTCCCTGCTGCTGGTGCCGGCCATCTTTCTGGGTACGGTGATCACCCACCTCTGCGGCGGCTCCGCCGGGCGGGAGGGGGCGGCCCTCCAGATGGGGGGCTCCCTGGGCTACCGGGTGGGGCGGCTCTTCGGCTTTGATGAGCGGGACCTGCGCATCGCCACCACCACGGGCATGGCGGCCTTCTTCACCGCCCTCTTCGGCACGCCCCTGGCGGCGGCGGTGTTCTCCATCGCCGTGGTCAGCGTGGATTCCTTCTACCACGCCGCCTTCTTCCCCTCCCTCATCGGGGCCCTGGAGGCCTACGGCATCTCCCGGCTGCTGGGGGTGGTTCCCACCTCCTTTGCCGTGGAGGCCCCGGCCCTCTCCACGGGGATGCTGGTCCGGGCGGGGGTGCTGGCGGGGCTGTGCGGCATCCTCTCCGTGGTGTTCTGCGGCGCCATCCGCCTGACGGAGCACCAGCTTCAAAAACGGATTCCCTCCCCCTGGCTCCGGGCCTTTGCCGGGGGCTGCGCCGTGGTGCTCCTCACCCGGCTTTGCGGAACCACGGACTACAACGGCGCGGGGATGGCCGTCATCGCCGCCGCCGTGGAGGAGGGCAGCGTTCCCCCCGCCGCCTTCGCCCTGAAGCTGCTCTTCACCGCCGTCACCCTGGGGGCGGGGTTCAAGGGCGGGGAGGTGGTGCCCTCCTTCTTCGTGGGGGCGGCCTTCGGCTGCGCCGTGGGGCCGCTGCTGGGGCTTCCGGCGGGCTTTGCCGCCGCTCTGGGGCTGGCGTCCGTGTTCTGCGGGGCCACCAACTGCCCCCTGGCCGCCATCGCCCTGGCCATCGAGCTCTTTGGCAGCGGGGGGCTTTTGTACTTCGCCCTGGCCTGCTGCGTCAGCTACGTCCTCTCCGGCTACGGGGGGCTGTACTCCAGCCAGACCATTCTCCACTCCAAGCTCAAGGGACGGTATATCAACGTACATACCAACGCCCAGGCCGTGGAGCGCACCGCGGCGGCGGAGGAGAAGGCGGCCCGGGCGGAGGCCCGGTCATGAGGACTGCGCCTCCGCAAGGACCCGCCCAGCGGCAAAAACGGCGTTCAGCACCCTGGGAAAGCCCGTGTAGGGCGCGCACTGGAGGAAGGTTTCCAAAACCGTCTCCGGCGGTACGCCCACGTGAAGGGCGGCGCGGATGTGCACCTCCAGCTGAGGCTCACAGCCTCCGGCGGTGAGAAGGCTGGCCAGGGTGATCAGCTCCCGGTCCCGCAGGGTCAGGCCCTCCCGGGCGTAAATGTCTCCAAAGGCGAACTCGACGATATAGCGCCCCAGGTCCGGCGCAAGACCCTCCAGAGAGCGGATCACCGCCTCGCCGCCGTCGCCGTCGATGGTTTTCAGCAGCTCCATGCCCCGTTCAAAGCGTATCGTTTCCATATTCGGTTTCCTCCTGTAAATTGATGACGGGGACAGCGTAATCCTTGAACCATGGTTTATGTCAAGACTTTTTTTGGAAGGCGGTGCGTTTGATGACCATCGGTGAGGCCTCTCGGAGAACCGGACTGCCGGAGAGCACGCTCCGGTATTATGAGAAAAGAGGCCTCCTCCGCGCGGCCCGGGACGGCGGGGGCCGGAGGGACTATGGGGAGGAGGACGTCGCGTGGATTCAATTCCTCCGCCGCCTGAAGGAAACCGGAATGCCTCTGGAGGATATCCGGCGCTATGCCGGCCTGCGGGCTTTCGGGGACGCCTCCCTGGCAGAGCGGCTGGAAATGCTGCGGGTCCACCGGGAATACGTGCTGGAACAGCGCCGCCGGTGGGAGGGCTTCCTGAACAAGCTGGAGGAGAAAATCGTCCTTTACGAGCAGGCCGTCCGGGACCGTTCCGGCGGGCCCGCATAAAACGCGCCTCCCACGGCATACTGTCTCCAAACAGTATCTGCCATGGGAGGCGTTTTCATGACTCAGATTTTGCAGGATACCGGCATGACCGTATTGACCACCCTGCTGTCCATCCTGGCCCTCTTCCTCCTCACCAAGCTGATGGGGGCCAAGCAGGTGTCCCAGATGACCATGTTTGACTATGTGGTGGGCATCACCATCGGATCCGCCGCCGCGGAGCTGGCAACGGAGCTGGAGGAGCCCCACAAGCCCCTGGCCGCCCTGATAGTCTACGGGCTGGTGGCCGTGAGCATCTCCGTCCTCTGCTGCAAGTCCCTGAAGATTCGCGCCGCCGTCACGGGGCGGCCCGTCGTATTGCTGGAGGACGGGGTGATCTACCGGGAGAACCTGAAAAAGGCCAAGCTGGATTTGAACGAGTTTCTGACCTACTGCCGCATCGGGGGCTGGTTCGATCTGAGCCAGCTCCAGACCGCCGTCTTTGAGCACAACGGCACCGTCAGCTTCCTGCCCAAGGAGGCGGACCGCCCCGCAACCCCGGCGGACCTGAACAAAAATCCCGCCCAGTCCCAAGTCCAGACTCCCTTTGTCATGGACGGGAAGCTGCTCAGCGGCAACCTCCGCCAGTCGGGAAAGGAGGATGCATGGGTCCGCCGGGCTCTTCTCCGCCAGGGCTACCGGAACGAGGGGGAGGTCTTCCTGGCCCTCTGGGGCGGAGGGGAGGATTTGACGGTGTTCCCCATGGATCCCGGGCGCAGGGCCGATGGGACGCGGCCGTAGGGAACCATCGCATTCTGCCGGGAAACGTATCCGTTGGGGCGGATCTATCTCCGCCGCCTGGGGAGAAACGGGGAACGGGCCGTCCGGGGTGGCGGCCCGTTTTCCTGCCCACCCTCAATGGGCCAGAATAAATTCCTCCAGCTCCTCCGGCGTCTTCACCACCGCCACGGCTCCGGCCTCCTCCAGCTCCCCCGGCGGGGCGTAGCCGAAGAACTCCACCCCGGCGCAGTCCACGCCGCAGGCCCGGGCCCCCAGCACGTCGAATTTCCGGTCCCCCACCATCAGCACCCGGGGGCGGTCCTGTTCCGTCAGCCCCAGCTGCCGTATGGCCTCCCGGACCACGTCCTCCTTCTCCCAGTCCCCGTGGGGCGGGCTGCCCACCAGGGCGGAGAGATGGGGCGTGAAGCCGAACCGGGCGCAGATGGAAATGCAGAGGTTCTCCGGCTTGGAGGAGGCCAGGGCCAGCACATAGCCCCGCTCCTTCAAGCGGCCCATGACGGCCTCCATGCCCGGGGCCGCCCGGTTTTCGTACTGGCCCACGGGCTCGTAGAGCAGGCGGAAGCGCTCCACGGCCTCCGCCGCCTTCTCCGGGCTGTAGCCGCAGCAGCGAATGAAGGAGTCCTGGAGAGGCGGGCCGATGAAGCGGAGCAGGGTCTCCTCCTCCGGCACCGGATCGCCATAGCCCAGGATGGTCTCCCGGACGCAGCGGACAATCCCCTCCCGGGAGTCCGTCAGAGTTCCGTCCAGGTCAAAGAGCAGATAACGGTACATATCACGCCTCCTCGCAGTATTGGGGAACCACCACGCCCTGGGCGGCTCCGTCCACCTCCAGGGACGGGCCCTCCAGCCGCCGGACCTCCCCTACGGGCCACAGGGCCAGAAAGTCCTCCACTCCCGCCACGTTGGGCAGGCCGTAGGGTGCATGGCGGTAGTGCATGGGGATGACGCACCTGGGGCGAAGGGCCTCGCAGACGGCCCCGGCCCCCGCCGCGTCCACGGTGTAGACGCCTCCCACGGGAATCAGCGCCGCGTCCAGAGGGCCGACGGCCTTTACCTGCTCCGGCGAAAGTTGATGGCCCAGGTCCCCCAGGTGGGCGATGGTGACGCCGCCCGCCGAGAGAATGTGAATCGTGTTCGGCCCCCGGAGGGCCCCGCCCGCGTCGTCGTGGAAGGTCTCCACGGTGCGGATGGTGAAGGGGCAGTCCCCCTCAAAGGGGACCACCTCCGCCTCCTCCACAGCGTTGTGGTCAAAGTGGCCGTGACTGCACAGAATCCGGTGGACCGGAAGCCGGGGCTCCCGGTCCTCCCCCTCCTCCCGGGTCACGGTCATCCGGGTCTTGACCGCCACGGTGCAGCCACCCTTTGCCTCCCAGCGGGCGCTCCGCTCCCGATCCGCCGCCCGGGAGGCGGTCTCCAGCAGGGACGGGTACCCCTCCACGCCGGTATAGGGGTCCAGCAGAATGCAATAGCCGTCCTGCTCCACGAGAAAGCAGGCGTGGCCCAGCCAGGTGAGTTTCATAGAAGTTTCCTCCTTATGGAAATTTGAAAAACGGGGGCGGGTCTGGACCCGCCCCCTCAGTATAGCAGTTTTACGGCTGTTTGTCATCCGGGCTTTTCGGCCCGTCCTTCTTCCGCTTGAAGAAGCCGCCCTCCGACCGCTCCCGGGCCTGCCGGAAGGTCTCCGACCGCCGGACCTGGGCCCGCTTGGAGAGCTTCACCACCGCCAGGAGAACCAGTCCCAGGAACAGCAGCCAGATCCAGTTGTAGGCCAGGAAGACGGCCAGTCCCTGGAGGAAGTCCCCAAAGCTCCGGAGGCCGCCGGTAAAGGCGTTCCCCAGGCGGCTTGCGAAGGTGGGCGGGGCCTCCTCCACCGTGGTCAGGTGCAGGACCTCCCGGATGCGGAGCTCCACAGTGGCGTAGTCCACCAGGGAATCATAGTGCCGGAGGGAGCCCGTCAGCTGCTCGATCTGGAGCTCCGTCTCGCTGATGGCGTTTTCCAGGTCGATGATGTCCTCCATGGTCTCCGCCTTGGCAAGCAGGGCCAGGAGCCGCTCCAGCTTGGTCCGCTGGGTGGCCAGGCGGCTCTCCGTGTCGTAGTACCGCTCGCTGATGTTGTCCGCGTTCTGCTCCTGGCTGATCACATGGCTGATTCCCCCCACGCTCTTCAGAAAGCTCTGGAACCGGACGGAGGGGATGCGAACGGTGTAGTCGGCCCTGCGGCTGCCGTCGCCGTAGCTTCCGGCGGAGGCGTACTCCAGATAGCCCCCCAGGTCCTCCACCAGCTTCTCCAGGGCGGCGGTGCAGGCGTCGTAGTCCTGGGTTTCCGCCTCCACGCCGGCGGTATAGACCATCTTGGCGCCGGCCAGACGGTCCTCCGCCCCGACGTCCTCCCCGGGGGCCTCCTCCGGCGCGGCGGCGTCCATCGGAGCGTCGAAGCCGAAGTCCCCCGCAGCGCTCATCCGGCTGCCTCCGCCGTCGAAGTCCATCTGGCTCTCGCCGGCGGAGGTGCTGCCGGAGGTGTTGATTTCGCTTTTGGCGCCGCCTCCGTCGCTGCCGCCGCAGGCGGTGAGGGTCAGGGCCGCCAGCAGGGCGGCCAGGAACAGGGCAAGTCTTCGTTTCATCCTCAGATCCTCCTTTTTCCGCCCCGTCTTCCAAGCGGGGCTGTTATTGATATAGACGGATTTTCCAGGGAAAAGGTTCCGGGGAGCTTCAATTTTTCTCCTATGAAAACAGGGCTCCTCCCAGGAGCCCTGTTCATCTCTATTACGCCACCGCCGAGAAGGGGGTGCGCGTCTTCTGCTGTTCTTCATTCTGCCGGGCCAGATCCTGCTGCTGGGCGGCGTTGTCCGTGTCCGCCTTGGTGACGGTGCGGGTGGTGCCGCCGGAGACGTAGGACTTGCCGCACTCCGGACAGATTTCCGTGTGCATGGTCACGTTCTGGCTGACCACCTTCCGGCCCTCCCGGTCGGCCTTGGCCTGCTCCCGGACTACGTGCTCCATCTCGTGGCCCCGGACGGCGGAGGCCGCCTGCTCCGGCTTGATGTTGGTGGGGGTCTGGAAGGACACGCCCATGTCGTCGGACCCGTCCTGGTACTTCCGGCTCTCGCAGGTCTCGCACTCGCCCGCCTGGAGGGCCTCCTGGGCGCTCTCAGCCCCCTGGGCGGTGCCGCCCGGGGTTGTTTCCTCCTTCTGCCCGGGGATAGCGGAGGGCTTCGCCTCCTCCTGTCCCGGCAGGCCGGGGAGCGCCGTCTCATCCGCCTTGGGCGCGCCGTTTTTCAGCGCGTCCTCCGCGCCCTTCAGATCGTTCCGCGCCAGGGCGTCCTCCGCCTGGAACAGCTGACCCTCCAGGGCGCTTTTCCGGGAGCCGTCCACAGGGGAGAGACCCTCCTTCCCGGTTTCCACGAAGAGCCCGTCGGGGCGCACCTCGCCGTACCGGGTCCGCATCCGCCCGGCCATGGCCGCCGGATCGTTCTCCAGCCGGGCCGTCAGCTCCGGCAGGGAGGCCTCGTCCCGGGAGATGGGGCGGGCGGCCTGAACCGGCTCCACCGGCGTTTCCAGGGAGGGGCTTTTCCGGGCGGCCCAGACCTGGCCCTGGCGGCCCTCCTGGGCCTGCTGGGCACTGCGGGCGCTGCGAATATTTTCCGACAGCCGGGACTGGTAAAACGCTCCGACGGAGCCCATGCCGAAGCTCCCGACGCCTGAAATTCCACCGACCATAGAATCACCTCATATCATAATTGCCTCACGGCGAAACTCTAACAGCTACAGTATACCATATTCTGCCCAAAGCGCAAGCCCCTTTTTAGGTGCATTCCGGGCGTTTGACGGGGGGAGCCCCCTGCAAGGGTGCTCCTGGGTGTCCGCCCCGCCTCCGGAACCGCCGGGCTTCCGGAAACCGCGCGTCCGCAGACCGGCCAGACCCGCAGGTCTCCGGCCCCCGCGCCCGAAAAAGCGCCGCCGGAGGTTTTCCTCCGGCGGCGCGCCTGCCGCTCAATATCCGAAGATCATATCCCGGCGAATCTCCGCCAGGGAGTGGGCCCCGCACATGGCCATGGCGTCGGCCAGCTCGGCCTTCAGCTTGTCCGCGTAGACCTGAACGCCCTCGGCCCCGCCGCCGTAGACCATGTTCACAAAGGGACGGCCGATGAGCACCGCGTCCGCCCCCAGGGCCAAGGCCTTGAACACGTCCAGGCCGGAGCGGATGCCGCCGTCCACCAGAATGGTCATCTTCCCGCCCACGGCGTCGGCGATGGCGGGCAGGACCTCCGCCGTGGCGGGGCACTGGTCCAGCACCCGGCCCCCGTGGTTGGAGACCACGATGCCCGCGGCCCCGGCCTCCAGGGCCTTCTCCGCCCCCCGGACGGTCATGATGCCCTTGAGGATGAAGGGAACGCCCTCCGTCAGCTTCACGATCTCCCGCAGCTCCTCCACAGTCTTGCTGCCCGCCGGGGGCTGGAGGTTTTTCAGGAAGGGCAGGCCCGCCGCGTCGATGTCCATGGCGATGGCGAAGGGCTTTGCCGCCTGCACCAGGGCCAGCTTCTCCCGGATGGTCTCCAGGTTCCAGGGCTTGATGGTGGGCACGCCCCGGCCGCCCTGCTTTTTCAGGGCCTCCGCCGCGGCCTCCATGACGGCGGGGTTGGTGCCGTCGCCGGTGAAGGCGGCAATGCCCGCCTGGGCGCAGGCGGACACCAGGAGGTCGTTGTAGGCCAGGTCGTCGTACTTGTCCCCGTAGTGAAGCTGCATGGCCCCCACCGGGGCGGCGAAGACGGGCAGGTCCAGCTTCTGCCCGAAGAGGGTGAGGGAGGTGTCTGCGGGCTTGTTTTCGCAGATGGTGTCCATATTGACGCAGAGCTCCTGCCACTTCTGGTAGTTGCGGATGAAGCCGGTGCCGATGCCCTTGGCTCCGGGGCCGGGAATGGCGTTGCGGCAGCCCAGGCCGTTGCAGGTGGGGCAGGACTTGCAGTGGGGGCCCATACAGGTACGGGCGTTTTCCAGAACTTCCTGATAGGTCATGTCGGGTTCCTCCCAATATGTATCAAAGTTTTCGGGTTTCACGGTCCAGTCAATTGTACAGGAAACGGAAGGAAAAGGCAAGAGCCTTCGGCGGGAGTTCCGTTTAGGAAACGTACTGCCGCGGCACGGCATCGGCAGTTCCTGCAAAATCGGATTGATATGCTGATGGCTGTGTGGTACAATCAGTCCGGCAAATCCAGCTGTATGAGGAAAAGATGGGGGAGAACGCAAATGGAGAATTTCGGACGTTCGATGTTATGGTTTTGGGCGGCATATTTTATTGTTACGAGCATAGGCGTATTGCATACAATTTTTAATATTGTAGTACTGCACATGAAGTCAATGAAAGATGGTCCGGGTATGGGAGAAGGATATGAAAAAACAAAACCCTGGCATCCCTTGTACAATATCATGATTTTTCCCGTATTTGCATACCTGTATTTTCATGGATTGGAAGCGGTCAAGTTATCAAATGTGATTGCCACATCCCTTGTTTGGGGGACGATAACCGTCGTGTTTGATTTGATTGGGTGGGTTTTAATAAAGCATCCCTGGTCTTTGACATTCAAGGAGTTTTATATTGATTACCAACCTTGGGTCACGTTAATTTATATCACAATCTATGTAAGTCCATTTATCGCCTATGGAATGATAAGCCTGCCATAGCAGGCTTGGGGAGCCGGAATCCCCAAGCGGACCACGAAAAAATGGAAGGAATGCTTGTGCATAAATTCCAGTTTGCTGTATTGGAAAATCGAAAGCTGCGGAGATGCATGATGAAGAATAAAGACACGGTAAAATATTTCGATAAAGTGATTGTTTCAGAAAATTTACTTGATGAACTTTCTAAACACATATCGGAGGATTGCGTGCAGAGAGCCGGCGAAAGAGAAATTTTCAAATGGCATAGAGCGGCACCCGCCTGAAAAGGGAGCGGCCGGAAAGGCGCGTCCTGCCCCACATTTTGCAGGGGGAACGCGGCGCAGGGGCGGGCCCATCGGCCCGCCCCTGCAAGAGAGAATGCCCCGGATGGGAGACGCCCCGAAGGCCCTCCGGGTGCGCCTGCCCGCGGCTTTCATTTCTGGTACTCGAACTCAAAGCCGTCCATGGACACGGTGTCCCCGTCCTGGATGCCCAGGTCCTCCAGCCGCCGGAAGACCCCGGCATCCCGCAGGGCCTTGTCGAACCACATGCGGCTCTCGTAGTCGGCGAAGTTGACGTTGGCCATGAGCCGCTGGAGCCAGGGGCCCTCCACAATCCAGACGCCGTCCTCGTGCTGGATGTCCAGGGGGGCGGAGGCGTCCGCCTGAGAGGCCCGGGGCACGTAGTCCGGCTCATACACGGCGATGGGGGGCAGGACGGACAGCCGCTCCGCCACCAGCTTCACCAGCTCCCGGGTGCCCTTGTGGGCGGCGGCGGAAATCTCCACCAGGGGAATCCCCAGGCCCTCCACATGGGCCCGGAGGGCCTCCAACAGGGCGGGGTCCTCCAGGATGTCCGTCTTGTTGGCGGCCACGATCTGGGGCCGCTCCGCCAGCTCCGGGCTGTAGCGCTTCAGCTCCTCGCAGATGGCGTCGAAGTCGGCAGCGGGGTCCCGGCCCTCGCTGCCGGAGACGTCCACCACGTGGACCAGCAGGCGGCAGCGGTCGATGTGCCGGAGGAAGTCGTGGCCCAGGCCCGCCCCCTCGCTGGCCCCCTCAATGATGCCGGGGATGTCCGCCAGGACGAAGCTGACGCCGTCGTCCACCCAGACCACCCCCAGGTTGGGGAAGAGGGTGGTGAAGTGGTAGTTGGCGATTTTCGGCTGGGCCTTGGAGACCACGGAGAGGAGGGTTGACTTGCCCACATTGGGGAAGCCGATGAGGCCCACGTCCGCCAGGAGCTTGAGCTCCAGGATAACGTCGTGGCTCTCCCCGGGGAGGCCCGCCTTGGCGAAGCGGGGGACCTGGCGGGTGGGGGTGGCAAAGTGGCTGTTGCCCCAGCCGCCCCGGCCTCCCCGGCAGAGGACGAAGGGCTCGCTGCCGCTCATGTCGGCCATAATCTCGCCGGTTTCGGCCTCCCGGACCAGGGTGCCCCGGGGGACCCGGATGATGAGGGACCGGCCGTCCTTGCCGGACTTCCGGCCCCCCTGGCCGTCGGCGCCGCCCTCGGCGGCGTATTTGCGCTTGTAGCGGAAGTCCATCAGGGTGGACATGTGGTCGTCCACCTGGAGAATGATGGAGCCGCCCCGGCCGCCGTCGCCGCCGTCGGGGCCGCCTGCGGCGACATATTTCTCCCGGTGGAAGGCGATGGCGCCGTTGCCGCCATTGCCGGCGCGGACGGTGATTCTTGCTTTGTCAATAAATCCTGATGACATAAAGGTCTCCTTAAGGTTCCCCCCTTTGGGGGGCTTTTACTCGCCCTTCGGGCGGGGCGGAATTGGATACCAGCGATGGCTGGTGCAATGCACCCCCCATTTTCTCTTTTTCTTCCAGAAGAAAAAGAGAAAACGGGCCGTGCACGGTCCAAAAGAGAAAAAGAAGTATACGGGGGAAACGACGGGGGACCGTGGCTGAATGAACGGCGGAGCCGGAATGACTTCCCTCACGCAATTGGTTCGCACGGGGGTTGTTCTTCACTGAATGGAACAGCTCCTCTTTTCGCTGTCGCTACCTTGGCGGCAACGGCTCCCGACCTGCCAGCTGGTCCAGGGTGACACCGTAATAGTCGGCGAGAACGCACAGCTTACTCAGGCTCGGTTCCCGCTCTCCGCTTTCATAGCGGCGGTAAGACATAGAAGACATGCCGCATTGAACGGCCACAACTTCCTGGCTCCTCTGAAGCCGCTTTCGACAAATTTTTAAATTCTCGGAAAACGCGCTCATAAATCCCCCACTCCTCTTGACAAATGAGGTCTCGACCGTTATACTCATAACATACCGTTCGGAACATAATGTTTAGTACTATTCCGAGGAGATGATTTTATGACGGACCTTATCAATCATCTATACTTTTACTCCGAGGACCACTGTATTTCACAGAGCTTGGAAACTCCGGAGTACCGGCAAACCATCCACGGCTTAGAGAAAGACTGGACCAGATTCCGCTCCACCCTGACGGCAGAGCAGAACCGGCGGCTGGAGGACCTGCTGTCCCGTCAGTTCAGCGTCAAGCTCAAGGAGGAACAAGCGGTATTTCGCTCCGGCCTGTCCATAGGGGTAACGCTCGGCCGCCTGTAAAAACCCAACCAGCGGCAGCGGAAAGAGGAGCTGGTCCATTCGGTGAAGAACAAACCCCCGCCGAATCCAATTGCGCGAGGGAAGTCATTCCGGCTCCGCCGATC
>CAJTZL010000069.1 GCA_910583695.1 uncultured Oscillibacter sp.
GCCTGTCCGGCTACCTGCTGGAGGTCAACCCCTTCGACCAGCCCGGCGTGGAGGCTTACAAGAAGAACATGTTCGCCCTGCTGGGCAAACCCGGCTACGAGGCCCAGAAGGCCGAGCTGGAGGCCAAGCTGGGCAAGTGACGTCTTCCTGAAGGAAACCGTCATCCGCAAGGACCTTATCCTGCTCTGATGCTCCGGCAAACCGCCAAGCCGGAGCAGTCGCCCCATAGAACCGCTATCGGAGGCCGCCCCGTCTCACGGGCGGGGCGGCACTCCCGTAATCTCCGGAAAAACGACTATCACACCCCCCAAATTTTTACTTTACAGGAGGCGTCTATGAAACAGGCAATTCAAATCGGCGCGGGCAATATCGGCCGGGGCTTCATTGGGGCCCTGCTCTCCCAGGCGGGCTGGCACGTCACCTTCGCCGACGTGGTGGAGCCCATCATCGAGGCGCTGAACCGGGACCACGGCTACACGGTCCACATTCTGGACAAGGAGCCCGGCGAAATCGCCATCACCGGCGTGGACGGCGTGATCTCCACCTCCCCGGAGTTCGCCCGGAAGGTGGCTCAGTGCTCCCTCATCACCACCGCCGTGGGCCCCAACGTCCTGCCCATCATCGCCAAGTCCATCGCGGGAGGCATTCAGGCCCGCATCCAGGCCGGGAACACGGAGCCCATGAACGTGGTCTGCTGCGAGAACGGCCTGCGCACCACCACCCGCCTGAAAAACGAGGTGGTGAAGCACCTGAGCCAGGAGGAGATCGCTTTCCTGGAAGCCAACATCGGCTTTGCCGACTGCGCCGTGGACCGCATCTGCCCCAAGCCCAGCTTTGAGAACATCCTGGATGCCGCTGTGGAGCGCTACTGCGAGTGGGACGTGGAATCCGCCGCCTGGAAGGGCGAGAAGCCGGACATCCCGGGCCTGACCTTTGCGGACAACCTGATGGCTTACCTGGAGCGGAAGCTCTTCACCTTGAACAGCGGCCACGCCATCTGCGCCTATCTGGGCTATCTCAAGGGCTATGGAACCATCAAGGACAGCATCGCGGACCCCGCCATCGGGAAGATCGTCCACGCCGCCATCTCCGAGAGCGGCGAGGGTCTCATCAAGGAATTTGGCTTTGACCCGGAGATCCACCACGCCTATGTGGAGAAGATCTTCGCCCGTTACCAGAATCCCTTCCTGGAGGACGAGGTGCTCCGGGTGGGCCGGGAGCCCATTCGGAAGCTGGAGGCCGGGGACCGGCTCATCAAGCCCCTGACCACCACCGCTTCCTACGGCCTGCCGGTGGACCACCTGATCTTCGGCGCCGCCGCCGCCCTGCGCTTTGACTGCCCGGAGGATCCCCAAAGCGTGGAGCTCCAGGCAAAGATCAAGGCCGAGGGCCCCGCCGCCGCCCTGGAGGCCTACTCCGGCCTGAAGCCCGAAAATCCCCTGTTCGGACGCATTCTGGACGTGTATCGGGCCCTGGCCCTGATTGGCAGATAGCTCCTCGTTTTCAGCGGGGCGGAGGAACCTTTCCTCCGCCCCTGCCCGATTTTCCGAGAAATCTTTTCCTTCCCTTTTGAGGAAAATTCTGCTAGAATGAAATGGAACCACAACCTTGCTTATGGGAAAGAGAGGGGAGCTTATGAAGCGCCGTCTGGCCGCCCTTCTGGCAGTACTGCTGCTGGCCGTTCCCGCCTTCGGGGCGGAGTGGGACCCCGCGGACCCCAATGACCCCCTGCTGTGGGAGCCGGACCTCCCGGAGTTTGACGGGCCCATGCCCCGGACCGGGGAGACGGAGGACTCCTTCCGCATCATCGTCAGCTTCACCGGCGACATGCTCCTGGCCTCCCTTCACGGCAGGCGGGCGGCGGGAAACTTCCTGGACTACGCCGCCAGACAGGAGCCGGAGTACTTCCTCCGGCACGTCCGGCCCATCTTTGAAGCCGACGACTTCACCGTGGTGAATCTGGAGAACGTGCTGACGGACCGGAACCTCACCCCCAAGGAGAAGAGCACGGACCCCGCCTACTGGTTCCGGGCCCCCGCGGCCAGCACGGACATCCTCACCTCCTCCGGCGTGGAGGCGGTGTCCCTGGCCAACAACCACACGGGGGACTATGGCGCGGCGGGTTACAAGGACACGGTGAAGGCCGTCTCCGCCGCTGGACTGGAGTACGGCGGCAACGACCGAACCTTCTATCTGGAGAAAAACGGCTGGCGCATCGCCGTCATCTGCCACGGCCTCTGGAACGAGGGGCAGGCCGGGGCCATCCTCCAGCGCCTCAAGGCGGCGGAAAAGGACTCCGATTTTCAGGTGGTCTTCTATCACGGCGGCACGGAGGGCGTCCACACCCCGGAGCCATGGCGGGTCCGGGCCTCCCGCCGTTTGGTGGACGGCGGGGCGGATCTGGTGCTGGGAAACCATCCTCACGTACTCCAGCCCCGGGAGATCTACAAGGACAGGGAGATCGTCTACTCCCTGGGGAATTTCTGCTTTGGCGGCAGCCGGGGACCGGAGAACCGCACCGTCATTTACCAGCTCATCCTCCAGGTGGAAAACGGGGAGCTGTTGAGCACGTCCTCGGAGCTCATCCCCTGCTACGTCCACACCGGCGGCAAGGTGAACAACTACTGCCCCGCCCCCATTGAGGACGAGGCTCAGCGCCGGCAAGTGCTGGACTTCATGGACGGAAACGCGAAGTCGCCCCTCTGACGGAGGGCAGGCGGGAAAATCCTTTTCAAGGTCTTTTCAGATTCCGGGCCATTTTTCGGCGTCTTAACGAGACGCCGCATTTTTTGCTTTCAGAGCCGGAATATCCGGGTATTTTCACGATAAATCTTTACTTTCACCATAAATTTCTTCCAAAAACCCTCGACGGATTTTCCTTTTTCTGCTATAATTGATTCCATCAAGACAGGCTCCCGCAGCGGAGACGGCGTTTCTCCTCCAGCGCGGCAGGCGGAAAGCCCTCAGTTTTTGCGGGCTTCGACGCAAGGGCAGGCAAAGGAAACGGAAAGGAACAGGTAACATGGATCACACTCAGCTCAGCGTTTTGGACCTTGGCATCATCGGGGTTTATCTGGTCTCCATGGTAGTCGTGGGCGTCTACTTCGTCCGGCGCATCAAGAACACCGGGGACTACTACGTGGCGGGCCGGTCCCTGGGCCCTCTGGTGATGATGGCCACGGTCTGCGCCACCATCATCGGCGGCAGCGGCCTCATGGGCCGGGCGGGCGTCGCCTACTCCAGCGGCTTCAAGGCGGTGCTCACCGCCATTCCCTACCTGCTGGGCATGTTCCTCTTCTCCGGTATCGCCGGGAAGATTTCCGATATCGGCATGAAATACGACGTGACCTCTATTCCGGACCTCTTCCACCGCCGGTTCGGCAAAACGGCGAAGATCCTGCTGGCGGCCATGGTAGCCTTTACCATGATGGGCACCGTGGCCTCCCAGGTGACGGCCACCGCCACCATCATCAACATGCTGGGAGGACAGGTGGGCCTCAGCTTTGAGGCCGGGGCCCTCATCGCCTGCGTCATCTTCATGGTCTATACCGCCTCCAGCGGCCTCTTCGGCGTGGTGTATACCGACGTGCTCCAGTTCTACATGCTGATTCTCTTTGTGTACATCCTGATTCCCGCGGCCTCCCTCCGGAGCATCGGCGGCTTCTCCGTCTTCCTGGAAAACCTGGACCCGGCCCTGGCGAAGCCCTACCTCAACGGCGACATCCTGGGGGACATCGTCACCTATCTGGTCTTCACCATGGCGGGTGCGGAGATGTGGCAGCGGGCTTTCGCCGCCAAGGACCGGAGCGCCGCCAAGAAAGGCATGTTCCTGGGCACCGCCGTCTACGGCGTCACCATCGCCCTGGTCTACTTCATGGGCGTGGCCGCCCATCAGATCATCGGGGACGACGCCCAGGCCGTCTACGGCAGCACCGACGCCGTGGTTCCCGCCCTGGCCATCCACGTGCTCCCCATTGGATTGACGGGCCTTGCCCTGGCGGGCATCCTCTCCGTCATCATGTCCACGGCGGACAGCTACCTGCTGGTCAGCGTTCAGACCTGCGTCCACGACATCGGAAAGACCTTCTTCCCGGAGATGAAGGACAAGACGGAAATTCTCCTCTCCCGCATCTTCTCCATCATCCTGCCCCTGGGCGCTTTGGTCATTGCGCTTTACATCAAGAACGCCTATAATATTCTCATGTTCGCCTGGAGCTTCTACGCGGCGGCGGCGGGCATCCCGGCCTTTGCCGCCCTCTTCTGGAAGAAGGCCACCTCCGCCGGCGTCATCGCCGGCATGGCCGCCGGCTTTACCGTGTGCGTGGGCTGGAAGCTGGCGGGAGAGCCCTTCGGCCTGGGCTCCGCCGTGCCGGGGACCATCGCCTGCGGCGCTGCCCTGGCGGCGGTGAGCCTGGCCACCTGCAAGAGCCGTCCCTCCGTCTTCCTGGACCCGGGGAAGCCCTGACCGGGCACATTTCTGCTGCGGGGAGGACCCCGCGGAAAGGGGAATACCGATGTTGACCTTGGATATGATACAGGACGCGCAGAAGGCCCTGGCGGGCGTCGCCCGCCGGACGCCCCTGGACCCCGCCCCCAAGCTGGGCCGGGACCTCTACATCAAAGCGGAGAATTTGCAGCTCACCGGCTCCTTCAAACTCCGGGGGGCCTTCAACAAAATCCGCTCCCTGACCCGGGAGGAGGCGGAAAAGGGCGTCATTGCCTGTTCCGCCGGGAACCACGCCCAGGGCATCGCCCTCTCCGCCGCCCGGCTGGGCATTCCCTCCGTCATCTGCATGCCCGCCGGGGCCCCCATCAGCAAGGTGGAGGCCACCAAGGGCTACGGGGCCCAGGTGGTGCTGGTCCCCGGCGTCTACGACGACGCGGCGGCGGAGGCCCAGCGCCTCTGCCGGGAGGAGGGCTACACCTTCGCCCATCCCTTTGACGACCCCCATGTCATCGCCGGGCAGGGCACCATCGGCCTGGAGATTCTGGAGCAGCTGCCGGAGGTGGAGCAGGTGGTGGTCCCCATCGGCGGCGGCGGGCTCATCAGCGGCGTGGCCTTTGCGGTGAAGCAGCGAAAGCCGGACTGCCGGGTGGTGGGGGTCCAGGCGGCGGGAGCGCCCTCCATGTACCTCTCCCTCCACGCCGGGGAGCCCACGGAGCTGTCCGGCGTGGCCACCATTGCCGACGGCATCGCCGTGAAGCGCCCCGGGGACCTGACTTTCTCCTTGTGCAGGGAATACGTGGACGAGGTGGTCACGGTCACGGAGGACGAGATCGCCTCCGCCATCCTGGCGCTGATGGAGGAGCAGAAAACCGTGGCCGAGGGGGCCGGGGCCACTCCCGTGGCTGCCTGCATGTTCGGCAAGGTGGAGACCGCAGGGCGGAAGACCGTTTGTCTGGTCTCCGGGGGCAACGTGGACGTGACCACTCTCTCCCGCATCATCACCAAGGGCCTTTCCAAGGCGGGCCGCCTGGTGGAACTGACCACCAAGGTGGCGGACAAGCCGGGGAGCCTCCTGCGGATGCTCCAGGTGGTATCGGACAGCGGGGCCAATATCATCAGCGTCAACCACAACCGGGAAGACAAGGACTCCGACGTGGGAGCCTGCATTGTCACCATGGTGCTGGAGACCCGGGACAGCCGCCACGCGGAGGCCCTGCAGCTGGAGTTGCTGTCCAAGGGCTACCTCATGCGGTGAGCGCCCTGCTCAACAGCAAAACCGGCGGACCTTTCGGTCCGCCGGTTCTTGTTTTGCCCCGATTTCTCAGAGCACGTTCTGCACAAAGCGGCTGAGGATTACCGCCACCTGGGCCCGGGAGGCATTGCCGCCGGGGGACAGGGTATCGGCGGTGACGCCGTTGATCATCCCCGCCGCTATGGCCCAGCGCAGGGGCTCCACGGCGTAGGACGCGATCCGGCCCGCATCGGTGAAGGCGCCCAGCTCCGCCCGGTCGGACACGTCCCGGCCCTTCTGGGAGGCATAGCGGTACAGGAAAGCCGCCATCTGCTCCCGGGTAATCAGGTTATTGGGCCGGAAGGTCCCGTCGCTGTAGCCGTTGACAATGCCATTGGCGGAAGCCCAGGAGACGGCGGAGGCGTAATAGGCCCCCGGGGCCACGTCGCTGAAGCGGTTTGCTCCCACGGCGGGAGAGCCCTCCAGCCGGTAGAGTATCGCCACAATCTGCCCCCGGGTGGTGGGGGTATTGGGCGTGAAGGCCGTGGCGGAGGTGCCGTTCATCAGCCCCGTCTCAAAGACATAGCGCACCGCGTCGTAGCACCAGTCTCCGGGACGCACGTCCTGGAAGGCCAGCTCCCCGCCCGGGGCAAACGCGGCCGTCACCTCCACATCCGGGGCGGGCATGGAAAAGGTATAGCGGTTCAGCCCGTCCCGAGCCAGGGAGACCTCCCCGCCCCGGCTGTCCCGGGCGGCGATGCTCTCCAGCACGTACCCGGCGTCCGGGGTGACATTAAGGGTCACGGTCTCCCCTTCCTTGGCTCCGGCGGGCCGGACGGTGACGGTGCCGTGCTCCGCCTGGACGATGTGGACCCGGCTCAGGTCCCCCTCCTCCCTCACGCCCTCCCCCAGGGAGATCCGTCCCTCGGAGATGGGCTGGAGACTCCGGTCCAGCAGCAGCAGCTCCGCCCGGCCGGGCAGGCGGAAGGCGCCCCCCGGGGTCAGCGTCCCCAGGTCCACGGAGCGGCCCGACAGGAGCTCCTCCTCCGCCACCAGATAGATGGTTACAACGGTCTCATCCCGGGCCGCCTTCACATGGCAGTCCGGGCTGTAAACGCCCCGGGGCAGCGGGTCAAACCGGGCGTCGGGGCACTCCCCCTCCAGAACCAGCTCCAGCTGGAGTGCGTAGACCGGACGCTCCAGACCCTCCAGGGTCAGGCGGACGCCGCCGCCCTGCTCCCGGCAGGTGAGGCTCAGATTGTCCCGGGCCGCCGCCGTCACCGGCAGGGCACAGAGCAGGCATAGGGCCAGAAGGCCGGATAATATACGCTTCATTCGCCTTCCTCCAATACGATAACCGGCAGGTCCTCCCCGCCGGGGGTGTTGATCCAAAGGGTCTCCGCCGTCACCCGCTGGCTCTCCGCCTGGGTGGGCTGGTCTGTCCGGGAGAGCACCGCCCGCATCTGGGCGGGCAGGAGGCTGGCGGCGTTGCACGCGCTGGCCTCGCCCTGGAGCTCCGCCTCCTTCTGGACATTGGGGATGAAGAGGAACAGGCCGTCGCTGATGTCGCAGACCTTGCCGTCTTCGGGAATCTCGGCAAAGAGCAGGGCCCTGCCGTCCAGCCAGCGGGTGTCCGTGGTGGTCTGGACCTCCTCAGCCTCCCCGGTGAGGACGGTCCGGGTGAACCGGCCCTGAATCTTCACCGTCTGATAGGCCGGGTCGCCTCGGTAGGTGCCGGTGACGACCAGTGTCCCGGCGGGGATGACCTGCCCGGCCTCCGTGCCGTAGCGGTACTCCTTGGACAGCACACCCACGGCTCCTTTCTCCAGGAAGGCCACGTCGTCCCCGGCGTAGCTGATAAGCTGGGGAACCGCGTTTTTCGGGACGCCGGTGACCGTCACGGTTTTGGCGTCGTAGGTCCAAATGCGGGTGTCCTCCGCCGCCGCGCCGGGCTTTTGGAAATAGGTCAGGTAGCTGTTCTGATCGTCCACCGCCTGATTTCCCTCTTTGAAATCGCCGGAGCGGGCCGTGGTGGTCTTTCCGTCCTTGTCCGTGACGGTGACGGTGAATGCGCCGGAAGCGGGGGCCCCTGGCAGCTTCAGGCCGGAGACCGGGGTCTCTTCCTTCAGGCTGAAAATCACCGTGGCGGTTTCATCGGTCTCGTCCCGGTGGTCCACCGTGTAGGCGTCCGCCGGAACCGTCTTGTCATAGGCAATCCGCAGCTCCGGGGCCGAGTCCTCTGCAAAGCAGTTCCCCAGGGTGTCGTAGGCCCGGACGCTGTAGGTGAAGGTCCGGTGATTGGCGGAGCCGACGGTATCCGTGTAGGTTCCCTCGGCGGTGAAGGCGATGGGCACGCCGTTGCGGAGAATCTCACAGCCCTGGAGCTTCCCTTGGGAGACGGAGGAGGTGATGGTCAGCTTGACCGCCTTCTCCCCCTCCAGGGCCGCCGTCAGGGCGACGGTCCCCCGGCCCGCCTGGACGCCTGCCAGCCGGTCCCGGCGGCTCTGGTCGCTGAGGTACCAGAGGGCTCGGGGCTCCGCATCGTACTTCGCCAGCACCGCCTTGGTGCCTTCGCTGAGGGTCATGCCCCAGCGGGTAAAGAACTCCGTCAGATTCCGGTTCGCCACGGCGGAGGCCGTACGGGCCACCCGGTCCTGATAGCCCGTCTCGCCGCTGAAGTGAGTCCCGGCCTTCCAGGCCTTGAAGAAGCGGTTGTAGAAATCCATGGGGGCCGCCCCGTCGTCATAGGCCAGGTGGAGCTGCCAGTAGAGGCCCAGCTGGACGAAGACGTTGTTGGAGTCTCCGGGGAGGCCCTGGGCGGTCTTATTGAAAATCTCCGGGTATTTGCCGCTCTTCTCCAGACGGGAGGCCAGGGTGTTCTGCTTCCCGTCGCAGGTTTGGACCATCAGGGCATAGAGGTTGTTGGTGATTTCGGCCTTGCCCAGCTTGTCCATGTTGTGTCCGATTTCATGGGCGATGCCCCAGCCGAAAAGCCGGTTCGCCGTGTCAGAGGCCCCCATGGAGGCGATGGGCTTTCCGCAGACCATGCCTGCGCAGGAGCCGTAGCCGATGCCGATATGGCTCCCCGCCGCGTACATGAAGGCCCCTGTGAACATCTGCATGCACCGGATGTTCTGGCGGGTCTGCATGTCGTTTTGGGCGTAGGTCTTGTCGATGCCCTGGGTGGTTTTGCAGATGTGCATGACGTCCTCCCAGGCCAGGACAGTCTGGTACAGGGTCTCAATCCGCTCCGCCCGGCTCCTGCCCGCACCGCTCTGCACCGCCGCTGCGGGCAGGGACAGCAGCATGGTGGGGGTGGAAATCTCCGTGACGTTGCGGAAGTTCGTCTGCACGTCGCCGGTCAGCCCGGCGGCATGGGCCTCCAGCTCGTCCGCGTAGCGGCCCAGGATGTCCCGCCGCTGGCTTTCGCTCAAGGCATGCCAGTCCGCCAGCTCCAGCACCGGGATATCCGTTCCCCGGCGGATATGGAGGCGGATGCCCTCGGGATTCGTCCCGCCGTAGGTCAGGTACAGGCTTCCGCCCCGGGGGGTGTTCTGGCTGCCGATCTGAGGAACCGTCAGCACGTTCCGCCCGTTGGACAGCGCTCCGATCTCGGCCCGCCATGCGGAGGCCTCGGCGTGGAACTGGCTGGCGTAAACCGTCAGCTTCTGCCCCGCCGGAATGCCGGAGGCGTAGATGGTCAGCTCCTGCTTCGCCCCGGCGGCCACGCCCAAGGGCTGGAGGTCACTGCCGCCCTGCCGGTACTTCGCGTCCGCTCCGCCGCTGCGGGACTGGACGCCGCTGAGCACCACGCCGGAAGAGGTTCCGCTCCGCAGCAGTTCCTCCGCCAGGGCCAGCTCGTCTGCCAGGGTGTCCAGATTCATGTAGTAATTCCGCTCATCGCTCTCCAGCCGCTGCCGCAGGGCGCTGATATCCGCCTGGGTGACGCCGGGGCGCAGGGCGGTCCGCAGCTCATCGGCAAAGAGGGATGCAATGTTGTCCGGCAGGCAGCGGGACGGATCATACTCCACAAACATCAGCTCCGACAGGCTCACCGCCGTGTAGGCCACCTGCTCGATGGTGATGCCGATCTTCACCACGTCCGTCACCGGCTCGAAGGGCAGCACGGCAAACTTCGTCACGGCGGGGTTGTTCCCCACGGCCAGCCAGGTGTTGTGGTCGGAGGCCTTGCCTCCCTGGAGGGGATTCGGGGACACCAGGGTGCCGGGGCCGTTCAGATCGTCTCCCTGCCGCCAGACGGTGACGGTGTAGAGCCGGAGATTGTTGGGATAGCTCCCGTCCAGCCGGGGAACCCAGATGACGCTGCTGAGGTCCACGGGGCGGCTGAAGGAGGCCAGGACCTGCTTGTTGTTCCACCAGTTGCCGTCCCCATAGGCATGGGAGGTCCAGTGGGTGCTGAAATCGCCGTCCGCCATGAACTCCGGCTGGAAGGGCCGGCCGGCGGGATAGGCGGTGGGGGACACGTTCCGGGGATCCGCCAGCCAGACCCGCTCGATGTCCGCCCCCTCCAGGATTCCCTCGGTGGGGATGCCCTCCGGCCGGGAGTAATCCACGGCGGCGGGGGTTCCCAGGGCGATGCGGGAGGGTCCGCTGACCCCCATGCTGTTCCCTGCCTGGATGTAGATGGAGTAGGTGACTCCGTTGATCAGGTCCGTAAGGACGGTGCTGGTATTGCTGAGGCGGCCGCCCCACTGGCGGTAGCCGGATTCGCTCTCCGCCTTGTAGTAGACCTCATAGAACGTGGCGTTTTCCGCCGCCTTCCAGCCCACGGACAAGGCGCTGTCCAGGGGGCTCACGCTCACCATGTCCGGAGCGCCGGGGGCCCGGGCGGGCTGAGGCGTGGCGGACACGGGGTCGCAGGCGGTTCCCTCCCAGCTGCCGTCCACGGGAGTGACGGTGAACAGGTAGGTTTTCAGATTCTCCAGCCCCGTGACCTCCGCCCGGGGCACGTCCACCCGCAGAGAGCGGCGGCTGCCGCTGCCGTCCTGGAGCCAGTAGTCCACCCGGTAGCCGGAGACGTTGGGAACTTCGCTCCAGCGGAGGCTGACCTTCTCGCTTCCGGCGGCGGCGGTAAGGTTCCGCACCACGCTGCCGGCGGCGGAGGGACGCTCCGGGATAACCTCCCGGAGAAACTGGATGGATTCCACGGTGGTGTAATCCCCGCTCTCGGTGCGGGTGACGGTAATCACGATTTCCTTCACCGCCACCCGGCGCCCCAGGGAAATGGTGACTACGCTGCTGCCCTCTTCGGGGCCAATGGCGCGAATCCCCTCCGGCAGGGAGAGGTCAAAGGGGAAGCTCTCCACGCTTCCGTCCTCACAGGTCACGGCCACGGAGCCCGCCTGCATGGCCTCGGGGCCATCCGGGGAGACAATCTGGATTTCCTCCATCTCCACCGGCTCCTCCAGAGCCACGGTGAGCTCCAAGGGCAGGCCGGAGAGGGTGACGGGCCGGCCGCTGCTGCGGAACAGGTCCTCCAGAACGCCGGAGACCAGAGCGGCCTCCGCCCCCAGGCGAATCTCCTCCACCGGCGGGGCCAGCAGGTTCGTATCCCGGACCTCCGGTCGGCCCTCCGCGTCCAGGTTCCGGCTGACGATGGCCAGGTCATAGACATCAATCACGCCGTCGCCGTTCAAATCATACTGCTCCAGGTCCCGCCGCCGGTCGGAGCCCAAGGCCTCCGACAGCTCCTCCCGGTCCCGGTCGTTGACCCGGCCGTCACCGTTCACGTCTCCCAGGGTGAAGGAGGCGTCCGCCGTGCCCAGGGTGACATGCTGGGAGTACCGGTCCACGGTCAGCTCCTGGCGGCAGTCCGCATAGCCGTCTCCGGTGAACTCCAGGGCGTAATTCCCCTGGGGCAGGCCGGAGACGGACAGGTCCAGATAGGCGGGCCAGCGGCCGCCGCCCAGGGCCCCGCCGTCCTGATTCCGCAGGGCCACGGAGGCTGGGTAGCCCCCCAGATCCGTCCGGCTGTTCTCCTCCGTCAAGTCCAGGGTTCCCAGGGAGCGGCCCTCCTGAAACAGCTCCGCCCGAACCCGCCGGTCCCGGAGAGTCTCCAACGTCTGGGGCCAGTCCACTCGGACCGTGGCGGAGACGCCGCCGGTGTCCGCGCCGTCCCAGGCGGCCTCCGCCGCCGGAAGCGCGGGGAGCAGCAGCGCCCCGGCCAGCAGCAGGGATAGAATCCGTTGTCTGATGCGCATGGGTGTGTCCTCTCTTTTCCGCGCCCGGAGCGGGAAATGACGCCGCCCCGGAATCTGCTGTTATGGGCAGATTATACCAAGTTCCGGGGAGCTTGACAAGATGAAGTTTCCGGCGGGGCCAAAGGGAGGCGGCCCATTCCTCCTGATGAAATGCGCCTGGGACGGGCGGGATGCTCCCGGTCAAAAATCCCCCTTGCAATCCCTCTCACCGTCCTGTATAATAAATTGTCATTTTATTTAACAATGGGAGGACTTCGCTATGGCGGACGAAATCAAGGGGCCGGAGCTGGAAAGCCGGAACTTTATCCATGCGTTTATTGAAGAGGACGTGGCTCCCGGCGGGCAGTTCGAGGGCATGACGGTTCACACCCGCTTTCCCCCGGAGCCCAACGGCTATCTCCACATCGGACACTGCAAGGCCCTGACCATCGACTTCGGCACCGCCGAGAAATACGGCGGGCTCTGCAACCTCCGCATGGACGACACGAACCCCACCAAGGAGGACGAGGAGTTCGTGGAAGCCATCCAGGAGGACATCCACTGGCTGGGCTTCGACTGGGGAGACCGCTTCTTCTTCGGCTCCGACTACTTTGAGGAGGACTACCGTCAGGCGGAGGGCCTCATCAAAAAGGGCTTGGCCTACGTCTGCCAGCTGACCCCGGAGGAGTTCCGGGAGTACCGGGGCGGCGTGGGCGTCCCCGCCCGGAGCCCCTACCGGGACCGGCCCGTGGAGGAGAGCCTGGACCTCTTCCGCCGGATGCGGGCGGGGGAGTTCCCCGACGGGGCCATGACCCTCCGGGCCAAGATCGACCTTGCCAGCGGCAACTTCAACATGCGGGACCCGG
>CAJTZL010000070.1 GCA_910583695.1 uncultured Oscillibacter sp.
GAAAGCCTCCAAAAGATGGCGGCCAGCGGAGCGTCGCCGCTCATCCGGCACGCACGGAAAAAGAAGCCCGGTAAACGCAGTTCCGGAGTAACCACCGGAGTGCGGCAGCAAAAAGAGGAGCTGTTCCATTCGGTGAAGAACCACCCCCGCGCGAACCAATTGCGCGTGGGAAGTCATTCCGGCTCCGCCGTTCATTCAGCCGCGCCCCGTCGCTTCCCCCGTATCCTTCTTTTTCTCTTTTGGACCGTGCACGGCCCGTTTTCTCGTTTTCTTCTGGAAGAAAAAGAGAAAATGGGGGGTGCAAAGCACCAGCCATCTTCATGGCTGAAATTCCACCCCGCCCGAAGGGCGAGTACAAGCCCCCCTCATCGGATGAGGGCCTTTTTCAAATACCACCCGGTATAAGAAGCATCACACGCTGCCACGCTCTCCGGCGTCCCGGTGCAGACAATGCTCCCCCCGCCGTCACCCCCCTCGGGGCCCAGGTCCACAATCCAGTCGGCGGACTTGATGACATCCAGGTTGTGCTCGATGACCACCACCGTATTCCCGTTGTCCACCAGCCGCTGGAGCACCTCCAGCAGCTTGCGCACATCGTCGGTGTGAAGCCCCGTGGTGGGCTCGTCCAGAATATAGATGGTCTTCCCCGTGGCCTGCTTGGAAAGCTCCGTGGCCAGCTTCACCCGCTGGGCCTCGCCGCCGGAGAGCTCCGTGGAGGGCTGGCCCAGCTTCACGTACCCCAGGCCCACGTCCTGGAGCGTTTGAAGCCGATTCCGCAGTTTGGGCAGGGGCGCAAAGAACTCCAGCGCCTCGTCCACCGTCATCTCCAGAACCTCGGAGATGTTCTTCCCCTTGTAGTGGACCTCCAGGGTCTCCCGGTTGTACCTCCGGCCCTTGCAGACCTCGCAGGGAACGAAGATGTCCGGCAGGAAGTGCATCTCAATCTTCAGCACGCCGTCGCCGGAGCAGGCCTCGCAGCGGCCCCCCCGGACATTGAAGCTGAAGCGGCCCGGGCCGTAGCCCCGGCTCTTGGCCTCCTGGGTGGAGGCGTAGAGCTCCCGGATATCGTTGAACAGATTCGTATAGGTGGCCGGGTTGGACCGGGGCGTTCGGCCGATGGGGCTCTGGTCGATGCTGACCACCTTATCCAGATGCTCCAGCCCGTCGATGCCCGCACACTTACCCGGGTGGACCTTCATGCGCATCAGCTCCGCCCCCAGGCGTTTGAACAGCACCTCGTTCACCAGGGACGACTTGCCGCTGCCGGACACGCCGGTGACTACGGTGAAGGTCCCCAGGGGGAAGTCCACGTCCACCTTGCGGAGGTTGTTCTCCTCCGCCCCCCGGACATGGAGGAATTTCCCGTTGCCGGGACGGCGGACGTCGGGAATAGGCACCCGTTTCTTCCCGGAGAGGTACTGGCCCGTCAGGGAATCCGGGTTGGCCATAACCTCCTCCGGCGTACCGGCAGCCACGACCTGCCCGCCGTGGATGCCCGCCCCGGGGCCGATGTCGATGAGGTAGTCCGCCTCCCGCATGGTGTCCTCGTCGTGCTCCACCACCAGGAGGGTATTCCCCAGGCTCTGGAGACTCCGCAGGGTGGCCAGCAGCTTGTCGTTGTCCCGCTGGTGAAGGCCGATGGAGGGCTCGTCCAGAATATAGAGCACCCCCATGAGGCTGGAACCGATCTGCGTCGCCAGGCGGATACGCTGGCTCTCCCCGCCGGAGAGGGTCCCCGCCGCCCGGCTCAACGTCAGGTAGCCCAGACCCACGGACCGGAGGAAGCCCAGGCGGGACTTGATCTCCTTCAAGATCCGGTCGGCGATCAAATGCTGCTGGTCCGTCAGCTCCAGGCGCTCCACCCAGTCCAGCTCGTCCAGCACGCTGAGGCGGGTCAGGGCGTCAATGTCCTTTTCCCCCACCGTCACGGCCAGAGACTCCTTTTTCAGCCGCCTGCCCCTGCACGTGGGGCAGGGGCATTCCGCCATCAGCTCCTCCAGCTCCCGCTTGCTGGCGTCGCTCTGGGTCTCCTGGTAGCGGCGCTCCACGTTGTTGCAGATGCCCTCAAAGGGCTGGTAGAGAACCCCCTTGCCCCGGGGCTGATCATAGTGAAGCTCCAGCTTCTCCCCCTTGGTGCCGTAGAGGATGATGTCCCTGGCTTCGGCGGACAGCTCCTCCCAGGGCGTGTCCAGGGAGAAGCGGTATTTTTTCGACAGGGCGTCGAAGTACATCCGGGAGATGCCGTCGGAGCGGATGTTCCCCCAGCCGCTGGCCTGGATGGCCCCCTCCAGGATGGATTTTTTCGGGTCCGGGACCACCAGGGCCACGTCCACCTTCAGCTGGCTGCCCAGGCCCGTACAGGTGGGGCAGGCCCCGAAGGGGTTGTTGAAGGAGAACATCCGGGGGGTCAGCTCCTCGATGGAAACGCCGCAGTCCTCACAGGCGTAGTTCTGAGAGAACATCAGGTCCCGTTCCTCCCGCAGAAGGTTCACCACCACCAGACCGCCGGAGAGGGCGGAGGCGGTTTCCACGCTGTCCGTCAGCCGCTGCTGGATATCCGGACGGATGATGAGGCGGTCGATGATGACCTCAATGTTGTGTTTTTTGTTTTTCTCCAGCTTGATCTCCTCGTCCAGCTCGTAGAGGTTCCCGTCGGCCCGGACCCGGACGTAGCCGGATCGCTTGGCGTCCTCGAAGATTTTGGCGTGCTCGCCCTTCTTCCCCCGGATGACCGGGGCCATCACCTGGATACGGGTTCCCTCGGGGAGAGCCAGCACCTGATCAATGATCTGGTCGATGGTCTGCTGGCGGATGACCTTGCCGCACTTGGGGCAGTGGGGGGTGCCCACCCGGGCCCAGAGGAGGCGGAGGTAATCGTAGATTTCCGTGACGGTGCCCACGGTGGACCGGGGGTTTTTCGAGGTGGTCTTCTGGTCGATGGAGATGGCGGGACTCAGGCCCTCAATGTAGTCCACGTCGGGCTTTTCCATCTGGCCCAGGAACATCCTGGCATAGGAGCTCAGGGACTCCACGTAGCGCCGCTGGCCCTCGGCGTAGATGGTGTCGAAGGCCAGGGAGGATTTGCCGGAGCCCGAGAGGCCCGTCATGACCACCAGCTTGTCCCGGGGGATGGTTACGTCGATGTTTTTCAGGTTGTTCACCCGTGCGCCTTTGACGGTGATGTGTGTGTGCATGGCGGTTGTTCTCCTTTGCGTGTGTTGCGTCACGCCTTACAGACTAACGGAAGGCATTTTTTATGTCAAGAGGGTTTTTGCGGTTCATCCGGAACCCAGATGGAGGGCTGGGAATCCGGGACCAGCTCCGCCCGGAAGAACGTGTCCCCGCCGCAGAGCAGCATGGTCTCCCCGTCCAGCAGCAGGAAGCGCCTGCCCGTGTCGGGGAAGCTGTCGCTTACGAGCTCCGCGGTGACGTGGAGGTACGTGCCGGGCTCTAAGCCAAGCTCCTCCAGAGGTGTTTCGTAGAGTGCGGCGAAATCTTCCGATGTGATTTCCTGTTCTCTGTAACGGTCCACCCCGCATCCACCGCCGAAGCCGGAGAAGGAGAAGAGGACGGACTCCGCCCGGTAGGAGAGCTCCGCACCGGCGGCTTCCTCCGAAAGCTCCGGATCTGTCGGGCCCAGGGATTCGGTGACGGTCCAGGTTCCGAAATAAGGGCGGTTTTCTGGGTCCGGGATTCGATACCCCGCCGGGTCCGGGATAGTGGTGGCGGAGCCGTTTGAGGATTCCACGCGTTCCGCCCGGAAGAAGATGCAATCATGGTAGACCATCAGGGTATCCCGGTCCAGCAGGTAGAAAAGGGTCCCTATGGGGCGGCTTTTCCCGATATTCTCCTGAAAGTTCAGAAGGACACGGCGGAGCTTCCGGTCTTCCAGGTCCAGGGCCTCAAAGGAGGTGCTGACCAGACTTCCGGGGATATGGATGGAGGCCTCCCGCCAGATTGTGGACTCGTCGAAGGGTTCCTCGGGGTTCAGGGCGTAGACCCGCCCGTTGGAGGAGAAGCGGTCCGGCCCGTAGGCGATTCGTGTGCCGAGATAGGAGGAGATTTCTTCTTCGGTACGGGTGTAGCCCGGAGGAATGCCCTGGCAGGAGACCAGCTCCCACTCGCCGTAGCAGATGTGTTCGGCGTCAAAAGGGGTGTTGAAGTCCTCCGGGATGTACCGGAGGGGGCGGATGAGCAGGAAGAGGGCGCAGAGAAAGACGGCCCATGCCTCCCAGAGGACTGCCAGGAAGGTGACAAGCCCCTTGGAAACTCCGGTTTTTTTTCGCCGGGCGCGGAGCCGGAGAAGGAGAATCAGCAAAAGCAGGTGGAAGGCCAGCAGCCCGGCGGCGATGGTATTGACGATTTCCGGATGGGAAATGACCCATTGAAGGGGGGCTACAGCGGCCTGAAGGAGCAGCCCAAGCAGAATAACCGGGAGGAATATCCAGCCGAAGAGCGCCATAAAAGCCATGGCGGAGGGCTCCTTTCTGCCCTTGCGGGCGGGGGAGGATTTCAGCCATGATGATGGCTGGTCCTTTGCACCCCCCATTTTCTCTTTTTCTTCCAGAAGAAAACGAGAAAACGGGCCGTGCACGGTCCAAAAGAGAAAAAGAAGGATACGGGGGATGCGGCGGGGGACCGCGGTTGAATGATCGGCGGAGCCGGAATGACTTCCCACGCGTAATCAGATTCGGCGGGGGTTTGTCCTTCACCGAATGGACAAGCTCCTCTTTCCGCTGGCGCTGATCCGGTGGTAGGGGGTATGTGTCCACTGTCTCTGGACCTGCCCTTCTACTGATAGACCACCCTGTAGGGGCGGACCTATGTGTTCGCCCTCCCCCAGGGTCTGCCCTTCTATCGGCAGGCCATTTCCATAATGAAAACATTCCGATAGGCCGGGAAGCTCTCTTTGTGGGGCCTGACCCCTTGGTCAGGCCATTCCTCCAGGGTCTGCCCTTCTATCGGTAGGACACCTGTAGGGGCGGCCCTTACACTCTCTCCTCAGACCGCCCCAGCAGATAATCGGTGCTCACTCCAAAATAATCCGCCAGGGTGCACAATGTCAAGGCTGAAATATTGATTTTTCCACGCTCAATTTTCTGATAGTGCCCAAGCGTAACGCCCAGCAATTCCCCCAGTTCCCTTTGATACAATCGCCGTTCCTTTCGCAGCGCCTTGAGGCGCATGCCCAAAATCTCTAATTTTTCCATAAAAGCTCCTTGACATATATCATATAATAATATATAATTATATTATTATATGATGTAATTCGGAGGTATCTGGTATGAACCCCACCCTGGAAAAACTTTTCGACACCTACGGAGAATCCGTATTAAAAGACCTGGGTAGTTTCCCAGGCGGGGAGGTGGACGACCTTTTGAATTCCCTGCCTATTGGGGAGAGCCGACGGCTCGACCTCTTTGATCAAATCAACCGCTTCTACCTAGACTGGTCCACGGATGCCTTCGCCGTCGGCCTCCATCTGGGGCTTACGCTTTCAAATCACGATATCCGCCGTTTTCGCCCGGAGAAGGTCTAGCAGGGCCCGGGGCTCCACCTCCACCTGCGCACCGATTTTTCCGGCGGAGACATAGATGGTCTCAAACGCCAGGGCCGTCTCGTGGAAAATCGTGGGATAGGGCTTTTTCATGCCCACGGGACTGCATCCGCCCCGGATATAGCCCGTCACGGCGGTGATGTCCTTCACCGGCAGGAGCTCCACGGACTTCTCCCCCGCCGCCCTGGCGGCTTTTTTCAGGTCCAGGCTGTCCGGAACCGGGATGTCAAAGACATAATATCCCCCGGAGGCCCCTTTCGCCACCAGGGTTTTGAAGGTTCTTCCCGGGTCCTCTCCCATAGCCATAGCTACGTGGATGCCGTAGTCCCGCGTGCCCTCGGGGCCCTCTCCCTCCTCGTAAAAACGGGGGGTGTAGGGGACCTTCTTCTGGTCCAGAATGCGCATTGCATTGGTTTTCTCGTCCTTTTTCTTTGCCATGCTTCACCTCAGAATCGTCACGCCCGCCAGAACGCAGAGCATCCCCAGGACTGTCGCCGGGCTCATGGGCTCCCCGAAGGCCAGAATCCCCGTCAGGGCTGCCACCACGGGCTCCAGGCTGGCCAGGATGGAGGCCCGGCCCGGCTCTATCCGGGCGAGGCCCCAGGTATATAAGATGTAGGGCGCGGCCGTGGAGAACGCCGCCAGAACCAGGGCCGTTCCCAGCAGGCTGGGGTTTCCCCCGAAGGCCGCCCCCAGCTCCGCCGGGCGGAACAGGACCAGGGAGGCCGGGCCCGCAAAGAGGAAGGTCCAGACCGTCACCGTCAGAGGCGGGCAGTGGGCCAGGGCGTACCGGCCGAAGATGCTGTAGAGGGCGTAGAAGAACCCGGACCCCAGGCCCAGGAGGATGCCGGGGAGGGTGACGGACAGCCCGCGGTCAAACACGCCGCAGACACACGCGCAGCCCAGCAGGGTCAGCAGCAGGGCCAGGAGCTTTTTCCCGCTCACCGGCTCCTTCCAGAGCGCGGCGGAGAGGAGCACCACGAAGGACGGGGCCGTGTACAGCAGGATGGAGGCCGCCGCCAGGGAGCAGAGCTTCTGGCAGGAGAAGTAGCACACGGTGAACAGCAGCACACTCACCACACCGGTGCCGAAAAAGTATTTCAGGCACCGCCGCTCCACCCGGAAAACGCTCCGGTCCTTCACGGCGAAGAAGAGGAGCAGCAAAGCCATGCCCCCCAGGTTCCGCACCACGACGATGGAATAGGGCGAAAGGCCCGCCGCCATCAGTTTCCGGTTCCATAGCCCGATCACGCCCCACAGGGCCGCCGCCAGAATCGCGGCCATGGCCGGGGCTCTTTTCTGTGCTTCCATAAAAACCGTCCTTTTTACAGGCTATCCCCGGTCAGGGCCAGGAGGAAACTTGCCAAAATCAGGAACAGCCCTAATCCCAGGCTGAAGAAGTAACCCAGCCAAAAGAGCTTTGTGGGCTCCGGCTGTTCCACTGTCCATATATGCCGGAGCGTAAACAGCGCCTTTGGAAACGCAGCATGGAACATGAGAAACAGCGCCAGGACCGTGACGCCCAGATAAGCGCCCCAGCTGGCCCGGACCCGGTCCGCCTCCGGCAGGGCGGCAAAGAACCGCGCGTCTTCTTCCGTAAACACGTATTCCTCCCAGCCATAGGGGGTTCCGCCTCCCCGGGGTGCGCTCAGACGTTCCGCCCGGCCCTCTGTCATTTGGTAGATTTGAACCTCGCTCTCCCCAGCAGTAAACTCCACCCGCATGCCGCCGCCCCCCGGGAGGCAGGTTACAACGATGGGGATTTTCCGGTTATAGCCCATGCCATACCCACTGTAGACCGTCCGGTCCGGCAGGTCTTCCCGGGTTATGGAGAGGCCCCGGAAATCAAGGTCCTTCTGAAACTGGCCCAGGAAGGTCAGCACGCCGAAGAGTACGATCATCCCCGTCAGCAGGAGCAGCGCCGCCCTTCGGAAAAACGGCCAATCCCCGGCGGGCTGTTCCGCGGTTCCCGTCCGCCGGTCAGGTATTCGTGTCATCGTGTACTCCTAATTCTCCCAAAATCTCCCGCTGCACATACTTGGGCAGCCTCTTCAAAACCAGCCCGTGGGACTCCGCGCAGAGCTCCCGGAGGGTTTCATCCGGCAGGTCCCCGTCCAAAAGGCAGGCAATCCAGTTCCGCTTGTCGCAGTAGAACCCCGGCAGAATTTCCGAGTGGGCCGCCCGGAGAATTTCGCTCCGGGCGGGCTCGCATTTCAGGTTCACCAAGTCGTGCCCGTTATACGCCTCGTCCTTCATCCCTTGGGGGGAGCAGACGGCGGCAAAGAGTTTGCCCCGGATCATATACCGGAACCAGGCCCATTCGGGCTTATAGTCCTTCTCCGCCCCGGGGAGGGACAGGAGGTATTCGTCCAGCCAATCGTATTTCATCCCGTTTCACCCCGCAATTCGATGATCCGGTCCCGCAGAACCGCGGCGTATTCGAACTCCAGCATCTTGCTGGCTTCCTTCATTTCCTTCTCCAGGCGCTTGATCTCCGCGTCCCGCTCCGCCTTGTTCAACTTCCTGCTGCGGGCCCCGGCGGGCTCCTCCGCCGCCGAGGCGGAGATTTCCAGCACCTCCCGGACCCCCTTGATGATGGTCTTGGGGACGATGCCGTGCTCCTGGTTGAAGCGATCCTGAATCCCCCGGCGGCGCTCCGTCTCGTCCATGGCCGCCCGCATGGAGGGGGTGATGGAGTCGGCGTAGAGAATAACCAGGCCCTCTGCGTTCCGGGCCGCCCGGCCGATGGTCTGAATCAGGGAGGTCTCGGACCGGAGGAAGCCCTCCTTGTCCGCGTCCAGCACGGCCACGAGGCTGACCTCGGGAAGGTCCAGGCCCTCCCGCAGGAGGTTGATGCCAATTAACACGTCGAATTTTCCCAGGCGCAGGTCCCGGATGATCTCCATGCGCTCAATGGTCTCCACGTCGGAGTGCATATAGCGGACCTTGATTCCGGCGTTCTTGAAATACTCCGTCAGGTCCTCCGCCATTTTTTTCGTCAGGGTTGTCACCAGCACCCGCTCGTCCCGGGCCGCCCGGGCGTTGATCTCCTCCATCAGATTGTCGATCTGCCCGGTGACGGGCCGGACCTCCACCCGGGGGTCCAGCAGTCCCGTGGGGCGGATGACCTGTTCCACCACCTGGTCCGCCCGTTCCCGCTCGTAGGGACCCGGCGTGGCGGAGACGAAGACGGCCTGCCCGATGCGGCCCTCGAACTCCTCAAATTTCAAGGGCCGGTTGTCATAGGCGCAGGGGAGGCGGAAGCCGTATTTCACCAGGGAATCCTTCCGGGCGTGGTCGCCGTTGTACATGGCCCGGACCTGGGGCAGGGTGACGTGGCTCTCGTCCACGAAGAGAACAAAGTCGTCGGGGAAGAAGTCCAGCAGGGTCATGGGGGCGGAGCCCCGGGGCCGCTCGGAGATGATGCGGGAGTAGTTCTCAATGCCGGAGCAGTAGCCCAGCTCCGCCATCATCTCCATGTCGTACTCCGTCCGCTGGCGGATGCGCTGGGCCTCCACCAGCTGGTTGTTCTCCGTGAAGGACTGGACCTGCTCCTCCATCTCCCGGCGAATCTCACCGATGGCCCGGTCCATTTTGTCCTTGGTGGTGACATAGTGGCTGGCGGGGTAGATGGCAATGTGGTTCAGCACCCGGTTTACAGAGCCGGTGACGGGGTTGAACTCGCTGACCCGCTCGATTTCGTCCCCGAAGAACTCCACCCGGATGGCCTTGTCCTTGTAATAGGCGGGGTAGAGCTCCACCGTGTCCCCCCGGACCCGGAACATGTTCCGCTCAAAGGCGATATCGTTGCGCTCGTACCGAATTTCCACCAGCCGCCGGAGAAGCTCGTCCCGGTCCCACTGGGCCCCGGCCCGGAGGGAGACCACCATCTTGGCGAAGTCGTCCGGCTCGCCCAATCCGTAGATGCAGGAGACGGAGGAGACCACAATCACGTCCCGCCGCTCCAGCAGGGCGCAGGTGGCGGAGAGGCGGAGGCGGTCGATTTCGTCGTTGGTGGAGGCGTCCTTGGCGATGTAGGTGTCCGTGTGGGGGATATAGGCCTCCGGCTGGTAGTAGTCGTAATAGGAGACAAAGTACTCCACGGCGTTGTTGGGAAAGAACTCCTTGAACTCCGCACACAGCTGGGCCGCCAGGGTCTTGTTGTGGGCCAGCACCAGGGTGGGCCGCTGGACGGCCTCGATGACCTTGGCCATGGTGAAGGTCTTGCCGGAGCCGGTGACGCCCAGGAGGACCTGCTCCTTCAGCCCGTTCTCGATGCCCGCCGCCAGGGCGGCGATGGCCTCCGGCTGGTCGCCGGAGGGCTGGTATTCGGATACGACTTGAAACTTCGGCATGGGGACCTCCTGTCGGCGGAATCATTGGATGCGGCGATGATGATATCATACCACGAAGCCCGCCGGATTACAACATTTGTTCGATATATTTTTGACCACGTCCCTGCATCTCCCCTCAGGGGAGGAATCCGGACTGGGAAAAGGATATGAAATCATGGTCGGCTACCACGACGTGGTCCTCCAGCCGCACATCCACGGCCTCCAGCGCCGCCTTGACCCGGAGGGTGGCCGCGTGGTCCTCCTGAGAGGGCAGGGCCACGCCGCTGGGGTGGTTGTGGGCCAGAATCACGGAGCTGGCACAGAAGGCGATGGCGTTCTGCACGATCTTGCGGATGTCCAGATTCACCGCCGAGGCGCTGCCCTCCCCCAGGCGGCGGCAGGCCAGCAGCTTCCCCTTTCCGTCCAGGCAGAGCTGGTACACCGCCTCGTTCCGCTCCTGGGAAAAGAGCTCCAGCAGGTAGTCCCCCACCCGCTCCCGGGTGTTCAGGGCCAGCTCCTGCTCCAGCTCCGCCAGGCGGGCCTTCCGGGCAATCTGGGGAACCAGGCGCAGCAGCATGGCCGTCCGCTCCCCCACGCCCTCCACCTGGGTCAACAGCTCCGCCGGGGCGGAAAGCACGCCGGAGAGGCTCCCGAACCGGTCCATCAGGGCGTGGGCCAGGGGATTCACGTCTCCCCGGGGAATGGCGTAATACAGCAGCAGCTCCAGGGCCTCATGACCGGCAAAGCCGTTCAGATCATTTTCCAAAAAGCGCCTGCGCATCCGCTCTCGGTGCCCGTCGTGGACGTTCATGGCCTCACCTCCCGCCGGCTCCGCCCCTTCCAAGAGCTTGAGCTGGGCATTTGGAAAATATGATAGCATATTTTCCCGGAGCCGTCAATCTTCCGGTGAATTTCGGGAGGGGCCGTCGGCGCATTTTATTAGGAGGACCGGGGCGCAGGGGCGGACCTGTGTGCCCGTCTGTCTGCCGGAAGCGCCCGGGCTTCGGGAGAAGGGCGGCCTCATCGGTCCGCTTCCGCGTCATAAAACCTTCCAACGGAGGCTCCGCAAATTTCAAAAAGTTTTTGTATACAAACAGGTTTTCCTGTGCTATACTATAACGAGTTGACGTTCCGGCGGTCCCTCCATGGGGTCCCCGGAGCGGTTCCGCCGGGCGCTTTTCCCGGCGTTCAGAATTGTATTTTTCCAGGACGGGACGCGCTTCCCGGCTGGTCAAATAATAAATGCCCGCGCTCCTTTTCCGGGCGTCGGGCCCATGCGGCTTTCATATTCGGTTGCGACAGGACGCTTCCAACCCTCCGCCGGCGTAACGGGGCCGGGCGGACTGCGGGCGTCTCTTCCTTTGCTATGCCCAAATGCCGGATACAAGGCCGACGGTACATCTTTTATATTGGTAAGGAGTTCTATCATCTATGGCAGAAAAACTGAAAATCATCCCTCTGGGCGGCCTCAACGAAATCGGCAAAAACATGACCGCCTATGAATACGGCGGGGAAATCATCGTGGTGGACTGCGGCATGGCCTTCCCTGGGGACGATATGTACGGCATCGACTGCATCATCCCCGACGTGACCTACCTGATCAAAAACCGCGCCCGCATCCGGGGGCTCTTCATCACCCACGGCCACGAGGACCACGTGGGGGCCATTCCCTACGTCCTCAAGCAGGTGAACATGCC
>CAJTZL010000071.1 GCA_910583695.1 uncultured Oscillibacter sp.
GGCGGGGACGGAGTGGGCGGAGTTTCTTCCGACGACATGGGGGGTGCAAAGGACCAGCCATCTTCATGGCTGTAATCTCCCCCGCCCGAAGGGCGAGCAAAAGCCCGTCATCCGCGGATGACAACCCCCCGCCCCCGGGCGTCCAACCCCGCCTTGATGCGGTAAATCGTCGCCTTCGGGTCCAGCTTGGTCTGCTCCCCTGTGGCCATATCCTTGCAGGCCACGACGCCGTCGCGAATCTCATCCTCCCCCAGGAAGACCACATAGGGAATCCTCAGCTTGTCCGCGTAGGAAATTTTCTGCTTGAACTTCTTCTCCTCGCAGTGGAGCTGAGTCCGGATGCCGTTGTCCCGCAGCTCCGTGGCAAAGGCGATGGCGGCGGACAGGTCCTCCGTCATGGGCAGAATCAGCACGTCCGCCGGAGCGGTGTTCAGCTCCGGATTCAGCATGCCCTGTTCCCCCAGAACGTAAAACAGACGGGTCAGGCCAATGGAAATTCCAACTCCAGGGAGTTGTTTCTCCGTATAATATTCCGATAAGTTATCATATCGCCCGCCAGAGCACACGGAGCCGATCTCCGGATGGTCCAGCAGGACGGTCTCGTAGACCGTGCCGGTGTAGTAATCCAGCCCCCGGGCAATGGTCAGGTCCACGGCAAAATTTTCTGCCGGGACGCCGAAGCTCTCCAGGTGCCCTACCACCGTCTTCAGCTCCTCCAGCCCCTGGTCGAAGAGGGGGGCCCGGCCCCGGTAGCCCTCCAGCTGGGAGAGTACGGTCTGGTTGTCCCCGTTGATAGAGATGAAGGACAGAATTTCCTGGGCCTGTTCCCGGGAAACCTCCAGGTCTCCGGTGAGAATGGCCTCCACCTTCTCAAAGCCGATTTTGTCCAGCTTGTCCACGGTGCGCATGATGTCCTGAGCGCGTTCCGTCAGATTCAGCATGGCATAGAAGCCGTTGAGAATCTTGCGGTTGTTGACGCAGATGCGGAAGCGCTTCAGCCCCAGGGCGGAGAAGGTCCGGTAGATGATGGCGGGAATTTCCGCCTCGTTGAGGATGGACAGCTTCCCATCCCCAATCACGTCGATGTCCGCCTGATAGAACTCCCGGAAGCGGCCTCGCTGGGCTCGTTCGCCCCGGTAGACCTTGCCGATCTGGAAGCGGCGGAAGGGGAAGGTCAGGTCATTGTAGTGCAGGGCCACGTACTTGGCCAGGGGAACCGTCAGGTCAAAGCGGAGGGAGAGGTCCGCGTCTCCTTTCTGAAAGCGGTAGATCTGCTTTTCCGTCTCGCCGCCGCCCTTGGCCAGCAGTACCTCGCTGGACTCGATGACCGGGGTATCCAGGGGGGTGAAGCCATAGAGGCTGTAGGTCTCCCGCAGAATCTCCATAATCCGCTCCAGCTGCTGCTGGGGAGCGGGGAGGAGCTCCATAAAGCCGGAGAGGGTACGGGGGGTTTGTTTTGCCATAACGCTGCTCCTTTTCTCAGTCTTGGAATGGGGGAGAGCCAAAAAAGAGCGCCGTCCTCCCAAACCGTTTTGGGACGATAGCGCTCATCGCTTCGTGGTGCCACCCAAATTCAAGGCTTGCGCCTCCTTTCAGCCTCCTGTTACGGGGAGGGGGCCGTGGGCGTTTCCGCCCCCGCTCTGCCGCTGTCCTTCCTCCGGGCCGGACGGGACCCTTTCAGCCAAGGGGGTCCCTCTCTGGGGGGCCGGTGTGCGGAGTACTGCTGCGACGTCACCGCGGTGAAATCCATGTGATTATATGCGTTTTTTCTTTAATTGTCAAGCTGTCGTTTCGGAGGGGGATTACAGCCATGATGATGGCTGGTGCAATGCATCCCCCATTTGTCTCCGGCCCAAGAGCCGCCGCTTCGCGGCGGTTGGCCTCCGCCACGCGCCTGCCGGCGCAGTCTCGTTTTCTTCCAGAAGAAAACGAGAAAACGGGGCGCGGCGGATTGAACGGCGGAGCCGGAATGACTTCCCGCGCGCAATGAAATTGAGCGGGGGTTTGTCTGATGACGAATGGACAAGTCACTCTTTCCGCTGCCGCTGATCTGGCGGTAGGGAGTATGTGTCCGCCGTTTTTCGGGCCTGCCCTTCTATCAGTAGAACACCTTGTGGGGCCTGACCCCCAGGTCAGGCCATTCCTCCAGGGACAGACCGATATGCCCGCCCTTCTCCGTGAGGGCGGGATTTTCCTTCGGGAATAACCATTATCTGGGAATCCTGTTTTTGGGCAGACGAAGACAAGGAAGTCCGAAGACTCTGAAAAAACCCTTCCTGGCCGCTGCTCCGGCTGGGGGAACCACCGGACATCCAGAGTGTGCGCAGGCCCTTTGGGTACCTTTCTCTCAAAAAAGTATCAGGCCAGGGGGCGGGAGGTGGAGGGGTTGACAATCAAGCGCCAATCCAGATCACCCCGGGCAAGGCCCAGGACCAGCATTTCCGCCGTGGCGATGTTGCTGGCGAAGGGGACCCGGTTCTGGTCGCAGAGGCGGGAGATGTAGGAGATATCCTCCGCCCGCTCCTCGTTGGCGGGGTCGTTGAAAAACAGCACCAGATCAAACTCGTTGTAGGAGATGCGGGCGCCGATCTGCTGGCTGCCGCCGTGGGCGTAGGTCAGGAAGCAGTGGACATCCAGGCCCGTGGAGTCTGCAATCATGTGTCCGGTGGTGTTGGTGGCGTAGAGCTGGTGCCGGGCCAGAATCCCGGCATAGGCGGTGCAGAATTGGACCATCAGCTCCTTCTTGTTGTCATGGGCCATTAGTGCGATGTTCATGTCATGCTCCTTTCTGTCTTCATAACCGGCGGAGGCCGGTGATGCTTCTTATCGGATTCGCAGCAGGGGAACCTTCTGCCCCTGGAGCCGTTTGGCGATGTTCCGGTAGGCCGCCGCCGCGCCCTGGCTGCTGCTCAAGAGCAGGGGCACCCCCTTGTTCAGGGAGAGGGGGAGGGCGTCGTCTTCCGGGATGACTCCAATCAGAGGCAGGCCTGCCCGGTCGATGGCGTCGTCTATGGTGGCGTGCATGCTGCGGAGCATCTTCCTCCGCACCCGGTTCACCGTCAGGTGCAGCCGCCCGTTGGGAAAGCGGTGGAGCTCCATAACCGTGTGCTGGGCGTCCCGCAGGGAGGAGGCATCCGCCGTGGCTACCACCACGCAGCGGTCCGCCGCGCAGGTGGCCAGCTGAAAGCCGCTGTCCAGCCCCGCCGGAGCGTCCAGAAAGCAATAGTCAAACCGCTGCCGCGCCGCCTCCAGCAGGAGGGACATCTGCTCCTCCGTCACCGGGCGGCCCCGGCTCCGGGTGGGGGCCGTCAGCAGGAAGAGGCCCGGGAGGTCCGGGTGCTCCACCGCCGCCACATCCAGGGGGCAGCGCTGCTGGGCCACGTCGGTGAAGTCCATAATGGCCTTGTCCGTCAGCCCCAGGGCCAGATCCAGGTTCCGCAGGGCCACGTCGCAGTCCACGCACAGCACCTTCTGTCCCAGCTGCGCCAGGGCGGAGCCCACCCCGGCGGTGAAGGAGGTTTTGCCCGTGCCCCCCTTGCCGGAGACCACGGCAACGCATTGGCCCGCCATGGGACGCGCCTCCCTTCCAAACGGTAATGTTTGCAATTTCTATTATAGCGGATTCTTCTTGATCTTTGCAAATGTTCTGGGATATTTTTTCGGGGTTTCTCCTATTTTTGTAAGAATTGCCAGCCGGCGGGGGATGCTTGTGCCGGAAATTACATAGTCCAGGGGCTTTTCCAGCCGTCCCCCCAGCAGGGAGGCCGCCCGGCCGGAGGCGCCCAGCTCCTCGCCGGTGTCCACGGACTTCATGGCCAGAAACTGCCCTCCCGGCTTTACCAGGGGCAGGCACAGCTCCGCCAGCACCGGCAGGGCCGCCACGGCCCGGCTTACGGCGAAGTCGAAGGAATCCCGGTGCTCCCGGGCAAATTCCTCCGCCCGGCCGTGGACGCAAGCCACGTCCTCCAGCCCCAGGCCGCCGCAGACCTCCCGGAGGAAGTCCACCCGCTTGCGCTGGGCGTCCAGCAGAGTCAGGCGGATGGAGGGCTCCAGGATTTTCAGGGGAAGGCCCGGGAAGCCCGCCCCAGTGCCCACGTCCACCACGGTTTTCCCCCGGAGGTCCGCCAGGGCCAGCAGGGCCGCGCTGTCCAGGAAGTGGAGTCTTGCCGCCTCATCGGGGTCCGTGATGGCAGTGAGGTTCATGACCTTGTTTTTCTCCGCCAGCAGCTCCCAATAGCGGAGCAGGGCCGGGATTCCCTCCGTGGGGAGGGAGAGGGCGGACAGGCCCTCCCGGAGGATGGCTTCCATCATCTTTGCTTCAGCAGGTCCCGGATCTCCGACAACAGCTTCTCCTCGGCGGAGGGACCCGGCGGGGGCGGGGGAGCGGCTTCCTTTTTCTTGTGGAAGCTGTTCAGGGCTTTCACAAGGCAGAAGACCACAAAGGCCATAATGAGGAAGTTCAGAACCGCCTGGATGAAGCTGCCGTAGGTGACGACGGCGGAGCCGATGTCCACGGACAGGTCGGCGAAGGACACGGAGCTGGTGAAGATGCCCAGCACCGGCATGACGATGTCGTTGATGAGAGAGGTTGTGATGTTGGAAAAGGCTCCGCCGATGATGACGCCTACCGCCATGTCCATCACGTTGCCCCGGGCGATGAAGGTTTTGAACTCGGCGAAAAAGCCGGAGGTCTTGTCTGCCATAATTCGATTCCCTTTCGTATAAAGTGATCGGTTTCCTACGAATAGGAGAGGATTATCCGCCCGATTTGACCCGCAGGGAGGGCTCCAGCACTCGGGCCATCATGATAGCGGCCTGGGCCCGGGTCAGTTCTTTGCCCCCGCCGAAGTTTCCGGCTTGGTCTACGCCGGTGAGGACGCCCGCCTGATAGAGCCGGAGGATGGCGGCGGCGTCCTGGGTTTCATCTGGGTTTATGTCGGGGATGTCCACCGTCTCATTGAGGATTTCCAGCTCCCCCGCGGTCCGCTCCACCAGCCAGGCGAAGAGGGAACGGGTGGCGTTGTCCTTGGAGAAGCGCACCGCCGGGTCATAGCCGCTGTCATCTCCGTTGTTCCCGTTGCTGGCCCGGTAGAACAATTCGCCCTCGATGTGCAGGACATTCTCGATGCCCAGATAAAAGGCGGCGGGGAACCACCAAGTCTCCTGGAATTGTTCCATGAGCGATCGGTTGGGCAGGGCGGCAAAGCGGCGGGCCTCCGGGTCCGCGAAGCGGTAGCCCGTTCCCACAAAGCCCTGGTGCATGGTGCCCCCGGCGCTCTCGTGGGATTCCTTCACGCCCTCAAAGGACCTGACCTGGCCATAGTCCTCAAAGCCGATTTCCAGCTTGCAGGTCTCGGGGAGGTCGGGAGCGTCGGGAGCGTCGGGAGCGTTGCTGAGAGAGATATAGGGCTGCTCCCCGGCGTTGTACTGGAGCTCCTGCGCCGAGTTGAAGGAGGCGAAAAGGTTCCCCTCGCTGTCATAGAACCGGAGGTAGGGCTGGCTTAGGTCCGGCAGGTCCGGCACCGTGCCGTCGCCGCCGTTTTGGAGATTGTAGAGCCGCGCCGCCAGCACCACCAGCTGGGCCACGTTCAGCTTTCCCTGGGGGTTGAAGGCCGTGTCCGAGGTGCCGTTCATCAGGCCCCGCTCATAGCAGAGCTTTATGGCCTCATAGGAGGCGCTTCCCTCCGCCACGTCGGAAAAGCCGGGGTAGGCCCGCCCTGTATCCGTTGCGGCGCAAGGGATACAGAGGGCGGACAGGAATACAGCCGTTAAAATCAGTCCGGCAATACGTTTCATCGTTCAAGTCCTTTCTATCGGCTCCAGACGGGTTGTGCTTTTTCTCTTGAGAAAAAGGCACCAAAAAGAGCTTTATTTCGCTCTATACCCCGGTATTTGCGTTAGATTTGTGCGCGGTGACGAGGGCCTTACTTCTGGGGGACGAGTTTTTCCGTGCCGCCCATGTAGGGACGGAGGACCTCGGGGATGGTCACGGTGCCGTCAGCCTGGAGGTTGTTTTCCAGGAAGGCGATCAGCATCCGGGGAGGAGCGACGCAGGTGTTATTAAGAGTATGGCACAGCTGGGTCTTGCCGGATTCGTCCTTATAGCGGATGCGGAGCCGCCGGGCCTGGGCATCTCCCAGGTTGGAGCAGGAGCAGACCTCAAAATACTTTTGCTGCCGGGGAGACCATGCCTCGATGTCGCAGGATTTTACCTTCAGGTCCGCCAGATCGCCGGAGCAGCACTCCAGCTGACGCACGGGGATATCCAGGGAGCGGAAGAGCTCCACGGAGAACTGCCACAGCTTTTCGTACCACATGGGGGACTCCTCGGGCTTGCAGACCACGATCATCTCCTGCTTCTCAAACTGGTGGATGCGGTACACGCCCCGCTCCTCGATGCCGTGGGCACCCTTCTCCTTACGGAAGCAGGGGGAATAGGAGGTCAGGGTCTGGGGCAGGTTTCCGGCGGGGAGAATCTGGTCGATGAACCGGCCGATCATGGAGTGCTCGCTGGTGCCGATAAGGTACAGGTCCTCTCCCTCGATTTTGTACATCATGCCGTCCATGTCCGTCTGGCTCATGACGCCCTCCACCACGTTTCCGTGAATCATGAAGGGGGGGATGCAATAGGTAAAGCCCTTGGCGATCATGAAGTCCCGGCCATAGGCCAGCACCGCCTCGTGGAGCCGGGCGATGTCGCCCAGGAGGTAATAGAAGCCGTTGCCGGAGACCCGGCCCGCGGCGTCCAGGTCGATGCCGCCGAAGGACTCCATGATCTCGGTGTGATAGGGGATGGGGAAGTCCGGGGTTTTGGCCTCGCCGAAGCGCTGGACCTCCACGTTTTCGCTGTCGTCCTTACCGATGGGGACAGAGGGATCGATGATCTGGGGAATCAGCAGCATTCGCTTGTGGAGCTCCGCCTCCAGCTCGTTCTCCTGCTTCTCCAGCTCGGCCAGACGGTCCGCCTGCTCCTTGACCTGGGCCTTGACGGCCTCGGCCTCCTGGAGCTTGGAGGGGTCCTTTTTGGACTGCCCCATCAGCACGCCGATCTGCTTGGAGAGGGTGTTGCGGTTGGAGCGGAGCTGGTCCGCCTCGGCGATGGCGGCGCGGCGCTTGGCGTCCAGGTCGATGACCTCGTCCACCAGGGGGAGTTTCGCGTCCTGGAATTTCTTTTGGATGTTTTCCTTGACGGCCTCGGGGTTTTCCCGGATGAAACGGATATCAAGCATGATGATTTCCTTCTTTCATTTAAATTAAACTCGTTGGAGTGTTTCACGTGAAACGGGGCTGGTACTCGCCCTTGCGGGCGGGGGGATTACAGCCATGAAGATGGCTGGTGCAATGCACCCCCCATTTTCTCTTTTTCTTGCCAGAAGAAAACGAGAAAACGGGCCGTGCACGGTCCAAAAGAGAAAAAGAAGGATACGGGGGAAGCGACGGGGGACCGCGGCTGAATGATCGGCGGAGCCGGAATGACTTCCCTCGCGCAATCGGATTCGGCGGGGGTTTGTTCTTCACCGAATGGACCAGCTCCTCTTTCCGCTGCCGCTGATCTGGTGGTAGTGGGCATGTGTCCGCCTTTTTCGGGCCCGTCTTTCTCTCGGCAGAACACCCTGTGTAGGGGCCGTCCTGCGCCCGCCGTTGGCGGCTTTGCCGCATACGGCGGCGGAGTACCCCTTGCGGGTGCCCGGCGGCCCGTCCCCCCGGGCCCGTCCTTTTGCCGGCAGGCCACCCTATGGGGCCCCCGCCGGAACCCAGCGAAGCGGTTCCGGTGGGGAGAGGAAGAAGGAACGGAGCTGAGCGCAGTCCTCGCCGCCAGGCGGGGACGGAGTGGGCGGAGTTTCTTCTGACGATGTGGGGCCTGACCCCCTGGTCAGGCTATTCCTCCAGAGATTTGCCCTTCTATCAATAGAACACCTTGTAGGGACCGCCGCCCTCGGCGGCCTGTCTCCCTGGAACCGCCATGTTACCCATGGCCTGTTTCTCGGGCCTGCTCTTCTCTCAATCGGATTCCAGCAATGGCCGGAACGCCTCCGCCAGAGTCTTCCCGGTTTCCCTGGAATCTGTTACCCAGAGGGTGAGATTCCGGTTGGAATGAGGGGAGCTGTACGTCCACTCGTCAATGAAAAATTGCACCTGAATATAACCTCCGCCCGGCTTATAGAGGGAGAGCAGAATGTGCTGGTCCCCGTCATGGGTGACGCGGCCGGAGAAGGAGTGCTTTGGTACGAACTGCAAAAGGGGATTCCAGGGCGGGCGGCGGAATCGGAGAGCTTCTATCGTTTCCAGGGCCGTATCCCACTCCGGGTCCTCCGGGGAGAAGCATTTGAGGGGATAGTCTCTGCCTTGTCCCCCCAGATCCCGCAGGGAAATGTCTATGGCATCGGCCTCCTTCAATCCGGGGGCCAGTGTGTAAATGTCTGCGGGCCGGGCATACCACGCCGCCCACAGCATCAGGGCCAAAACGACCGCCAGGGCCCGCCAATGGACCTTGAGCCGGGTCATGAGCGCTGTCTTTTTGTTCATGGGCCTTCCTTTCCTGTCAGGAGGCGTCCGTCTCCCTGGCCTCTGCTTCCACGGCTTCCGCCTCCCGGGCCTCCACGGCTTCCTTTAGCTGCTGGTAGCGCTCCCAAGGGGAGAAGGTGAGGCCCAGCTCTTGCTCGGAAAGAGGGAGATTGTCACTGAGGCAGACCACCAGATCCTCCGCCTCCATGCGGTCGATGACCTTCCGGCAGCCCTCCAGGTTCTCCTGGCGGTAAAGTCGTTCCAGGGAGTAGAGATTCGCCAGGGCCTGGTACTGCCGGCGGTAGGCGTCCAGCTCACTGTCCCGCAGGTCCGTTCCCCGCTCCAGCTCCCGGATGGTATCCTGAGCCGCCCCCAGCTCCTTTTCCAGGCTGACCACCCGCTCCTGTACGCCCTGCATGGCGGAGACGGAGCTCTGGAGCCGCCCGATGGCCTCCGTATTGCTCCGCTGGTGGGAGGCGAAGGACCAGGCCATCAGCAGAAAAGCCGCGATGAACAGCACCATGATATAGACCACCACGGGCTTCTTTCCCGTGGGCGTCAGGTCCTTCTCCGGCTCCAGGGGGCCGCTTTCGTTCCGTTTTTCCAGCTTCATGCCTCCGGTCCTTTCCGGTTGGTTTTCAGGAGGGCCAGGGCCTCCAGCAGGTCGTTCAGGTCGTCCAGCCCGTAGTATTCCAGCTCAATCCGGCCCTTCTTCCGGCCTGTGACGATCTTCACGCCCCGGCCCAGCCGGGAGGCCAGGGACTGCTGGGCCTCGGCGGCGTAGTCCACCTCTTTCGGCGGCTCCGGAAGCTCCGGCTCCTCCGCGGGCTCCGCCAGCATCTTCTTGGCCAGGGCCTCCGTCTGCCGGACGGAGAGCTGGCCCTGGACCACTGCTTCCGCCGCCTTCATCTGCAGGGCGGGGGAGAGGGGGAGAAGGGCCCGGGCGTGTCCGGCGGAGAGGCTTCCCTCCTCCACCAGCTTCCGCACGCCGGGCTGAAGGCCCAGGAGCCGCATGGCGTTGGCCACGGCGCTGCGGGACTTGCCCACCCGCTGGGCGGCCTCCTCCTGGGTCATGTGATAGGTTTGAATCAGGGACTGATATCCGGCGGCCTCCTCCATGGGGTTCAAATCCTCCCGCTGGAGGTTCTCCACCAGGGCCAGCTCCGCCGCCTTCTGGTCGTCGGCCTCAATGACCACGGCAGGAATCTCCGTGAGGCCCGCCATCCGGGCGGCCCGCCAGCGGCGCTCTCCGGCGATGATCTGATAATAGCCCGAGGACAGCTTCCGCACCGTCAGGGGCTGAATCACTCCGTGCTCCCGAATGGAATCCGCCAGCTCCGCCAGAGCGTCCTCGTCAAAGAGCTTCCGGGGCTGGGCGGAGCAGCTCTCCACCTGGGAAATGGGTAAATACAGATTCCCCGCGGCTTCCGGTTTTAATACGTCGTCCCCCAGCAGGGCCCCCAATCCCCGGCCCAGGCCGGAGGGCTTTTTGTTTGCCATAATACGCACTCCTTTCTAAAAGAGGTAGTTTATTTCAGGAACTCCGCAGCGAAGGCCGCGTAGGCGTCCGCCCCCCGGGAGGTCCGGTCATAGGCGCTGATGGGCTTTCCGTGGCTGGGGGCCTCGGAAAGACGGATGTTCCGGGGAATGACGGAGGCGTAGACCTTGCCGGGGAAGTAGTGCTTCACTTCCTCCGCCACCTGGAGAGACAGGTTTGTTCGCCCGTCGAACATGGTCAAAAGGACCCCCTCCAGTTCCAGGGAGGGATTCAGGGACCGCCGCACCAGCCGGACGGTATTCATCAGGTCGGAAAGTCCCTCCAGAGCGAAGTACTCGCACTGCACCGGCACCAGAATGGAGTCCGCCGCACACAAGGCGTTGAGGGTCAGCAGCTCCAGGGAGGGAGGGCAGTCAATGAGAATAACGTCGTAGCTCTCCCGCAGGGGCTCCAGGGCGTCCTTCAGCAAAAACTCCCGCCGCTCCATGCCGATAAGCTCCACACCGGCCCCGGCCAGGGCCTTGTTGGAGGGGAGCACGTCCCCATAGCGTGTATGAGCCACCGCCTCTGCGGCGGGCAGCTCCCCGATGACGGCGGAATAGACCCCCTTGGAGACCGTTTTATCCACTCCCATGCCGGACGTGGCGTTGGCCTGGGGGTCAAAATCGCAGAGGAGGACCTTCTGTCCCGCCTCCGTCAGGGCGGCGGCCAGGTTCACACAGGTGGTGGTTTTCCCCACGCCGCCTTTTTGATTCACAACAGCGATGATCTTTGACACAAAAGCACCTACTTTCTATCAAAAATTCATTATAACAAGGCCGGGACAGGCTTGCAAGGTCAAAACCCACAATTTTTTGAAAAAATGGCGGAGAAAGCAAAGGGTTTCACGTGAAACAAGGGAAGAGGCGGCTTTTCCGCGGTACGGGGGCGCGGAGAGGGGGTATGGGACAACTGCATCTTTCTCCTGGAAGCGTTTGGGCCCTGGGAAAAGAGCGGATAAGCAGGTCCGCCCCTGCAGGATGCTTTCCCATAGAAAGAACCCGCCGTTTCCGGCGGGCCCAGCTTGCCAAAGGTGGGTTGTCTGATAGCGAACGGAAAGGAAAAGAGCTACGAGAGAAACCCATCAGGGGTTTCTCTCGTTTTCAAT
>CAJTZL010000072.1 GCA_910583695.1 uncultured Oscillibacter sp.
AATTATAAATAGGGGATATTCTGTTTGCCTCATAGTTTTGTCTGGCGGTCATGGTGCAGATGGAGTTTATTTGTTTAGAGAGCAATATATTCCTGTACCAATATTTTCACATGGATTAATGCTAGGTATTGTTCTCACAGATTCTACAAGACTATGGCCGTTAAATTATAACATATATAACATTACCTTTCCTGAAAATATTGATGTTGAAAATAATTATCGTTTTGATATATCTCCAACATCATTAGCAGATAATAATTACTTCATTTTCGCGGTATGCAGTGGTGCAAATGTAAAGATTTTAGCAGGCAAACTTGATTATGAATTGGAGAGTAGCAGACATAAATTACAAGGTATAAGCATAAATGAAGCAATAATTTCGGTCGCTGAATTGAAAGAAATTATATCAAGTCTGGACAATATAGCATTCAGCAACACTGCGGTGTAGTAACGCCCAACGAGGCCGGGAAAAGGGTAGTCCCCCCGGCCTAGCTGAGCAAGCCCGTTACCCTTGTGCCGCCCTCCCGTCTGCGTCCCTGCGCGGTGTGGAGCTGCCGGAGCTGACGGGCAACCTCTTTGATTCCGATTCCCTGCCGTTGAAGCAGTTTTGAAAAAGAGCCGGGGCGCGGAGTTCCGGCTCATTGCGAAGCCGCCCGGATTACGGCGGGGCGGCCGCCCATTCTGTCAGGAGTGTGAACGCACATGCGGGAAGAGAAGATTTTTCAAATGGAGTTCGGAAAGGTCTACGACCTTTTGCTGAACAAAGCTGTGAAAAAAGGCCGCACAAAGGCGGAGGTTGATCAGGTCATCTCCTGGCTGACGGGATACCGTCCGGAGGACATCGAGACCTGCCGCGCGTCTCCCCTCTGCTATAAGGATTTCTTCCTCAGCGCGCCCCAGCCAAATCCGGCCCGGCGGCTGATTACCGGCGTTGTCTGCGGCGTGCGGGTGGAGGCAATCGAGCACCCCGTCCTGCGGGACATCCGTTGCCTGGACAAGCTGATTGACGAGCTGGCAAAGGGGCGGCCCATAGAGAAGATTCTGCGGAAACAGCCCGGCGGATAGGGCAGGAGAATTGAAAAGCGAAAGCGGCGGAGCGATGCTCCGCCGCTTTTATGCAGCGTCCAGGCGGAGAAGATAGTCCTCCCAAACCGCCGCATCCAGCATTCCCCGCTGAACCAGTATGCCGTAAAAAAGGTGGTTACAGCGAAGCTGCTCCAGCCACACCTCCTCGTTCCCCGGCATCCGGGCATTGCAGTCCGCCAGCCAGGCCCCGGCGGCTTCGGCGGCGGCCTGGGAATCTCCCTCATACAGCCGGACCAGCGTCAGCGGCGTCACCCGGTAGAGCTCCAGCGCCGGACTGCCGGAGCAAAACTCCGCCAGCGAACGCGCCGCCTCGCAGCCATTGCCGGAAAGCGCATCCGCCAGCAGCTCAAAATAACGTTTGCTGTAGGCCATCATCTCGGCATAGCCCTCCATGCCGTTGTCCGCCGTCCCCTGGGACAAGGCGGCCGCCTGACGGCAGGCCCCGGCGATGCACTCGTCAAAGGCCTCCGTGGCCGCCAAGGTCTCCAGCATTTTGATGTCGAATGCGGACACAACCTCCCGGTCTCCCCGGATGAGCCGCAGATTCAGCTCAATGTACGCCTCCAGCCCCGGCCCCAGGCGCTCCAGCCTTCCGCTGTCCTCCGCCGCCTTTTCGTACATGCCGTAAAAGCCGTCCAGCTCCCCGGGGCTCAGCTCCTCCTCCCCGTCCAGAAGTGCCTGCCACAGGCGGTCGCAGCGGTCGAACCAGCCGCCGCTCCCCAGGTCTGCGGCGGCGGCCAGCCCCTCCGGGCCGGAGTTCTGCTGAGGAGGGCTCTCCTGGAAATACAGGGCCCTTTCCCAGGCTCCCAAGGCCCACCAGCTCCCTGTCCGGAGGCCCGAATCCCCAGGGACCTGGGGAACAAGCTCCTGCCTCTCGTCCAGGGTGAGACAGCCCAGCCTCTCCAGGAACGCCAGCGCCTCCGCATCCGGCGGGGGCGCTTTCAGCTGCCGGAGGCGGACCTGTCCTCCGGCACTCCAGACCAGCGCGCCGTCTTCCAGGACCCCCGCGGCGTCAATCTCCTCCTCCTGGAGGAAGGAGGCCAGCCGCCTTCCGGAGGAGACGTCCCAGATTTCCACGGCTCCCCCCTGCTCCAAGTGGAAGCTGTCCGCCGCCCCGGCGGCCGTCTCCACCAGGAGGACCACGCATTCCCTCTCCGCGTCCATCCGCACGGCGGCAAGATTTCCGTACCGCTCCGGCGTGATTTTGCCGGTCCGCTCCCCCGCCTCGTCAAACAGCAGCAGCTCCCGGGAGCCGGTTTCCGCAGCGGCCCAGTCATTCCCGCTCCAAAGGCTGAGGACGGTCTCCCCTCCGGTGTCCAGCTGCCGGACTTCCCCCAGCGTTCCCGCCTGGAAGTCCACCGGCGCCGCCATCAGCCCCGGGACACTGCCGCTGTAGACATAGACCGTCCGGAAATCCGGCGAAAGCGCGGCGCGCCCGCCCACGGCGGGAAGCTCCGCCGCCGCCAGCTCCGTCCCGCCGGCGTCCAAAAGGGCCAGCCTTCCGCTGCCGGCCGCCGCCCGCATGCCCTCCGGCCCCTCCGCCTCCATGTAGTGCTGTCCCAGCGTGACGGGAAGGGCCCACTCCTCCGGTATGGACACGGAGTCCCGCTCCACCGGCCCCACCAGCGTATAGGCCGTCACCGTCCGGCTCTCGTCCTCCACCAGGATGCTCCCCGCCGCCCCGAAGCACGCGCCGGTCACGCCCTCCGCCCGGATGGGAGCCGCGATCTCCCGCCCCTCCCTCCAGTTCCAGACGTGAACCGCCCCGGCACTCCAGACCAGCAGGCAGTCCCCGCCGCCGGGGCAGAAGGCCGCCCCCAGAAAGGTCTCCCGGTCATAGACCGGGGAGGAAAACAGGCAGGTTCCGTCCAAGGAGAAGACCTCGAACATTCCCCCGGGGTTCAGGCGGTCGATGCGGCAGGGATTTCCATAGGCCAGCACACAATACTGATTGTCCCGGCTGATATCCACCCCGCTCAGTCCATAGCGGTACTTGACCACGGTGGATTTCAGCTCCAGCCCCGCCGTATCGTATATGGCCGCGCCGGCGTAGCTGCTGACCACCGCCAAAGAGCCGTCCTCCGACAGCCAAATTTCGCTGGTATCGGATATGCCCCGCTGGGCGGCGTCCACCGGGAAGGCCTCCGCCAGATCCGCCCGTCCCGCCTCCACCGCTTGGTTTGGACGGTCAAAGCGGTAGAGATACACCATCCCGCGGCCGGCCGCGACGGCACGCCCGTCCGGCAGCATCCGGGCCCTGGGGCCCTTGCCGGGAAGGTCCGCGAACTCCATACCGCACCCGGGGCTGACCTCCGTGGGACAGGGCAGGCTCCGCTCCTCCCCCGTCTCCGGCCGGTAAAAGCGCAGGATGTCCCCGTCCAGGAAGGTCCACCAGCCGTTGGAAGCGCCCTGGACGTTTTGAAACGCGGGCCCCAGCTCTGCGGTCTGTTCCCCGGAGGCGTTGACCACCAGCCCTCCCTCCGGGCCGCTCACAAGGTAATATCCGCCGTCCGGGTCCCCTGCCAGCGCCTGGGGCACCGGCCAGAAGCGCCCGTCCTTCACCCGCCCGGGAAGCATCTCCTCCGCTGCCGGCCAGAGGTGGTTTTGCAGCAAAAGCGCCGTCCCCGTCCTGGCGGCGGACTGCTCCGCGTCCAGAGACAGCGCCCGGCTGTAATTGGCCAGCGCCTCCTGGGGGTTTCCCGCCTCGTTTTGACGCGCGCCCTCCTGGGCAAAGCTGTTGGCCAGCATAAGCCGGTACTGATTTTCGGAAATCCAGGTGCGATAGGCAAACAGGGACACCACCACCAGCACGGAAGCCAGCACCGCAAACGCGCCCCCGGCGGCGGCGGCAATCCGTCTGCGCCTCCGGCGGCGGTTCCTTTGCAGCAGATCGTCCAGGCCGCAGCCCAGCAGGGCCGCGGCCAGCTTGCAGTATTCCGACCGGAGGGTCCGCAGGCTCTCCCGCAGGGTCCCGCCCCGAACGTCCACATACAGCGGCTCCAGGGGGGTCCCGTCCTCCCGCGTCCTCAGCTGCTCCGGAATGACCGCTTCCGGCTCTCCCCCAACCAGGAGAATCAGCAGGTTTTCCCCGCTTCCCCGGTGGAGCTCCCGGAACAGCCGGATCTCCTCCATGCACCACTTGGAGTTTTTCGTTTTCTCCGAGCACACGGAGATCAGATAGCGGGACCGCTCCAGCGCATCCCGGAGCTCGCCGCCCAGATCGCTGCTGGCGGGAAGCTCGGTATTGTCCCGGAAGACCCGGAGCCGCCGCCCGCTTCCCGGCAGCCGGTAATTCTCCAGCAGGGTCTGAAGCCGTTCCGCCAGCTTCGCGTCCCTGCCGCCGTGGCAGTAGGAGAGAAACGCATCATACTGCCGTGCTCCCGGGCTTTCCTCCTTCCGTTCTCCTCTCATCCGTCACCGCTCCTCTCCCTCGCGGCCGCCGTCGTCCAGCTCCAAAAGCGTCAGCACGTTCCTGCGGTCTTTCTCTTTTTCGGACTCCTCCAGCTCTTCGTAGGGACACAAATCCACGTGCTCCCGCCGGACCGGGTCCTTCCGTCTGCCGTTCGTGGGTACGCCGTGCTTCCAATTGTGCAGGTAGTGGTAGCGGCACCAGCGGATGTGCTCCAGCTCCGCCAGCCGCTCCAGCGTGTCCGGCGGGAGCGCCTCTTCGGCGCATCCCCAGGCGTCCAGCATCTGGAGGCGTATGTCGTGGTAATCCGCCGCGCTGACGTTGGAATACCGGGTGAAGGCGTCCAGCTTCCGCCACTCCCGGTCGATTCCCTCGTCCGGTCTGCCGGAGAGGCGCACATAGTGGAGGTTGAGCCTCTTGGCCCGGGCAAACAGCGTATTCTGAAGGATGTGCTCCGGCCTCTGCGCCTCCCGCTGCCAGGAGAACACCGTCAGCCGCTTCTGTCCCTCCAGCAGCTTCGCTCCGGCGTCTCCGGCGGCAAAGACGTCGATCTCCGGAGCCCGGACAGCCAGCAGAAGGCTCCGCACCAGCCGGAGCTGGTCCTCCTGGGTCAGGACCAGCAGCGCCGCCGCGTCCTCCAGCAGCGCCGTCCGCTCGTACCAGGGTTCCTCATGGAAGATCACCGGGTCCCCCATGGAAGAAAGCTGCGTATGCGTGGCGGCAAAGCCGCCGCCGTCCCCGAAAATATGGTACTCAATCCGCTGTCCGGGGTCAAAGATATTGTGCAGCAGGCCATAGCGCAGGACCTCCTCTCCCAGGATGCCAAAGCCCAGGAGCACCACGTTCAGCCGCTTCCCCCGGCGGAGGAGGGTCTCGTACAGCCTCCGCTTTTTCCAGAACAGCCGGGCCGCGGCCTCCTCCGGGCAAAAGAGATGCAGGTTTTCTCCGGCGGCAAACTCCGCCGGAAGGGAACGGCACTTGAGGTAAACCCGGCAGTCCTGCAGCCGCTGCCGGTTCAGGCCGCAAAACCGGAAGTTCTCCTCTTCCGGATTCAAAAGGACGTAGCTGCGGGCCCGGACAAAGCGGTCCCGCCCCTCTATGCCGGACCCGCCCAGCGCCTCCAGCAGCTCCCGCCGCTCTTCCTCCGGGCCGTACACCGCCACGCTCCGGCCCCGCAGATAGCAAAGGAGGTTCCGAACCCGCACCTGCAGCGCGGTGAGCAGCGTCACGGCGGCCCCCAGGGTGGCCAGCGGCGCGGTCCACCGGGCCAGCTCCACCCAGATATTCGGCGGCGTTGTCTGATAGCCCAGGATATACATGCACACACAGGCGTACAGCGCGTCCGCCGTCCGCAGGTTTCCGGCAAGGTGAAAGCCGAACATCCCCAGCGCCAGGGGGACGCAGAACAAAATCAGCTTGGACGCCATTTCGTGCCGCCCCCACACCTTGAATGCTTTCTGCTCCGCCATGACAGCCTCCCTCTCCGGCGTGCGCCGGTTTCGTATGTTTCTGCACAGGCCCGCCGCCGCGTGACTGCGGGAATGGTTTCCAGCGTTGACGCCTCCATTATATATGCCCTGCGGCGGGATTGCAATATGCGCGGAGGGCTTCCGCCTTCCCCGCCGCCCCGTTGGAGGGCAAAAATAATTTTGCCCTCTGTAAAGAAATATATTGCATTTTGCTTTACAAGTGCTATAATAGACTTGTGCTGAGGGGAGTGACGTTCATGGCACAGGTTATGGTAAATTTTCGCATTGACGAATCCGTAAAAAAGAGCATGGAACAGGCTTGCAGGGAGATGGGGCTGACAATGACCACCGCCTTTACCATTTTCGCCACAAAGGTCGGCAGAGAAAAGCGCATTCCCTTCGAGGTCACGGCGGAGCCCTATCCCCGCCGGTCCTGCCGGGAGGAGCTTCCCCAGCCGCCCCGGGAGGAAGCGCCCTCCTGGAGGCAGGAGCGGCTGGAGTCTTTGTGCGCGGACATCCGGCGGGCCCTGACCGCCATCCACACCGCCGTTCCCGCCTCCGTCACGGGGCTTTCCATGGAGCGCATCCGCCTCTTGTGCGGCGACGAGCTCAAGGACAAGGCCGCCGGGATTGCCTCCGCCGGCCGGTCCCTGTTTTTCGCCGGGAACGCCGAATCGCTGCGGGAAAAGGACCCAAAGCTCCTGGACGACTATTTGGACGGCCTCGCGGCCGTCGCGGAGGAGCTGGGTGCGGTCCGGAACGTCCTGGTTCCCCTCATGAAATCCTGGTCCGGCGGGGACGGCGGCGTCTTCGCCGCCTACGCGGAGCGGCTGGCTGCGGTCTCCCGGGACCTGGACGGGCTCCAGCCCCTTCTGCATCGCTTCCTGGACTCCACCGCCCCCAGGCTTGGAAGCGCCCGCGGCGTCTATTCCCGCATCCGGCAGGCTGGGGCCTCCGTGGAAACCGCCTTTGTCCGGACGGCCCTGGAGAGTCTGGAAACCCTGGTCCTCCGGCATTACGACGCCCTGGACGCCTCCACAAGGGCCCGCCTGGAGTCCCATTACCTCCAGACCCTGGAGCTCGCCCTGCAGGAGCTGGCCCAAGCGGAGAGCGGCGGAGAGGACCCCGCCGGAAAGGCGGCCCTGAGCCTTCGGGCCATCCACGTGCTGTCCCAGGTGCTCTCCGGCGGCGGGCAGGCCCGGCGGGAGCAGAGCCGCCGGAGCCTGGAGGCGGAAGTGACTGTCCTGGAGCGCTTGGCCGCCCTGCGGGGCGACGTCCCGGGGAGCACCCCGCAGGAGATCTGAGGAAAATTCCAAGTCGCCGGGAACACCGTCCCTTCGTTCCGGCTTGTTTCCATATAGAGAAGCTGCTGTGTTCTATATTGAAAGGAGGAGTTCTTCATGCTTGACAACATCCTGTCCCTGCTTCCCGTCATCCTGGCCGTGGTGGTGGTGCTGCTCATCATCCTGACCGGCTACGTCAAGGCCCCGCCCGATCAGGCGTACATCATCTCCGGCCTGAAAAAGGAGAGCAAGGTCCTCATCGGCCGGGCCGGAATCCGGGTTCCCTTCTTTGAGCGCATGGACCGGCTGTACCTGGGGCAGATGACGGTGGACATCAAAACCGAGCAGTCCGTCCCCACCAGCGACTTTATCAACGTCAATGTGGACGCCGTAGCAAAGGTCCGCATCTCCCCCCACGCGGAGGGCATCAAGCTGGCGGCCAAGAACTTTCTGAACAAGCGCCCGGAGGAAATCACCCGGGACCTCCAGGACTCCCTCCAGGGCAACATGCGGGAGATCATCGGCACCCTGTCCTTGAAGGAAATCAACACGGACCGGGATTCCTTCTCCGATCAGGTGATGCAGAAGGCCAGCAAGGACATGGACAAGCTGGGCATCGAAATCCTCTCCTGCAACATCCAAAACGTCACCGACGAAAACGGGCTCATCAAAGATCTGGGCGCGGATAATACCAGCCTCATCAAGAAAAACGCCGCCATAGCCAAGGCCCAGGCGGACCGGGACATCGCCATCGCCCAGGCGGAGGCGGAGCGGGAGTCTAACGAGGCCCGGGTCCTGGCGGACACCCAGATCGCCCAGAAGCAGACGGAGCTGGATATCAAGCGGGCGGAGCTGAAAATCCTGGCGGACGGCAAGAAGGCCGAGGCGGACGCCGCCTATGAAATCCAGAGCCAGGAGCAGCGCAAGAGCATCGAAACCGCCACGGTCAACGCCGAAATTGCCAAGACCCAGCGTCAGGCGGAGCTGAAGCAGTACGAGGTCGAGGTGGAGAAGCAGAAGCTGGAGGCGGAAATCCGCGCCAAAGCGGACGCGGAGCGCTACCGCCTGCAGCAGGAGGCGGAGGCCGCCCTCTACAAGCGGCAGAAGGACGCGGAGGCCAAGCGCTATGAGCAGGAGCAGGAGGCCGAGGCGGAGCGCAAGAGTGCCGAGGCCCAGAAGTTCGCCAAGGAGCAGGAGGCGGAGGGTATTGCCGCCGTGGGCAAGGCGGAAGCCGAGTCCATCCGGGCCAAGGCCCTGGCGGAGGCCGAGGGCATCGACAAAAAGGCGGAGGCCATGAAAAAGTACGGAGAGGCCGCCGTCATTGAGATGGTCATGCAGGCCCTGCCGGAAATTGCCCGGAACGTGGCCGAGCCCCTGTCCAAGGTGGACAAAATCACCATGTACGGCTCCGGCAACAGCGCCAGGCTGCTGGAGGATATCGTCACCGGAACCACCCAGGTCACGGAGGGCATCACCCAGGGCATGGGCCTGGATGTCAAGTCCCTCATCGCCGGAATGCTGGGCGGCAGGCTGGCGGGCGGAGAGGACAAGACGATCATCGTCCAGACGCCTCCTGCGGCGGAGCAGTCCGGCACTCCTCCCGCAGAGAACGCATAATCTTGCTTTCACCGATCCAAAAAACGGAGGCGTCCTTTTCGGGACGCCTCCGTTTCCGGTTCTCGCTTCCAATGGACAGCCTCTCCCCGTCACACATAGCTCTGACTTCCCACGTCGAACACGCCCCGGGTGGTGAGGCGCAGAGTGGGAATCACCGGCAGGGCCATGAAGCTCAGGGTCATGAAGGGGTCGATTCCCGGGTTGACTCCCAGGGCGTAAGCCGCCGCCTTGGCGGCCTCCAGCTTCTCGTTCACCACCTCCAGGGGCTCGCTGCTCATGATGCCCCCGATGGCCAGGGGAACCTCCGCGGCGGGCTTCCCATCGTTCCAGACCACAATGCCCCCGTTCAGCTCCACCACCCGGTTCACGGCGGCGGCGCAGTCCTCCGGGCCGGCCCCCACCACGATGATGTTGTGTGAGTCGTGGGAGATGCTGGTGGCCACCGCGCCAGATTTCAGGCCGTAGCCCCGAAGGAAGCCCAGGCCGATGTGACCGGTGCCCCTGTGCCGCTCCACCACGGCGGCCCGGAGGATGTCCCGGGCCGTGTCCGCCGCCTCAGCCCGGCCCGCGTCCAGGGTGGTGATCTCGCCGTCCACCATGCCCACCACGCCCAGGGGACCGTCATTTCGGAAGTCCTCCGCCGTGAGGCTTCCCACCCGGAAGGTATGATGGGCCCGCTCCGTCAGCCCAGGCTCCACCACGGGGACCGGGAAGGGCATGGCCGCGCCGTGTTCCGCCGCCAGAACGCCCCGCTTATAGACCGCCTCCACCCGGAAGCTCTGGAAGTCGTCAATGATCACCAGATCCGCCAGATACCCCGGCGCAACGGCTCCCCGGTCATGCAGCCCGAAGTACTGGGCGGCGTTGAGGGAAGCGGCCTTCACCGCCGCAACGGGGTCCGCCCCGAGCCCAACGGCCCGCTTGATGATCGCGTCAATGTGGCCCTTTTCCAGGAGGTCGCCGGGGTGCTTGTCGTCGGTGCAGAGGAGGCACCGGCTTCCGTATTTCTCGTTCAGCAGGGGGGCCAGGGCCTCCAGGTTCCGGGCGGCGGTGCCCTCCCGAATCATGATATACTGCCCCCGCTCCAGCTTGGCAGCCGCGTCCCGGAGGTCGTGGCACTCGTGGTCCGAGCGGACCCCGGCGGCAATGTAGGCGTTGAGGCCATTCCCCGCCAGATCCGGCGCGTGGCCGTCGATCCGCCGGTCCGACAGCCGGGCCGCCGCCAGCTTTTCCAGCACCGCCTCGTCCCCGGCCAGGACGCCCACGAAGTTCATCATCTCCGCTAGGCCCTGAACCCGGGGATGGCCGTAAAAGCCGTCCAGGTCCTTCCGCTCCAGCTCCGCGCCGGACTCGTCCAGAGGCGTGGCGGGGACGCAGGAGGGCAGCATGAACCGCACGTCCACCGGCAGGCCCTCCGTGGCCTGGAGCATATACGCAATGCCGTCCGCCCCCATGACGTTGGCAATCTCGTGGGGGTCCGTCACCACCGTAGTGGTGCCGTGGGGCAGCACCGCCCGGGCGAACTCCGCCGGAGCCACCAGGGAACTCTCCAGGTGGATGTGGGCATCCAGGAAGCCCGGGAGCACCAGCCTGCCGGTGCAGTCCCGCTCCTCCCGGCCGGAGTAAGACCCCACGCCAGCAATGAGGCCCTCCGCCACGGCGATGTCCGCCGTCAGCACCTCCCCGGTAAAGACGTTGACGTAAGACGCATTTTTCAGCGTCAGGTCCGCCGCCTCCCGGCCCATGGCCACGTCTATGACGCGCCGCATCCGCCGCAGTTCCCGGCGGATTTCATCCTCTCTGCGCTCAGGCATGGAATCACGCTCCTTTCTTTTCTACCATTATTATGTATCCCCCTCCCGGAACTTTGTCAAGGCCTCCGCTCAAAGTCTTTTTCGGGAAGGGTAAATTTCTCACGGGGTGTAAAGATCGACCTTTTATGTTTAGCACAAATGACGGTGAAATTAACCTTGCTTTTTTCAGCAATATGCTGTATAGTAAAGATACGGACAGCGTTTTCGGGCCTTTGACAGGTTCGCCGTGAACGCCTGCCGTGAAAATCTGAAGGAGAAAAGAGGGAATCCTATGGAAAACCTGTTCCGCCTGCGGGAGAACGGCACCAACGTCCGCACAGAGCTTCTGGCGGGCCTGACCACGTTCATGACGATGGCCTACATCATCGCCCTGAACCCCAACCTGCT
>CAJTZL010000073.1 GCA_910583695.1 uncultured Oscillibacter sp.
CTTGCCGACAAGGTGCCGGACGCGCTCGTCCTCCGGGTGCACGGCAACGCCGGTATCGCCCATCATGGTCTCCGGCCGGGTGGTGGCCACCACCAGATCGCCGGACCCGTCGGCCAGGGGATAGCGGATATGCCAGAGGTAGCCGGGCTTGTCCTGATACTCCACCTCCGCGTCGGAGAGGGCCGTGATGCAGTGGGGGCACCAGTTGATGATGCGGCTTCCCTTGTAGATGAGGCCCTTGTCGTAGAGCTCGCAGAAGGTCTCCCGGACGGCCTTGGAGCAGCCCTCGTCCATGGTGAAGCGGGACCGGGACCAGTCGCAGGACACGCCCATCTTCTTCTGCTGGGCCACGATGCGCCCGCCGTACTCCTCCTTCCACTTCCAGACCCGCTGGAGGAATTTCTCCCGGCCCAGGTCGTAGCGGGTCAGGCCCTCCTTGGTCCGCAGCTCCTCCTCCACCTTGATCTGGGTGGCGATGCCGGCGTGGTCCACGCCGGGGACCCAGAGGGCGGAATAGCCCTGCATCCGCTTGAAGCGGGTCAGGATGTCCTGGAGGGTGCAGTCCAGGGCGTGGCCCATGTGGAGCTGGCCCGTGACGTTGGGGGGCGGCATGACGATGGAGAAGGGCTTTTTAGCGGGGTCCGGGTCCCCCCGGAAGCACCCGGCGTTTTCCCAGGCCTCGTAAATCCGCCCCTCCACCTGCTGGGGCTCGTAGACTTTCGGCAGTTCGTTTCTCATGTTGCGTTCTCCTGTTCTGTAAACTTGTATTCTTACTTGATATATGCCATCGGCTTTCCGGTCTTTTCGGTGATGAAGGTCCTGAACTCCTCCGCCGTCCCGCCGCTCAGGGAAGATTTATCATAAATCTGTCCATGCTGGCGGCTGAACAGGAGCACAAAGTAATCCGCTGTCTCGCACACCTGCCGAACCGCCTCATAGCGAAATTCCGTGGCCGCGGCTTCCGTCGTTGAAGTATAGCTTTTCTCCGTAAAGACACTCTTCGCAAACGATGTTCCGGGCAGCAGCTTCTTTTTGGCGAAGAAGGCATTGACCTGATCCTCAGTAAACAATATCGCAATCAATATCACGCCGACGCCGCAGTTCAGGGTGTCCCGAAGGGTCCACGGCTCGTCCAGAAGCCGCCGCGCGGCAATCAGCAAAATTGCCAGCGCCGCGATACACCAGCCAAATATATGGCTCCTCCGGCTGCGCTTTTTCCGAATCGTCTTGCGCAGGGCCCGGGCCAGGGCGGTCAAGCCCTTTTGATCGTATCTTGTCTCAAACTGAAATTCCATCGCTATTTGATCCTTTCCACAGGCCGTCCGTATTCCCGTTCCAGGAAGTTCCGAAAATTCTCCGGCATCCGGCGTCCAAGTCCGCTTTTCTGCAAAACCAGGGAGGGGTGGTCCTTAAAAAATAAGTAAAACCTCTCTCCATCCTCCCAGATGCCGGCAATTTCCGAATAGCCCAAGCGAACGCTCTCTGTCGGCGCCCAAATAGAAAAGCTGCCGTTTCCAAAAAATGCGGTCCGGAGGGGAACATTCCACCATTCCGGCACAAGCACCGGTTTCCAAAACGCGGGAGCCCGGGGCGGCCAGAGCCGGATCTTCCGCCAGCTGCCCGCCAGGCATATCACCGTCCAGGCATTCGCCGGATTCCAAATGCCGCAGTCAAGGGTGATTATTATCATAGAAAAACAGCTTGGCGCCGTCAGTCAGAGGCACATGAACTTTCGGCTCCATTGCCCGCTGTCCGGCTTCCGGAGGGATTTGCACCAGCGCTCAGCCGCCTTCCGGCAGGCGGCCTTGTCTTCCTCCGTCAAAGTCTCCCGCACCAGGAATACCATCTCGGCTCCTCCCAAAAGAAAACCGCCCCAAGCCTCTCGGCTCAGGGCGAATGCATCCATCCGCGGTACCACCTGAATTTCCCTTGCGGGACACTCGTCTCCCCTCTAACGGCGGGACCTCCGTCGCGGCTTACTCCCCGTTCAGCCGCGCCGCTCCGGGACGACTTCCCCCGCCGCCGCGCGGACGCTCGCACCAACCGCGTCCTCTCTGGGCCTTGGCAGACCGGGTACTGCTTCCCTTCCTTGCGTTTACATGGACGTTAGTATACTATCCCCGCCGGGAATTGTCAAGAGAGGCGCAGGATTTCCTTTTTCAGGCGGCTGATGATCCGCTTCTCCAGCCGGGAAATGTACGACTGGGAGATGCCCAGCCGGTCCGCCACCTCCTTCTGGGTCTGCTCCTTCCCGCCCCCCAGGCCGAAGCGGAGGGTGATGATCTCCTTTTCCCGGGGGGACAGGGTGTTGATGGCCTGGGCCAGCAGGGAGCGGTCCACGTCCTCCTCAATGGGGCGCATCACCACGTCCTCGTCGGTGCCCAGCACGTCGGAGAGCAGCAGCTCGTTGCCGTCCCAGTCCGTGTTCAGCGGCTCGTCGAAGGACACCTCCCCCCGGCGGGAGGCGTTCTTCCGCAGGTACATGAGAATTTCGTTTTCAATGCACCGGGAGGCATAGGTGGCCAGCTTGATGTTCTTGTCCGTCCGGTAGGTCCCCACCGCCTTGATCAGGCCGATGGTCCCGATGGAGATCAGGTCCTCGATGTTGATGCCCGTGTTCTCAAACCGCCGGGCGATGTACACCACCAGCCGCAGGTTATGTTCAATCAGCTCCTGCCGGGCCGCCTCGTCCATGTTGGCCAGCAGCTCCGCCTCCCGCTCCCGGGTCAGCGGCGGAGGCAGGGTGTCGCTGCCCCCGATGTAGTGAATCCCCGCCGAAGGCCAAAGCCCCAGCCGGATCAGCAGCCTTCTCAGTTTTCCCAGCAGTTCCATGTCGTCCTCCCTTTCCAGCCGGCCCGCCCCACAGCGCCGCGCAGCCCTCCCCCAGCGCCGTGGGGGACAGGACTGCCGTCAGCCCCGGGTAGCGGGTTCCGTTGATCTCCATCCAGTCCGTCCGGATCGCCAGCAGCAGCCCTCCCGCCGTTCCCACGGCCCGGTAGGGCGTCAGCCGGGGCCGCAGGGCCGGAGCGACGGCCCGCAGGGGCTCCAGCAGCTCCTCCGGGGCCTCCAGGCCCCGCCGCCGCAGCAGCCGCACCACCTCCGGGGGCAGGGCGGCGTCCAGCGCCCCCGGGGCCGCCACCAGCGCCGCCCGGCCGTCCGGGGCCCGGAGGCCGCTGCCCGTGTCCCGGAGGGCCGTCAGCTCCGCCGTCCGCCCGGCGATGGAGACCCGGACCGCCAGCAGCTCCCCCCGGACCCCGTGAGCCGCCGCCGCCCGGAACACCAGGGAGAGCACGGCGTAAGCCGCCGTCGCGCCCACCGCCAGGGCCCTGGCGTCCACGTTGGTGTAAAACACCCCGTTCACCGCCGGGACCCCGCCTCCCGCCAGGAGGCCCAGGCCCAGCACGCAGCCCGCCATGGCGCAGGAGACGGCAAAAAACAGCAGCACAAGCCGCAGCAGCTTCTCCTCCCCGCCGTAAGCGATGAGCCCCAGCAGCACCCCCGCCGCCAGCTTCACCGGCGTCTGGGCCAGGAAGCCCAGCCCCGGCAGAAACACCGCCGCCGCGTAAGCGCCCCCCGCCAGGGCCGCCAGGACATAGCGCCCCCGCCGCAGGGGCAGGCCCGCAAGGCGCGCGGCGCAGAGGAGGAGCAGATAGTCCATCAGGGCGTTCAGCACAAACACGCTGTCGATGTAGATGACCGTCACGGCGTCCCGCCCCCCTTTTCCAAGAGCTATTATAGGACAGGACGGGCGGGAAAGCGGTCGCAATCTGAGGGGGGATTGCGGTCAAAAAAAGGCGCCGCTTCCGCGGCGCCCTTCCGGCTTGATTCGGTTCAGGGCGCAATGCCCCAGAGGTCTTCGAAGAGTCCGCCGCCGCCCGGGTCCGTGGTTCCCGGCTCCTCCGGCTCAACGGGCGTCACCGGCTCCGGATCCGGCTTCGGGTCCGGTTCGGGCGGCGGAGTGCCGTAGCCCTCGTGGCTCTCGCCGGGGCTGGGGACGTAGGGTTCCGAGGGATTCGCCGTGGTCCCGCCGTTCGGGTTGTTGGGGTCCTCGGGATTCAGCGGGTCCTCCGGGTTCACCGGGGGCAGGCCGTTGTGGGCGGGACAGCCGCCGATGGGATTTGTCTCCGAGATCTCGGTGATCTTTTCCAGGCTGCTGATGAGATAGGCGTCGTCCTCCGCCTTGATGCTGGGGCCGTAGTCCTCCCGGACGTAGTCCAGGTAGGCCCGCTGCTCCACCACCGCCTCGGGACAGGTCTCCCCCGCCAGACAATGGCCCTCCGTGCAGTAGGACACCACCTTGTGGACGGTGCACTCTTCGGAAGGCCCGGTGCCCGACGCCGCCTCGAAGAAGCCGGTCCGGTTTCCCCGGGGGTCCGCCCGGCAGGCGTCGGTGGCCAGCAGGCCGCTGTCCAGGCACACGCTGATTCTGGTCAGCCCCGTAGCGGGCTTGTTGTCAAAGTCCTTGTCGGGCAAGTCCATGTGGAGGGGCTCCATGACCTTCTTCCACATGGTGATGGCCGGGTTCCCGCTGTAGCTGATGCGCTCCGGGGCCTCGTAGCCTGTCCACACCGCCGCCACGTAGTAGGGCGTGAAGCCCACGAAGTAGCGGTCCTTGTTGTCGTTGGTGGTTCCGGTTTTCCCGGCGATGTGCATGCCGCCAAACCGGGCCTGTCCGCCGGTGCCGGAGGACACAGCGTTTTTCAGCATGTCCGTCATCAGGTAGGCCGTGGTTTCCTTCATGGCCACGTGGCTTTCGCTCTCGTTCTCCAGCACCGTCACCTCCTGCCCGGTGGCGTTGTCGACGCGGGTGACGCGGACATAGGTCCGGGGCTCGTTGTACACGCCGTTGTTGACAAAGCAGGCGTAGGCCGCCGCCATTTCCACGGTGTTCAGTCCCCGGGTCAGGCCGCCCATGCCCAGGGCGCCCACTACCATGTCGTCCGCCACCAGCCCCAGGTTCAGATTCTCCGTGGCGAAGCGGTAGGCCTCCTCCACCCCCACGGACTGGAGGGCCTGGACGGCGATGGTGTTGATGGATTTCTGCACGCCGGTCCGCACCGTGGTGAAGCCGGTGTAGGTGTTGGGGGAGTTCTTGGGCCAGGGGGTTCCGTTGAGCTCCTGGACCGGGTAGTTGTCAAAGACGGACCCCTGGGTGATGACCCCGGCATCCAGGGCGGGGGCGTAGGCCGTCAGGGGCTTCATGGAGGAGCCCACCTGCCGCTTGGCCGTGGCGCAGTTCCAGCCCAGGTTCCGGTCCTTCTCCCCTACCTTGCCAACCATCGCCACGATGTCGGCGGTGTAGGGGTCCAGGATGGTGATGGCGGACTGAAGCTGCTGGCCGTTCCGGGAGGTGACGTCCAGGTTGCTCCGGTCCTCATAGATGCTCTCCGCCAGGGCCTGAATGTCCGGGTCCAGGGTGGTGTAGATGCGGTAGCCGCTGTTGTAGAGGCGGGTGTAGGCCTCATCCTTTGTGATGTTGTACTCCTCCTGCAGGCCCTGCACCACGTCCTGGATCACCTTGTCCACAAACCAGGAGTTGATTTCGATCTTGCCCACGGCCTTTTCCACGATCTCCTCGGCGGAGGTGGACCCGTCGGCGAACTGCAAAACCTCCGCCTTGGCGGCCTCGGCCTGGGCCTTGGTGATATAGGGGAGCCCCGTCTCGGGATTGATGATATCATCCGCCGCCATCAGGTCCAGAATCATCTCCTGGCGGTTCTTGTTCAGCTCCCGGGGCGTGACCTTGGTGCCGTCCTCCCGGGTGTAGGTGATGTTGTACATGGGTCCGTACAAAGACGGGTTGTTGGTGATGGCAATGAGGCAGGCGCTCTCCGCCAAGTCCAGGTCCTTGGCGTCCTTGCCGAAATAGAACTGGGCCGCCGTCTGGACGCCGTAGCAGCTCTGCCCCAAAAAGATGGTGTTCAGATACAGCTCCAGAATATACTCTTTCCCGTAGTCCTTGTAGTTCTTCTCGAACTCCAGCGCCCGGAAAATCTCCCGGACCTTCCGGTTGACATAGGGCATGTTGTCCTTTGTCATGTTTTTCAGCACCTGCTGGGTGATGGTGGATCCGCCGTAGCTGCCGTCTCCGGTAATCAGCTCCTTCACCGCCCCCAGGGTCCGCCGCCAGTCCACGCCCTCGTGCTGGAAGAACCTCTTATCCTCCACCGCCACGGCGGCCTGCCACAGGTAAGGCGACATTTCGTCAAAATCCACCAGGATGCGGTTCTGCTCGCCGTGGACGTTCTGGAACTCCTTCCACGCCCCCGTCTCCTTGTCCTGGTAGTAAATGAAGGAGCTGAGGCTCATGGTGTAGTCCTCCGCCCGGACCTCCACGTTGGGGACCACCACGGTCTCAATATACTCCTTAAAGAAATGCAGGCCGATCAGCGCCGTGCAGACGCCGATGAGCAGGACCGTCCACAGTGTAATGAATATCCACTTCACCACGCCCAGGACAATCCGCACCGGGCTGGGCTTCCTGGACCTCCTGCGCCGCTGAGGCTGCTGGGGGGACGGCTGTTCTCTTCTTCCGTGCTGCTCCAAAATAACGAATACCTCCTTAACCAGGGATACCGCTTCCGCCCGGATTTTTGGGTCGGAGCGCGTCAAAGCCAGTCGTTTCCTGGGCTTCCAGAAATGTCCGGAGCCCCTTGTTTTCTATTGTACCATGCGCTGTCAATATTGAAAATGTCGGATTTCGCCGAAAAAAAGTTCCCGCACCGCATGGATTTATCAGTTTTGGGCAGACTAACTCCCGTCGGTGCTGTCAACTTTTCCCCTTTTTCACGAATTATGCTCTTGCATTTGCCGGCGTTTCCGTGTAAAATACAGTTGAGCCCAGAAAAGGAGGCCCCGTATGAGTGAAGATTTCGGCCCCACCTTCCTGACCGTCACCGACGAGGAGGGGAACGAGCTGGTCCTGGAGTTCATGGACGCCCTGGAGCACAACGGCCGGCTTTATCAGGCCTTTTTCCCCGCCGAGACCGAGGGGGAGGAGGACGACCCGAACGCCGGGCTGGTGATTTTAAAGGTGCTCCACGAGGACGGGGAGGACGTGCTTTCCACCCTGGACTCCGACGAGGAGCTGGAGGAGGTCTACGAGCTGTTCATGGAGTCCCTCTTCGACGGTGAGGAATGACCGGCGGATTACAACCAAACATGGAACCCGTACCCTGCGGGGTGCGTGATAGATCTTTTTTTAACCCACATTTCGTTATAAGGGATGCTGGATCAGCCCGTGGTTCGCAGGCCTCCCGGCTGCCGTTCGCGGCTGGAAGTTGGAAGCGGTAAAGCGCGCTGGAGGCAACCCACCTGTCCTTGAAGGTGCAGGTTATAACGAGGTCTACACGGCTCTCGCGGGGTACTATTATGCCCGAACCCCCGGGCTCTCCCCGGCTTTCAGAAAATTTTCAGCCGGTCATGATAGCCTTGTGTAACAATTCCGGCATGGTTTTGGCGAACCGGACCGGGAACTTGATGAAAAAACCGTGAATTATGCCGGTTTCTTTCCGGAAAACGGATTTTAGACTTGCACTCTTGCCCGCATTCCGCTATAATAGGCAAGTGCGAAAAATCCAGCCCGTTTTTGTTCGGGCAAAAAATTGTGACTGAAAACTTGAGAGGACTGAAACACAAATGAGCGCATCGAGAGAAAAGCAAAACCGTCAGGCCGCCGCCGGTCAGGCCGACCCCAAGACCGCCCGGGAGGCGCAGCAGCGCAAGGAGGAGAAGCGGACCAATCTGCTCTACGGCGTCATTGCCGCCGCCGTCCTGATCGCGCTGGCCGTCTCCCTCGTCTGGCGCAGCGACTTCCTTCCCAAAATGACCACCGCCGCCACCATTGACGGGGAGAAGTACACCGCTGCCGAGGTGGGCTACTACTACCAGACGGCCTACCGCAACTTCCTGAACCAGTATTCCTACTTCACCAGCTACCTGGGCCTGAACACCGGCGCTTCCCTGAAGAGCCAGGAGCTCAGCGCCGACTCCGCCTCCATGCTGGGCATTGAGGTTCCCGAGCCCGCCGAGGGGGAGGAGGCCTCCACCGGCATGACCTGGCACGACTACTTCCTGGACGAGGCCCTGGAGAACATGAGCGTCATCCAGGCCGCCCTGAAGGCCGCCGAGGCCGAGGGCTTTGCTTACCCCGCCGGGGTCCAGGTCCAGTATGAGGACAACATGGCCGCCCTCAAGTCTGCGGCCGCCGCCAGCGGCATCTCCGTCAGCCAGTACCTGAAGGGCAACTTCGGCGCGGGCGTCACGGAGAAGGTCTACGGCGAACAGCTGATGCGGGTCCTCCGCTACAGCGCCTATGCCGACGCCTATCAGAACAGCCAGGTCTACTCCGACAGTGAGCTGGAGGAGACCTACAACGCGGACCGGAACTCCTATGACCACGTGTCCTATGAAACCGTCTCCATCTCCGGCGCGGCGGAGAGCACCACCGACGACGAGGGGAACACCGTGGAGCCCACCGAGGAGGAGTCCGCCGCAGCCCTGGAGGCCGCGCAGGAGGCCGCCCAGGCCGTCCTGGAGGGCGTCGAGGACGGCGGGGACCTGGAGAAGCTGGCCGATGAGCACGAGGGCACCTACAGCGAAAACGAAAACGGCAGCTACAGCGCCGGAAGCGTTGTGAGCGAATGGCTCTACGACAGCGCCCGGAAATCCGGCGACGCCGCCGTGCTGGAGGACGGCACCGTTCAGTACGTCGTGGTCTTCCATGACCGCTTCCGGGACGAGAACCCCACCATTGACATCCGCCACATCCTGGTTCCCCTGGGAACCGGCTCCATCGCCGAGGGCGAGGAGGGCTACGAGGATGAACAGGCCCAGCTGAAGGCCGACGCCCATGCCAGGGCCGAGGAGCTGCTGGCCCAGTGGCAGTCCGGCGAAGCCACGGAGGACTCCTTCGCCGCCCTGGCCATGAAGGAATCCACCGACGGCTCCAAGTACGACGGCGGCCTTTACACCGAGGTCTATCAGGGCCAGATGGTGACGGAGTTCAACGACTGGTGCTTTGACGCCGCCCGCCGGAGCGGCGACACCGGCGTGGTGGACACCCAGTACGGCTCCCACATCATGTACTTCTCCGGCGTGAACCGGAACCGCTGGCAGGCGCAGGCCGCCTCCAACCTGCGGAACGAGGCCTACGCCGCCTGGGAGGAGGAGCTGACTGCGGGCAGCACCATCCAGCGCAGTGAGTCCGGATTGAAATTCATCGGCTGACCACAGCCCAGAGGGCCGGCGTTTGCTGGCCCTCTTTTTCAAAGAGATGCATTCGAGCTTTAAAGAAAGAAAGAGGGAAGGATCTATGTTAGTCGGCACACTGGTGAACACCGCCGCCGTGATTGCCGGGTCCCTGATCGGGCTGCTGCTGGGCAACATCCTGCCGGAGCGGCTGCGGGACACGGTGATGAAGGGCCTGGGGCTCTGCACCCTGTTTGTGGGCATCGACGGGATGCTGGGCGGGAGCAACGCCCTGATTGCCATTATCTCCGTGGCGGTGGGCGCCGTTATAGGGGAGCTCTGCGATCTGGACGGCCATCTGAACCGCTTTGCAGAGGGCCTGGAGAAGAAGTTTCAACGGGGCAGGACGGGAGGAGGCCCCTCCCTGGCGGAAGGCTTTGTGACGGCCTCCCTGGTCTTCTGCGTGGGGGCCATGACCATTGTGGGGGCGCTGAACGACGGGCTCACCGGCAACCACGAGATGCTCTTCACCAAGGCCACCTTGGACTTCGTGTCCTCCATCATCTTCGCCTCCTCCCTGGGCCTGGGCGTAATGCTGTCCGCCGGAGCAGTCCTTACCATTGAGGGGGGAATCGCCTGTCTGGCCAGTCTGGTGGCCCCCCTTCTCCAGCAGAATCCCAATACGGTCCCGGAGATGACGGTGGTGGGGTCAGTACTGATCGTGGGAATCAGCCTGAATCTGCTGGGGGTTACGAAGCTGAAAGTCATGAATTATGTTCCGGCCATCTTCCTGCCCATTCTGCTTTGCTGCTTCATGTGAGATCATGTCTATAAAGAAGCGCGCCTTCGCTTCCGGTGAAGGCGCGCTTTCCTGTTTAGAGGGGACTCATTCGGAGCTTTGGTCCTATAGGGCAGACCTGCGCAAGGTTCCTCTTTATGAAATGCGCCGGCGGGCACTCCCCAAATCGTATTGTCAGGCATCCCCGCCGATGGTATAATAAGGGCGGAACGCTTGACTGAAGGAGATCAACCATGCTCATATACCTGACTTCCATACCGCTCATAAGCACCTTGATCTGTCTGCTATACCTATATCGTCAAGGCCGCGCGGTAACAAAGAGCATTGCCGCCGTTCTGTTTGTCTTCCGGCCCGGGAAACAGGCCGACGCCGTCTCTCTGGACTCTTGCAGCGGCTGGGTCCGGCATGCAGGCCCCTTTCGGCAGAGCGGGACTTACAAGTTTTGCCTTGACTGCCGGTTGTCCAGGGGAAGCGCAGGCGTATCCCTGCTGGACGGTCAGAAAAGGGAGCTGCTGCACCTAAGCCGGGACAACCCCGCCGGAGAAATCGAGCTGGACAGGACCGCCCGGTATTACCTGCGCTGGGACTTTACAAATGCCACTGGGAAATGCGAACTGCGCTGGGAAGCCTTTTTCGATGCGGGCTGGGAAACATAAAAAACAAGACAGGCTGTCGAAACAACCTGTCTTGTGTTGGCGCCACCTATCTTCCCGGGCCGTCGCCAGCCAAGTATTGTGGGCAGAAACGAGCTTAACTACCGTGTTCGGAATGGGAACGGGTGGACCCTCGTTCTAATCAGCACCAACTTCGTCGGGGCGAAATCCGCTCTACTCCGTTCCCGCCGCCAGCCTTCGGCTTCCGGCGAGAACTGCGCTCCGCTTCTTTGCCCCTCCTCTTCATCGAAAATCTGAGGATTTTCGATGAGCTTCGAGACGCAGAACGCTTTTGGATCGCTCCGTATGTTAACTGGGTAAGACCCAGACAACAAACTATTATATGACGCTTCT
>CAJTZL010000074.1 GCA_910583695.1 uncultured Oscillibacter sp.
TCGGAGAAACTTGCTCTGGCATAGAAAAATTTTTCATATTCTTTCTCCTTAAATCCCAATTTGCCGAATTGATTATAGCGGATAGTTTCTATGATATCAATGTGCTTTTGTAGAAACTGCCGAAATTATATCCCAGCAACACTTTCCTTACAAGGGACCTTTGAAAGCAGGGCTTGACGGCGGGGCGGGGATATGGTATACTCCCCCGTGAACAAACCGGAAGGGGTGGAAAAGTGAGACTGATTTCCTGCTGAACGCCAAGCGACTTGGCTTCCGGCGCCGCAGAGGCGGGGCCGGGGCGGCGTTGCGCCGTCAAGCGGGAAAGTGCAGCTCACCTCCAGCCCTCACGTCAGATACCGCCTTGCCGCCCGTTCTCGGGGCGGCTTGCGCCGTGCTGCAATGAGCCGCGGGAGGCTTTCCCGCGGCTCTTTCTTTATCTTTTCACGGCAAGGAGATGACGCATATGTCTATGATCCAGGCGGAACGCCTGACCTTTTCTTATCCCGGCAGTCCCGACCCCGTATTTGAAAATGCCGGCTTTCAGATCGACACCGGCTGGCGGCTGGGCCTTGTGGGCCGGAACGGCCGGGGGAAAACCACACTGCTGCGGCTGTTGATGAGGGAATACCCCCACGAGGGGACGCTGATTTCCTCTGCGTCCTTCAACTACTTCCCCAGTCCCGTTCCGGAGCCGGAGCGGATGACGGCGGAGGTGCTGGAGGACCTCTGCCCCGAGGCGGAGAGCTGGCGCTTCCCCAAGGAGCTGAACCTCCTGGGGGTGGAGGAGGAGGCCCTCTGGCGGCCCTTCTCCACCCTCTCGGGCGGGGAGCGGACCAAGGTCCTCCTGGCGGCCCTGTTCCTCCGGGAGGGGGCCTTCCCCCTCATCGACGAGCCCACCAACCACCTGGACGCCCAGGGACGGGAGCTGGCCGCGGCCTACCTCCGGCGGCAGCGGGGCTTTATTCTGGTGTCCCACGACCGCCGGTTTCTGGACGGCTGCGTGGACCATATCCTGGCCCTGAACCGGGCGGACATTCAGGTGCGGGCGGGAAATTACAGCTCTTGGAAGGAGAATTTCGACCGCCTCCAGCAGTTCGAGGAGGCGAAGGACGACCGCCTCCGGAAGGACGTGCGGCGGCTTCAGAAGGCGGCCCGGCGGACCTCCGTCTGGTCCGACCGGGTGGAGGCGTCCAAAATCGGGGCCTATGACAAGGGCTTCGTAGGCCACAAGTCCGCCAAGATGATGAAGCGGGCCAAGGCCCTGGAGGCCCGGCAGGAGAAGGCCCTGGAGGAAAAGCGGGGGCTGCTCCAAAACCGGGAGACGGCGGAGGCTTTGAAGCTCTCCCCCCTGGCCCACCACGCCAGGCGGCTGGTCTCCTGTTCAGATTTGACGCTGTGGTATGGGGAGCAGAAGGTCTGCGGCCCCCTGAGCTTTTCCCTGGAGCAGGGGGAGCGGGCGGCCCTGGAGGGCCGGAACGGCAGCGGAAAAAGCAGCCTTCTCAAGCTGCTTTTGGGGCAGGACATCCGCCGGGAGGGGGAGCTGTCTCTGGCCCCGGGGCTGAGGATTTCCTACGTGCCCCAGGACACGGCCTTTCTCCGGGGGACCCTGGGGGACTTCATCCTGGAGCGGGGTGTGGACGAGAGTCTGTTCAAGGCCATCCTGCGGAAGCTGGGCTTTTCCCGGGAGCAGTTCGACCGGAATCTGGAGGACTGCTCCGGCGGGCAGAAGAAAAAGGTTCTTATCGCCGCCAGCCTCTGCGAACAGGCCCACCTGTATGTCTGGGACGAACCGCTGAACTTTGTGGACATCGACTCCCGGCTCCAGATTGAGGCGCTGCTGCGGGACTTTGCCCCCACCATGATTTTCGTGGAGCACGACCGGGCCTTTCAGGAGGCCGTGGCCACAACGGTCATTCCGCTTTGACGCCATGACCACGCGATTATAAAAAGGACCCTGGAAGTCCTCCGGCAGGAGGGCCTCCAGGGTCCTTTTCAAATCAGCGCCACAATCAGCCACAGCAGGCCGATAGCTCCTGCGCCCATGAGGGTGTAAACCGCCGGGCTCAAATCCCGCCAGGCCCGGCTGAATCTGCCGTGGTCCCCCCCGGCGTAGTTCCGGGCCACCCGGCGGGCCTCCTCCACCAGCTCCCGGGAGGTGACTCCCTCCCCGGCGGCGTCGTTCCGCACAATGAAGATCGCCTGTTCAAAAAACCGCTGGTCCGGGGAGTCCACAACGACCACCCGTCTGGAAATACCTTTCACCATTTCTTGTGTATGCCTCCTGCAAGTTGATGCTTCCAGTTTTCCAACAGCAGGGGAAATTTATACCTGAAACGGAAAAAGAGGCGGGGCGGCTTTCCGCTGTTCCTTTTTTCTTATTTCATCAGCTCGTACATCACGGCCTTGATGGTGTGCATCCGGTTCTCCGCCTCGTCGAAGACAATGGACTGCGGGGACTCGAACACCTCGTCCGTCACCTCCATGGCCTCCCGGCCGAAGCGCTCGCCCATTTCCCTGCCCACCTTGGTCTTGTGGTCGTGATAGGCGGGAAGGCAGTGCATGAAGCGGCACTGGGGGCCCGCCGCGTCCATGAGGCCCTTCGTCACCTGATAGGGGCCCAGGGCGGCGATGCGCTCCGCCCAGACCTCCGCCGGCTCACCCATGGAGACCCAGACATCGGTGTAGAGCACATCCGCGCCGCGCACCGCCTCCAGGGGGTCCGGGAGAAACTCCAGTACCGCGCCGGTCTCCCCGGCAATGGCCCGGCAGGTCTCCACCAGGGCCGGGTCCGGCATGTAGTCCTCCGGAGCGCAGGCCGCGAAGTGCATCCCCATCTTGGCGCAGCCCACCATAAGGGAGTTCCCCATGTTGAACCGGGCGTCTCCCAGGTAAACCAGCTTTACGCCCTCCAGCTTTCCGAAGTGCTCCTGGATGGTCAGGAAATCCGCCAGAATCTGGGTGGGGTGGAACTCATCCGTAAGGCCGTTGAACACGGGAACTCCGGCGTGCTCCGCCAACTCCTCCACAATGGTCTGGCCAAAGCCCCGGTACTCAATGCCGTCATACATGCGGCCCAGCACCCGTGCCGTGTCGGCAATGGACTCCTTCACGCCGATCTGAGAGCCGGTGGGGCCCAGGTAGGTGCTGCCCATTCCCAGGTCCTGAGCGGCCACCTCAAAGGCGCAGCGGGTCCGGGTGGAGGTCTTCTCAAAAATCAGGGCTACGTTCTTCCCCTCCAGGTACTTGTGGGGAATGCCAGCCTTTTTCTTGGCCTTCAGGTCCGCTGCCGTCTCCAGAAACTTCCCGATCTCCGCCGGGGTGAAGTCCAGCAGCTTCAAAAAGTGCTTGTGGTTTTCCATAGATGACGCCTCTCTTTCTTTCATTCCGGGGCCGGTTGAAAACGGGGAAACGGGCCGCCCAGGGGGCGGCCCCTACGGTTTGTTTTCCGCTCAGGCCAGGACCGCTTTCATGATCTCCAGGCCCTTGTCCATCTCATCCCTGGTGATGACCAGGGGCGGCAGCAGCCGCATACCCGGCCCTGCGGTGAGAATCAGCAGGCCGTTTTCGATGAGCCTGCCTGCGATCTCCCTGTTGGTCCAGCCCTCCCGGACCTCGATGCCGATCATCAGCCCCAGGCCCCGGGTCTTTCCGAAGCAGGGGAGGTTCATCGCCTCAATGCTCCGGCGGAGATATGCTCCCTTTTCCCGAACCTCTTTCAGAAATTCGTCGCTGAGGACCTCCTGCACCACCAGTCCCGCGGCGGCGCAGACGGGGTTCCCGCCGAAGGTTGTGGCGTGCATGCCGGGGCCCAGCACGTCCCTGCACCTCTCATTGGCCAGGAGGCCGCTCATGGGCAGTCCCCCGGCAATGCCCTTGGCAAAGCTCACCGCGTCGGGGAGAATGTCGTACTGCTGGAAGGCAAACAGGGTACCCGTCCGGCCCACGCCGGTCTGGACCTCGTCCACCAGGAGGAGCCAGTCCTTTTCGGCGCAGAGGGCCTCCAGGGCCTTCACATAGTCCTTGTCCAGGGGCAGCACGCCGCCCTCTCCCTGGACCAGCTCCACCATGACGGCGCATACATCTCCCTGGTCCTGGGCCTTCAAGGCCTCCAGGTCGTTGGCAGGGGCGTAGCGGAAGCCCTCGGTAAAGGGAAAGAAGTAGTTGTGGAACACCTCCTGGCCCGTGGCCTTCAGGGTGGTGATGGTCCGGCCGTGGAAGGAGTTTTTCAGGGTGACGATGGCACTGCGGCCCTGGCCGTATTTGTCAAAGCTGTATTTCCGGGCCAGCTTGATCATGCCCTCGTTGGCCTCGCCGCCTCCGTTGGCAAAAAAGACGGCGCTTTCCCCGGTTCGCTGGCAGAGGATTTCCGCCAGCCGGGCGGGGGGCTCGGTGTAAAAGAGGTTGGACACATGGCCCAGCTTCTTCGCCTGATCCGCAACGTCCTCCGCCCAGGGCTGGTTCCCATAGCCCAAGGCGGTGACGCCGATGCCGCTGGTGAAGTCGATGTAAGCCCGGCCCTCCGGGTCGTAAAGGGTGGCGCCCTCTCCGTGGTCCAGGGCCACGGGGAAGCGGCCGTAGGTATTCATAATATACCGATGGGTCAAGCCCTTGATGGCTTCGGACGTCATGGGGTCTCCTCCTTTTTCATCATGGTGCCGATGCCCTCGTCGGAGAGCAGCTCAATGAGGATGGAATGGGGAATGCGGCCGTCCAGAATGTGGACCCGCTCCACGCCGCCGTGGATGGCGTCCACACAGCACTGCATCTTGGGGATCATGCCGCCGGAGATGATTCCCTCCTCCACCAGGGCCGGGACCTCCCGGGTCCGGACCACGTGAATGAGGGTGCTCTCGTCCTTGGGGTCCCGGAGGAGCCCCCGGACGTCGGTGAGCAGGATCAGCTTTTCCGCGCCCAGGGCCTCCGCCAGCTTGGCCGCCGCGGTATCCGCGTTGATGTTGTAGGCCGTGTCGGAATCCACTCCCTGGGCCACAGTGGACACGATGGGGATATAGCCGTGCTCCAGGGCGTTTTTCACCGGCTCGGGGTTCACGCCGGTAATCCGGCCCACCAGACCGTACTTCTCGTCCATCTGCTCCGCCTGGAACAGCTGCCCGTCCATGCCGCAGAGGCCCACGGCCCGGCCCCCCAGGCGGTTGAGCTGGGACACCAGATCCTTGTTGACCTTTCCGCAGAGGACGGCCTGGACGATGTCCATGGTGGTGACGTCGGTATAGCGCAGGCCGTCCACAAATTTGGACTCGTGGCCGATCATTTTCAGCATGGCGGAAATCTCCGGCCCGCCGCCGTGGACGGCCACCACCCGGATGCCCACCAGATTCAGCAGGATGACGTCGCTCATCACCGCTTGGCGCAGCTCGTCGGAGATCATGGCGTTGCCGCCGTATTTGACCACAATGGTTTTGCCGGTGAACTTTTGTATGTAAGGCAGGGCCTCAATCAGGGTCTGGGCCTGCTGTTCATGAGAGGACAAAGAAACCCGCTCCTTTCACGAAAGGGGCCCCTGGGGCCCCTTGACTTACGTCCGGTAGTCTCCGTTGATTTTGATATAGTCGTAGGTGATGTCACAGCCCCAGCAGGTGCAGGAGGCTTCTCCCTCGCCCATGGCGATGTTGATTTCCACGTCATGCTCCGTCAGGATCTTCTTGGCAAGGTCCTCGTCGAAGTCCAGGCCCCGGCCGTCGGCGCAGACCTGGATCTCCCCGGCGGCGCTGGCGAAGCGGACGGATACCTTGTCCGGGTCAAACTCCTCCCCGGAGTAGCCCATGGCGCACAGCACCCTTCCCCAGTTGGCGTCCGCGCCGAAAATGGCCGCTTTGGTCAGGGTGGAGGACACCACGGACTTGGCAATGGTCTCCGCGCTTTGCTCAGACCCTGCGCCCCTGACGGTGCAGGTAATCAAGTGCCGGGCCCCCTCGCCGTCGGAGGCCATCTTCCTGGCCAGTTCCGTGCAGAGGGCTCTCAGGGCCTCCAGGAAGGCGTCGTAGTCCGGACCCCTGGCGGCGATGGTCTCGTTTCCCGCCAGTCCGTTGGCCAGCACCAGGCAGGTGTCGTTGGTGGAGGTGTCTCCGTCTACGCTGATGCGGTTGAAGCTGACGTTTACCGTCTCCAGCAGGGCCGTCCGAATCATCTCCGGAGAGATGGCGCAGTCGGTGGTGAGGAAGCAGAGCATGGTTCCCATATTGGGATGAATCATGCCGCTGCCCTTGGCTACGCCGCCCATGCGGACGGTTCTGCCTCCCACGGTGGTCTCCACCGCCACCTCTTTTTTGGTGGTATCGGTGGTCATGATGGCGTGGCCCGCCGCGTCGCTGGCCTTCGCCGACCGTTCCAGGGCGGCACAGAGGGCCGGGACGGCAGCCTCTATGGCCTCCACGTTGATCCGCTGTCCGATGACTCCGGTGGAGCTCACCAGCACATCCTCCGGCTTACAGCCCAGGGTTCCGGCGGCAGCGGCGCACATCCGCTCCGCGTTTTCCTCCCCCTGGGGGGCGCAGGCATTGGCGTTTCCGCTGTTGGCGATGACCGCCCGGGCCTTCCCGTCCGCCAGATGCCGGAGGTCCACATGGATGGGGGCCGCCTTGACCACGTTCTTTGTAAACACCGCCGCCGCCGCGCAGTCCACGTCGGAGACAATCAGCGCCACGTCCTTCTTCCATTCCGCGTGGGTCTTGACCCCCGCGTGGACCCCCGCTGCCCGGAAGCCCTGGGCGGCGCATACGCCGCCGTCGATGAATTTCAGCATGCTGCACCTCGCTGTCCGCATTCGGGCGGCCGCCGCTTTCAGAGGCCGGCCTTATCCCGGATTTTCTCGTTTACAGGCTGAGCCCCGCAGTTTCCGCAAAGCCCAGCATCAGGTTCATGTTCTGCACCGCCGCGCCGCTGGCGCCCTTGCCCAGGTTGTCCAGGCGGGCGGAGAGCATCCGCTGCGCGCCGTTGCCGTTGACAAATATCTGCAAGCCGTCGGTCCCGGCCAAATTGTTGGAGCCGATAAAGCCGCAGGAGGGCGCCCCGGCGGGGCGGAGGGCGACCACGGGGCTGCCCGCGTAATAGTCCCCGTACAGCGCCCGCAGGCGCTCTATGGGCCACGGGCCCTCCAAATCCTCCGACCACAGGGGGACGGTGACCACCATCCCCTGGGGATAGTCACAGATTATGGGCATGAACAGGGGCGGGCATTCCAGCCCCGCGACGGCCCCCATCTCCGGCAAATGCTTGTGGGCCAAGGCCACCGCGTAGTGCCGGGGCCCCTCCAGTTCCCGCTCCCGGTCCGGGGCGGTGTACTGGGCAATGCCCTTCTTCCCCGCCCCGGTGTAACCGGACAGGGCGTGGCAGGACAGCCGGGCCCCGGGGGACAGCGCTCCCCGTTCCACCAGCGGCCGGACCAGAGCGAGGAAGCCCGTGGCATAGCACCCCGGGTTCGCCACCCGGGCCGCCGCCCGGACGGCCTCCCGCTGCCCGGTGAGCTCCGGGAAACCGTAGGCCCAGCCCGCCGCCGTCCGGTGGGCGGTGGAGCAGTCAATGACCCGGGTATGGCTGTTTTCAATCAGGCCCACCGCCTCCACGGCGGCGGCGTCCGGCAGGCAGAGGAACACCAGATCCGCGGCGTTCAGCAGCTTCTTCCGCTCCGCCGGGTCCTTTCGTCTGGCCTCGTCGATGAGGAGGAGCTCAATGTCCTCCCGGCCCGCCAGACGGTCGTAAATCTGGAGGCCGGTGGTGCCTTCCTTGCCGTCAATGTATACCTTTGGTTTGCTCATGGCAGTCTCTCCCCTCAAAAATCCCAGGGCAGGCCATCCCGGTTCACCGCCCACATTGTCTCTGGAGAGAGCTTCCCGGTCTCTAGGAAGCAGAGAACGATCCGGCCCGCCTTCTCTAGGTCCTCCAGGGCACAGGCCATGGGAACCGGAGTCTGCCCGCCGATGTCCGCATGGGCGTCCTCCCAGGCGTCCGGGCGGTCCGGGTCGCAGGGGGCCGCGCCGCACTCGTCACAGGCGTTGTACAGCATTGCCGCCCGGCCTCCGGCAAAGCCCGCGTACAGGAAATAATCCTCTCCCCAGGAGTCGAAGCTCAGGCAGAGCTCCTGAACCCCGCCGCTTGCAATGGCGCTTTTCAGCTGCTCCGCCATCCGGCGGGCCTCCTCCGGAGGGAGCCCTGCCCAATTGCCGCCGCCGTCGGGGAAGTCCTTCCATCGCTCCGGCGTTCTGCCCGGGGCAAAGCAGACCGCCGCGTACTGTATCCGGCTGAAATCCCCGGTGGGCAGGTCCACCTGCTCCGCCGAAAGGATTTCCGTTTTGGGATTCAGCTGAAACATGGAACACACGCCCCTATCTCTCCCGCTCCGCCACAAAGGCTTCGATTTCCTGAATCTGCCTCGCAGTCTCCGCCGCGGCGGGACCGCCGAAGCTCTGCCGCAGGGCCATGCAGTTCTCCAGCTTCAATGCCTCGTAGACATCTTCTTCAAAGAGGGGGGAGACGGCGCGCAGCTCCTCCAGCGTCAGTTCCTCCAGGGTCTTCCCCTGGGCGGTGCAGGCGGCCACCAGCCGCCCCGTGGCGGTGTAGGCATCCCGGAAGGGCATGCCCTTCTTCGTCAGGTAGTCGGCGCAGTCCGTGGCGTTGATGAAGCCCCGGCCCGCCGCCCTGCGCATGTTTTCCGGCAGGACCCGCATGGTGCTCAGCATCCCCGTGAACACCGGCAGACAGAGCTCCACCGTATCCAGGGCGTCGAAGACCGGCTCCTTATCCTCCTGCATGTCCTTGTTATAGGCCAGGGGCAGGCCCTTCATCACCGTCAAAAGGCCCATCAGGTCTCCATAGACCCGGCCGGTCTTGCCCCGGATCAGCTCCGCCATATCCGGGTTCTTCTTCTGGGGCATGATGCTGGAGCCGGTGGAATAGGCCTCGTCCAGCTCCACGAACTTGAACTCCCAGCTGCACCAGAGGATGATCTCCTCGGAGAAGCGGCTGAGGTGCATCATCAAAACGGACAAATCGCTCAGCAGCTCCAATGCGTAGTCCCGGTCGGACACGCCGTCCATGGAGTTGCCGCAGGGGCGGTCAAAGCCCAGGGCCTCCGCCGTCCGGCGGCGGTCGATGGGATAGGTGGTCCCCGCCAGGGCCCCGGAGCCCAGGGGGCACTCGTTCAGGCGCTTCCGGCAGTCCTCCAGCCGGGTCACGTCCCGGGCAAACTGGGCGGCGTAAGCCAGCAGATGCTGGGCAAAGGACACGGGTTGGGCCCTTTGCAGGTGGGTATAGCCCGGCATGACCGTGTTCCGGTGCTGTCCGGCCTGGGCGCAGAGGGCCTTCTCCAGGTCCAGCAGCTGCCCAATGACGGTCCCGATCTCCTTGCGCACGTACATGCGGAAATCCAGGGCCACCTGATCGTTCCGGGAGCGGGCGGTGTGAAGGCGTTTTCCCGCCTCTCCGATCCGCTGGGTCAGCAGAGCCTCAATGTTCATGTGGATATCCTCGTTGGCCGGGGAAAATTCCACCTTCCCCGCCTCGATATCCGCCAGAATGTCCGTCAGGCCCTTCCGGATGGCCTCCTTGTCCGCCTGGGAGATGATGCCCTGGGCCGCCAGCATCTCCGAATGGGCCATGCTGCCCTGGATGTCCTCGTGATAAAGCCGCTGGTCGAAGTGGATGGAGGACTGGAAGTCGTTGGCCAGGGTATCCGTCTCCTTGCTGAACCGTCCGCCCCAAAGTTTCATGGATGCTGCTCCTTTAAATTAAAGTTTTCCCTGTTCGCGAAGCGCGAGTACGGTATCCGGCAGGCCCCACAGGTTGATGAAGCCCGTGGCGTTGGTCTGGTCATAGGCGCTTTCATTGAACGTCACCAGCTCCTCGGAGTACAGGCTCTCGGGGGAGGTGATGGAAGCCGTGATCATGTTGCCCTTGTAGAGCTTCAGCTTCACGGAGCCCGTCACGTGCTCCTGGGTCTTGTCGGCAAAGGCGCTGAGGGCCTCCCGCAGGGGGGTGAACCACTTGCCGTTGTACACGAGGTCCGCGAAGTCCACCGCCAGCTTGCTCTTCATATGGGCGGTGTCCTTGTCTACCGTAATCATTTCCAGGCACTGGTGGGCCTTATACAGAATCGTGCCGCCGGGAGTCTCGTACACGCCCCGGTCCTTCATGCCCACCAGCCGGTTCTCCACGATGTCCAGAAGGCCGATGCCGTTCTCTCCGCCCAGCTTGTTCAGCTTCCGGATGATATCGCTGGCCTTCATTTTTTCGCCGTCCACCGCCACGGGGACGCCCTTTTCAAAGTCAATAGTCACATAGGTGGCCTTATCCGGGGCGGTGATGGGGCTGACGCCCATCTCCAGGAAGCCCTCCTTCTCATACTGGGGCTCGTTGGCGGGGTCCTCCAGGTCCAGGCCCTCGTGGCTCAGGTGCCAGAGGTTCTTGTCCTTGGAATAGTTGGTCTCCCGGCTGATTTTCAGGGGGACCTTATGGGCCTCGGCGTAGTCGATCTCCTCGTCCCGGCCCTTGATGTCCCACTCCCGCCAGGGGGCGATGATGGTCATTTCCGG
>CAJTZL010000075.1 GCA_910583695.1 uncultured Oscillibacter sp.
TATAGGTGAAGCCCTTCCGCTCCACCCAGCGGGTGTACATGCGGTAGAGCATCTGAGCCCAGTCCTGGGCTTCGGTGCCCCCCGCCCCGGCGTGGAACTGCAAAATGGCGTTGCACCCGTCGTACTCCCCGGAGAGGAGGGTGGCCATCCGCGTCTCGGCAGCCCGGTCCTCCAGGGCGGCGAACTCGCCCTTCAGCTCCTCCAGAATCTCCGGGTCGTCGGCCTCCTGGCCCATTTCGCAAAGGGCCGTCAGGTCCTCCCAGGCGGAGAGGAGCTTTTCCTGCCTGGCGATCTTGTTCTGGAGCTGCTTCAGCCTCTGCTGGACCTTCTGGGACCGTTCCAGGTCGTTCCAGAAGCCGTCCTGGGCGGTCTCGTCCTCCAAGCGGGCGGCCTCCTGCCGGGCCGCCTCGATGTCCAGGGCGGCGGAAAGCTCGTCCAGCTCCGGCTTCAGGTCCCGGAGCTTCTGCTTGTAAGCGTCGTATTCAATCAAAGCCATGGTTCATTCTCCATCCTTACAGATTTCTCAGCCTATGTATTATATAGGAGGGAATTTTATTTGTAAAGAGAAACCTTTCCGCCGGTTCCCGCATTTTTCAAAAAGCAGGGGGCGGGCTCCGTCCCGCCCCGTTTTATGGAACGGCCAATCTCCCGGCGGACGGGCCGGGAGGGAGCCCGGCCCCTATAGGGCGGCATCTTCGAATGGGCCGCGCTTCTTTTCGGGTGACGTCCGACTGCACATTTTAATAGGAAAAGCGCGCCGCGGGGCGGACCCGGCTTGCCGTTTTCCCAAGGTGTTTCGCCGGTAAACGCGCCCCGCCCCCCTTCCAAGGGGACTTTTGTCACAATATGATACCAAAATGTTGCCGCATGTTCACAATTTGTTCACGATTATAAGGGCGGTTTCCGCTATGATGGTACAGATAGAATTGTCCCATTCCGAATATCCAATTTTCGGCAGGCACGGAGGTAACGTTATGAACAAATTCTGGAAGAGAAACATACCGGCGTTTATCCTGACGCTGGTGATGCTGGCGAGCCTTGCGCCCGCCGCTTTGGCGGTGCCGGAGTGTGCCGATACCGCCCATAGGTGGAGCGAATGGAAAAATACGATTGAGCCTACCTGCGCAGTCAAGGGCGCAAAGACCCGCACCTGCAGTGTGTGCCTCAAGACAGAAACCGAGGAGCTCCCCAAATCCACGGTTCACAATATGCAGGCCGTTGCCGGTTCCAGCAAACCGGCCACCTGTCTTACGGAGGGGGAGGAAACCCTCCAATGCAGCGTCTGCGGGGTTTCCTACACCAACAAGGTCCCTAAGACCCAGCACAAGCCGGGAGCAAACGGCATCTGCACGGTCTGCCATGAGAATGTTGCGGGCTCATCCGACTATTACACCGTCACCTACCGGGTGGGCTCCAACACGGCCTACTCTACGGAACAGGTCCTTAAAAACGGCTCTCCCTCCCGCACTCCCAGCAGCCCGGCGCTGAACAGCGTCTCGGGCAGTCACCGCTTCATGGGCTGGGTGAAGGGGAACGCCTCCTATCCCGGCTACCGGAATCAGGCCGTACTGACGACCCTTGCCGGGAGCGCCGTCACCCAGAACGTGACCTACACCGCCATTTACCAGCTGAACGCCACGGGGCAGAACGCCTCCGTCACGGCGGGCACCACCGGCGGCGTGCTGGTGGGCACGGAAATCCGGAACAAGGTGGACGCCATGTTCAAGGCTCTCACCGGGGAGAGCAGCTTCTCCAGCATTGAGCTGAAATCCACCAGCGGCAGCGGAAAGCTCTATCACAACAGCAAGAAGGACTCCCTGTCGAGCCGCTACTCCTACAACGATCTGTCCAATTACATCTACTTTGTCCCCAGCTCCTCCAACAGCCTCAGCGTGTCCTACACCGCCGAGGATATATACGGCAACCAGATCTCCGGCGCCATCACCCTCTCCGGCACCCCCGCGAACTCCTCCGACATCGTGCTCCGGGTGGCCCCCGGCGGCACGGTGAACTTCCGGGTCTCCCGCTTTGAGGAGGCCTACGAGAAGCTCAGCGGCGACAGGGCCGTGCTGGAAACCGTGCAGTTTTTCGTGGACCGGGACTATGACAAGTTCGACGGAATGCTCTACGCCGGGAACCGCTCTCTGGACCGGGACGACCTGGATGACTATGATTTCTACATCGACGACGACCGGGACGGCGACTACGACCTGGACACCGTCAGCTTCCGGGCGGACAGCCGGGCCGACGTGGGCGACGAGCTGACCATGACCGTCCGGTACTATGACCGCCACACCCACTACGACGGGACCCTCCGCATCATCGTGGACAAAACCGGCAAGCAGGAGGGCGAGGTGGTCTACCGGGTGGCCCCCGGCGGCTCCGTCACCTTCAACCGCAGTGACTTCAATCAGGCTTATCAGGATCTGGCCAACACCAGCCGGACGCTGAACTACGTGGAGTTTGTCCCCGGAGACTCCTATACGTCCTTCTCCGGCAAGCTCAGCGTCTCCGGACACTCCGACTACACCAAAAACGAGCTGTCCCGGGAGTGGTTCTATTACTCCACCGACCGCCGGGACAGCTACGGCATTGACGATCTGGTGTTCCGGGCCTCCGGCAGTGCCAAAGACGGGGACACCCTGGAGATTCCCTTCTGGGCCGCCTATGACCGGGACGACGAGGTGAAGTGCGTCCTGCGGATTGTCATTGACAAAAACGGCTCCCAGGACACCGTCACCCTGAACGTGGCCCCCGGCGGCACCGCCCGGCTGGACAAGGCCGCCTTCAACAAGGTCTACCAGTACCTCTCCGGCTACAACAACCGGACCATCACCGCCGTGTCTTTCTACGCGCCGGACAGCTACCGGAACTTTGACGGTGCGCTGTATGTGAAAAACGAGGACCTCCGCCTCCAGGACCTGACCCACGACGAGACCTGGTTCTACTACAGTTCCAGCGACGCGGGGCGGAACGACTACCTGCTGGAGGACGTGACCTTCCAGGCGGACCGGAACGCCCGGGAGAATGCCAGTCTGGTGATTCCCTTCCGGGCCTACTACCGCAACGACCGGGACGACTACGAGGAGGGAACTTTCCGCATCGTGGTGACATCCGATGCCAACAGCGTTACCTATGAGGCGGCCCCCGGCGGCTCCATCGTCTTCACCGCCAGCGACTTCAACCGGGCCTACCAGACCATGTCCGGCACCAACCGGACCATCAAGTACGTGGCCTTCGAGGCGGGCAGCGACTACGCCAGCTTCGCCGGGAAGCTCTACACCGGAAACGTCCCCCTCACCCGCAGCGACCTGACCTACAGCAAGACCCAGTTCTACAACGGGACGCCCAACTACGGCACCTACTCCATCGGCAGCCTCTACTTCCGGCCCGACGCCGCCGCCAAGGACGGCAGCACGCTGACCATGCCCTTCCGGGCCTATTACGACAGCAGCGACTACGAGCAGGGCACCCTGAAGCTGGTGGTGGGCTCCGGCGGGGACATCGCCTGCACCGTCACCCCCGGCAAGACCGTGAACTTTGACCGGACCAAGTTCGACGACTTCTTCCGCAAGACCTACTCCAGCTCCAGCCTGGACTACGTGGTTTTCGACGTTCCCGGCAGCGCCGATTTCCCGGACTCCTCCGGCACCCTCTACACCGGGTACGGCACCAGCTATTCCACGTCCTTCACCCGCAACGCCCTTCGGGACGTCCGGTTCTACTACAATTCCAACGATGCGGGCCGGAACGACTACGCCCTGAACGACCTGACCTTCGCCGCCGCCAACTCCTTCACCAGCGGCAAGGTGGTCCTGCGCTTCACCGCTTACGGCACCAACGACCGGGAGGTGGAGGGCACCCTGGTCATTCTCCCGACGACGGCCTCCGTCACCTCCAACCTCACCGGAAACGTGCGCTACGCCGTCACCACCGGCACCAACGTCCAGATCAGCTCCAACGATCTGGCCCGGTTCTACAAGAGCGCCTACCCCGCCGGGACCCTCCAGTACGTGGTGCTTGGCGACGTGCCCGCCGCCGGAGCCCTGTACTACAACTACTACGGCGCCAGCCGGTACGGCACCTCCGCCCGGGAGCAGATCACCGCCTCCAACCGCAGCCGGAACTTCTACGTCAGCCCCGCCTCCCAGAGTGAGTACGCCCTGACGGAGCTGACCTACGTGCCCTCCGGGTCCAACTACTGCGCGGCCATCCCCTTCACGGCCTACGGCACCAACGGCCAGTCCGTCACGGGAGGCATCCTGATCAGCGTCACCAACAAAACCGTCTCCGAGGTCTACGGCCCCACGCCCAAGAACACCACCGTGACCTTCCCCGCCTCCTCCATCGCCGCCGCCGTGGCCGCCGCCACAGGCACCACCCCCAGCGGCATCCAGCTCCTGAAGCTCCCCGCCGCCAATGTGGGCGCGGTCTACGAGGGCTCCTCCACCACCCCCGCCAACACCACCACGGTCTATGGCTACAACACCGGCACCCAGCAGCTGGGCCAGCTGCGCTTCGTGCCCCAGACCGGCTACACCGGCCCGGTGGAGATTCCCTACGTGGCCCTGAACGCCAGCAACGTCCCCATTGCCTCCGGCATGTTCTCCATGGGCGTGCTGAACACCAACAAAAAATTCGGGGACATCAACGCTGCCACCTGGTGCTACAAGTACGTCACGGAGCTGGCGGATTCCGCCGTCATCGACGGCTACCCCGACGGGAACTTCAAGCCCGACAGCACCATCACCTACGGCGCGGCCCTGAAGCTCATCATGCTGGCGGCGGGCTATCCCGAGCAGGCCCCCACCGTTGCCGGAAGCACCTTCAGCGGCTATCTCGCCAAGGCCCAGGCCGACGGGCTGGTGACGCGGAGCAACGTGGCCCTGAACGGGCCCATCACCCGCCTCCAGGTGGCCCAGCTGGCCGCCGGGGCGCTGAAGCTGGACATCAACAACCTCTCCAGCGTAAAGCCCTTCACGGACACCGCCGACGTCTATGTTCAGGCCCTGAACGCCGCGGGCATTGTGGAAGGCTACTTCAACAACGGCACCAGCACCTTCCGCCCCACCAACACCCTGACCCGGGGTCAGGTCTCCGCCATCGTCTGGCGGATGCAGAACTACCGGAAATAAACTCTGCACGGCAGGGCCGCCCGAGGGGCGGCCCTGTTTTCTTCCAGCATTTTCAGGGGTGAAAAACGGCGCCGCCCTTGAAGCGGGCCGGGGACGTGTGGTATAGTAGAAGGAACAACCAAAAGGAGATTCGCCATGCGCCGACAGACCTCCCCGGAGGAAGAGGCCCTGGAGGAGCTGCTCCGCCTGAAAAAGCGGGAGCCCCCCAGGCAGAAAAAACGGCCCCCCTGGGTCCGGTATACTGCCGTGGTTCTCCTGGCCCTGGTCTGCGTCGGCGGAGCGGAACTGGCGGCCTGCCGCTTCTTTGCCCCGGAGCTCTATGAGGAGCTGACGGAGCCGGTGCGGGTGACGGCCCGCTGGGCGGCTCAGACGGCGGGCCGGGGGCTGGAGGCCGCCCTCCGGGCGGGAAGCGCCGCGGCGGAACAGGCGGGAAGGGCCGCCGCTTCCCTGGCCCACCGGGCGGGGGAGGCCCGGGACGCCCTCCGGGAGTGGATGGAGGACGTCACCGCTCCCCCGCCGGAGCCCCTGGCGGAGTCCGACTCCACCCTGGCCCAGCCGGAGCTGCCGCCCCCCAGGGAGATTTTAGACCCGCTCATCAGCGACATCATCCTGCGGGAGGGCCGGGAGGTTCTCACCGGCGGCGGGGTGGACGTGATTTACTTCAACCAGACCGACGAGGTTCGAAAGGAGCAGAAGTACGGCTCGGACCCCCTGGCGACCCATGGCTGCGGCCCCACCGCCTTGGCCATGGCGGTCTCCTCCCTGACGGAGGAGATTGTGGACCCGGCGGACATGGCGGCCCTGTGCGTCAAGCAGGGCTATTGGTGCCGGGGCCACGGCTCCTACCTCTCCATTGTCCAGGGGGTGGCGGAGGCCTACGGCCTGGAGTGCCGGTCCCTGAACCCGGAGACTCTGGAGGAGGACGAGCTCTATCTGCGCCTGTCCACCGGGGATGTGGCCGTGGCCCTGATGACCAAGGGGCACTTCACCAAGGGGGGACACTTTATCCTCCTCCGGGGCACGACACTGGGGGAGGAGATTCTGGTGGCGGACCCCGCCAGCCGGGACCGGAGCCTGATTCCCTGGGAGCTGTCCCTGATTCTGGAGGAGCTGTCCCCCAGCCGCCACGACGGCGCGCCGCTGTGGGTGCTGTCCAAGCCGGTGGAATAAGCGAACAAGGCCAGCCGAAAACCGGCTGGCCTTGCTGTTTGAATATGATTTGTCGTTTTGAGAAACTTCCCCAAGGGGAATGCGCTCAGTTTTACTGCTAAGAGAAGGTCATTCAAACCATATTTAAGATTCCTTCCGTAAGTTATGCGGCTGAGAATTTCCAAAAGGATTGGATTCGCACATGTCGGCGTTAATGAGCAGCAAGGCTCTGAAGGTGCTGACAATATTTTCGGGCAGCTCATTGCCGCCGGTAGGAACATGGAAATTGGATTCAGCAGGGTCCTCTCTAAAATCTATTTCGCTGAATTCGCGAATCAGCTGCTCTGCCAGAGGGGATGCGCGTCCCGCATTTAATCTCAAATGCTCCATAAGGGCAAAAGAAATTTGCGTTTTCAAAGACAGACAAATGGGCCGCCCGATGTAGAGGTCGTGCAATAAGTCTCCAAAATCCTCAAGATTATCTGCGCCTTCGAAATCTGCAGAATTGCGACGGTTAAAAGTTTCATACTTCGATGGAGAAAAAGCAAGTCTGGCCGTAGGATTTCTGCCGTGCAGCGGAAATTTTGCACGGATAGCTGAAGAGGAAAAGTCAAGAACGCCGGCAGTCATGGAAGCCATGTCAATGTGGTTATTTGTACCTTCATAAAAGAGGCCGTATTGGCACACGGATGAATAGCTTGTATTTTGAATCAGTGAGTTGCAGCGTCCTTTCCACAATCCGGTCACATGCCTGAAAAGAGGCCGGTTCCGAAGCAGCTCATATTGGACAAGATTGGCGGAGAAACTTCTGTAGCTGCTTGAAAGCTGTCCGCCGCTTCTTGACACTTTATTTTGCATGACCAGAAGCCGGCCTTGACGCTTTTCCGCGGAAAAGACAATTATCAGAAGATCGCCCAGCTCGCATATGGGCCGTCTGGAGAACCAATTTTCGCTTTCAACGTATTCGACCAGATGCCGGCTCCCGTGAATCTCCGCTGCTTTATAGCCGGGTATGAACATAAAGGCGCGGATTAAGCAGCGAAATAAATCAACCTCTTTTAGCGGGCCCGACGTCAGCGTTCCGCTTACTTGTGCCTGAAAATTCTTGTGAAGCTCCTTGCCGAAGGTCATGTTCCCACCTCGCCTTTCGATTCCTGCAAATTTATTCTTTAGAGACTGTCTGTATAGGCCCTCAGCCCCGTTTCAGCACTTTTTTCACCCTCGCCTTCATCTCCGGCGACAGGGCCTTTCCCACCGCCCGGACGGGCAGGGGGGGCAGGGCGCAGAACTTCCGGACCACCTGATCGAAGGGCTCCAGGGCATAGGCGGCGAAGAAGGCCGCCCGGTCCGGGGGCTGGGTGATGGGAGAGGCCAGCCGGGGATTCCCGGCGATGGCCCGCTCCACCGGGAAGGGCCGGCGGACCAGATGGAGCTGGTCGAAAATGTGGCTGCCATGGGGGGTGTTCACCAGCAGGAGACTGACGCCCTTTTGCTGCTGTTCCGGCAGCTCGTCGGGTCGGAGGCCCCAGAGGTCCCCCAGGGTGAAGTCCCCCACCCGGTTCAAACAGGCGTAGGGACAGCGGTGGCAGCAGGGCCGCAGGAACAGCGCCCGGCCGAAGGCCCGGCCGTACTCCGTCTCAAAGAGGGGGTGGGTGTCCACGGTGCCGTCGTCGTAGACGGCGGTGAAGTGGCTGTTCTGCCAGCCCTCCACCTTGTTGCGGAAGCGCACGGTCTGGAGCTCCCTGCCTCGCTTCTTCTCAATGTGGCGGGCCATGTCCTCCCACACGCCGGGAGAGGGCACGCCGTGGCACACCAGATCGCAGGTGGTGAGATTCTCCGGGCGGGTTCCCAGATATCGATACAGCCCGTCCACCTGACAGGGGGTGCCGGAGAAGAGGACCTGCCGGGTCTCCAGGCACTTCCGGACCTCCCGGAAGACGCCCTCCAGGTCGCTCTGGACGTACTTGGCCCCCCGGAGCCGCCAGAGGTCCTCCTTTCGGAAGCAGGCGGTGTGCCGCAGGTGCTGTTTCCCGTCCAGGGCCGCGCCGAAGACCACGCCCCCGCCCTCCAGCACATAGTCCGCCAGGGCGGAGAAGGCCCCGCCGGAGGTGGAGTCCCGCCGGACGTCCGCCTCCCGGTTCCAGGCGGCAAAGGCGGCGGGCAGGGGCTGCTTCTCCCGCTGGCGGAGCATGGGGCAGGTCCTGGTGCAGACGCCGCAGCGGATGCACTTCTCCGGGTCCACCGCCGGGAAGGCGAAGCCCTCCTTGTCCCGGACCAGGGCGATGGCGTCCCTGGGACAGGCGGCGGCGCAGGCGGAGCAGCCGGTGCAGTGGGTCCGGTCTGCCAGGAGAGGGACGTCTCCCCGGGACTGGGGAGCGTCCCCGGCGTGCTCCCAGGGCTCGTTTGCCAGGGCGGCCTTCAAATAGGCCATGGCCCCTGCCCGGGCGGCGCGCAGCCGCTCCTCCGCGGCGGGCCAGCCGGGGGGGTCGAGCAGTCCGGCGGCGTCCCCCTTGCCCACCACCCGGTCCGTCAGGCCCAGGCGGCTGAGAAGGCTGAAGGTCCGGGAGCGCTCCGGCTCCTGGAGCTCCGCCGGGGCCACGGCGGTGAAGAAGGGCCGCTGGAACTGGACGGAGAACACAGTCCCGTGGAAGGAGTTCGTGCAGACGCAGGCGGCGTGGCGGAAGAGGCTCAAAAACTCCGCCGGGCCCGCGTCAAAAATCAGCTTCGCCTTGGGGTGGAGCTTCCGCCGGGTGCCGCAGAGCTGGATCACCGGCAGTCCGGTTTCCTCTGCCAGACGGCGGAGATAGGGCTCCAGGGCCCCGGAGCGGGAGATACAGTAGCAGAGGATATACTCCCCCCGGACCACCCGCTCCGCCGCCAGGGCGGACCACTCCGCCGCCGTCAGCAGCAGCGTGGGGTCCAGCACCACCTCCGCCTCCCGGCCCGCGGCCTCCCGGACAATGTCCCGGCCGGAGGCCTCCCGGACGGAGAGGTGGGAGAAGCCCGCCAGATACCCTTTCAGCTCTCCCTCCATGCCCTCGGGGAGGCGGCTCACGCCGAAGGAGGGGGCGTAGGAAATTTTCCGCAAAGGGGAGAAGGTCCCGAAGAACACGGGGTCAAAGCGTCCGTCGGGGAAGATGGTGGGGTTCCAGATCTGGTCGCTGCCGGAGATCAGGAGGTCGTAGGGCAGGGCGGCCCGTTCCAGTGCCTCCCGGCTCTCGTAGCGGCGGGAGGTGAGGCTCAGGTGGGCCTTGGAAAAGGACTCAAACCGCTGCCAGCGGCGCTTCAGGGCGGGGTAGTGGAGGGTGTTGTAGGCGTCGTTGGCGGCCCGTCCGGGGCTGGTGGGAGGCTTGAGGATGCGGATATCCTGGTTGACGAAGTAATCGATGGTTTCGCACTCCCAGCCCAGGGAGGCCAGGGCCCGCTGGGTGGCGACGGCCTGGAGGATGGCCCCATAGTGGTGCAGGTGGTAGAAGGTGACAAGTCCGGCTTTCAAGCAAATACTTCCTTTCCGTGTTTCCTCAAAGGGAAACGGCGTCGTCCTCGGCGATCCAGTCTGACACGGAAATGACGTCAAATTCCGTCTCCGTCCGGCGGATGACCACCCGTTCCAGCCCGGCGTTGATCACCATGCGGCGGCACATGGAGCAGGAGGTGGCGTCCCCCAGCAGCTCCCCGGTCTGTGCGTCCCTCCCCACGAGATAGAGGGTGCCGCCCACCATGTCCCGCCGGGCGGCGGAGATGATGGCATTGGCCTCGGCGTGGATGCTGCGGCAGAGCTCATAGCGCTCCCCCCGGGGCACCTGAAGGACCTCCCGGGAGCAGTAGCCCATGTCGACGCAGTTGGCCCGCCCCCGAGGCGCGCCATTGTAGCCGGTGGAGATGATTTCGTCATTGGTGACAATGATGGCCCCATAGACCCGGCGCAGACAGGTAGCCCGCTCCAGAACGGTCTGGGCGATGTCCAGGTAATAGTTTTCCTTGCTGATGCGTTTCACAGGCAGTCCCCCCTTTTGATGACCCATTTTACCATGGGGAGATTGAATTTGCAAGGCTTGTACGTGCCCTGACGGGCGGGGGAGATTACAGCCATGAAGATGGCTGGTTCTTTGCACCCCCCATTTGTCTCCGGCCCAAGAGCCGCCGCTTGGCGGCG
>CAJTZL010000076.1:0-7442 GCA_910583695.1 uncultured Oscillibacter sp.
TCCCCGGATGCCGTGAACGCTCACAATCCGGCCCACGGGGACAAAATCCAATTTCATAAAGGACGCTCCTTTGCTGTCAATCAATTCCGGGGCAGGAAGAGGGAGAATTTGGTCCCCCTCCCGGGCCGGGAAAAGGCCTTCACATAGCCTCCCTGGCCCTGGGCGATCTGCCGGACCAGATAGAGCCCCACGCCCACGCCCTCCGCGCCGGAGGAGGCTTCGCCTCGGTAAAACCGCTGGAAGAGCTTCTCCAGCTCCGCCTCCTCCACCCCCGGCCCGGTGTCCGCCACGTCGATGCGGGCAAACAGCTCATAGGCCCGGGCGCTGACGGTGACGCGGCCCGAGGGGGTGTACTTCACGGCGTTGTCAATGAGGTTGCACACCGCCTCCGCCGTCCACCTGGGGTCGAAGACCGCCTCCGCGTCCGTGGGCTCCACCCGGAGCTCCAGGCCCTTCTCCGCCGCCCGGGGGGCGAACTGGCCGGCGGCCTCCTCCAGCATGGGCCCCAGGGGCCCGGGCCGGGGACGGAGAACCAGCACCCCCGCCTCCAGGCGGGAGGTCTTCACCAGCGCCTCAATAAGGGACCGGAGCTTCCGGGCCTGTCCCCCCAGGGCGGCGGTGCAGGCCCGGAAGTCCTCCGGGGCCTGATCCTCCAGAAGCTGGGTGTAGAGCAGCACGTTGGCGATGGGGGTTTTCGTCTGGTGGGAGATGTCGGCGATGAGGGTCTTGATCTTGTCCCGTTCCACCTGGAGGTTCCTGGCGGAGACGGCGGAGGCGCTGAGGTAGTGGGCCAGCTTCGTCTCCACGGCGGAAAGCTGGGTCTCGTCAAAGGCCTCCTCCCGGAAGTCCCCTCGGGCGGCCTCGTCCAGCATCCGGTTCAGGCGGCGGAGCAGGCGGCGCATCCGCCAGCGGTCCCAGAGGAACAGCGCCGCCAGCGCCAGAAGCAAAACGGCAAGGCAGCCGTATCCCGCTCTCGTCACGCCTCAGCCCTCGGTTTCTCCGGAGGACCAGACATAGCCGATGCCGTAGACGGTTTTCAAAAACCGGGGCTTGGAGGGGTTCTCCTCCAGCTTCCCCCGGAGACGCTTCACCGTCACGGACAGGGCGTTTTCATCCACGTACTCCGCCCCGTCGGTCCAGACCCGGTCCACCAGCAGCTCCCGGGGCAGGGTCCGGCCCCGGTTCTCCACCAGGATACGGAGGAGCTTCTGCTCCGTCTTGCTCAGATCGATGAGCCGCCCATCCCGGCGGAACTCCATGCGGTCGAAGTCGAAGGCGAAGTCCCCCAGGACCAGGGGACCCTCCCCGCCCCGCCCGGCGGTCCCCGTCCGGCGGAGCTGGGCGTTGACCCGGGCCCGGAGCACCGCCAGGGAGAAGGGCTTTGTCACATAGTCGTCGGCCCCGGACTCCAGGCCCGCCACAATGTCCGTCTCCATGTCGTTGGCGGTGAGCAAAATGACGGGGACATAGCCGGACCCGGCCCGGAACTTCCGGAGAAAGTCCAGCCCGTTTCCATCGGGGAGGTTCACGTCCAGCACCAGCAGGTCCGCCTCCCCCTCTTTCAGGGCGGACCGGGCGGCGGAGAGGGTCCGGCACAAAACCAGCTCCGTCTCCGGGCTCCGCAGGGCCAGGCACAGCCCGTCCCCCAAGGCCCGGTCGTCTTCCACAATCAAGATCCGCTTCACGCCGCCCCTCCTTTCCACCGTTCGCTCTCCGGTTTTTTTAAGACACGCTCAAAGCGTCCTCCAGCACGAGGCCGGGGTTGTGCTTGGTCAAAAAGCCCACGGACCACTCGCCGCCGAAGGCCACCAGCAGCCGGTCCTTGAAATCCTCCAGCACCGCCGCGCCGGTGCAGAGAACCAGCTCGTCGGGCTTGCAGGGGCACTCCGTAATCAGCCGCAGATGGTCGTAGGGCAGGCCCTCCATATAGAGCTCCACGCCGTACTCCGCCCTCATGCGGTACTGGAACACATCGAACTGCAAGGTGCCGACGACCCCTACCACGACCTCCTCCATACCGCCGCCGGGGCGCTTGAAGATCTGAATGGCGCCCTCCTGGGCGATCTGCTCCGTGCCCTTGATGAACTGCTTGCGCTTCATGGTGTCCTTGGGGGAAACCCGCATGAAGTGCTCCGGCTCAAAGGTGGGAATGCCCGCGTAGCGGAACTTCTTTCCCGGCACGGTGACGGTGTCGCCGATGGAGAAGATGCCGGGGTCAAAGACGCCGATGATGTCCCCGGCGTAGGCCTCGTCCACAATCTCCCGCTCCGCGGCCATCATCTGCTGGGGCTGGCTCAGGCGCATTTTCCTGCCGGACTGGACGTGGAAGTACTCCGCGTCCCGCTGGAAACGGCCGGAGCAGATGCGCATAAAGGCCAGCCGGTCCCGGTGGGCCTTGTTCATGTTGGCCTGAATCTTGAAGACGAAGGCGGAGAAGTCCGGGGAGAAGGCGTCGATCTCCTCCTCCCCCGCCATGCGGCTTAAGGGAGCGGAGGTCATGCGGAGGAAATTCTTCAGGAAGGGCTCCACGCCGAAGTTGGTCAGGGCGGAGCCGAAGAAGACAGGGGACAAAGTCCCGGCCCGGACGGCCTCCAGGTCCAGCTCCCGGCCCGCCCCCAGGAGCTCCACCTCCTCCTGGAGCTGCCGCCGGCGGTTTTCCCCGATCATGTCCCCTACGGCGGGGTCGTCCAGATCCACCTCCGTGGCGGCGGCCTTTTTGGCGTGGCCCTCGCCGGAGAAGAAGAGGATGCGGCCCCCCTCCCGGTCGTAGACCCCCTGAAACTCCCGCCCGGAGCCGATGGGCCAGTTGACAGGGCAGGTGTCGATGCCCAGCTCCGCCTCCACCTCGCCGCAGAGCTCCAGGGGGTCCCGGCTCTCCCGGTCCATCTTGTTGATGAAGGTGAAAATGGGGATATGCCGCAGGGCGCAGACCCGGAAGAGCTTTCTCGTCTGGGGCTCCACGCCCTTGGCGGCGTCGATGACCATAACGGCGGAGTCCGCCGCCATGAGGGTGCGGTAGGTGTCCTCGGAGAAGTCCTGGTGTCCCGGGGTGTCCAGGATGTTGACGCAGAAGCCGTCGTGCTGAAACTGCATGACGGAGGAGGTGACGGAGATGCCCCTCTGCTTCTCAATCTCCATCCAGTCGCTGGTAGCGGCCCGGGCCCGCTTGCCCTTGACCTCGCCGGCCTGGGCGATGGCCCCGCCGTAGAGCAGGAGCTTTTCCGTGAGGGTGGTTTTGCCCGCGTCGGGATGGGAGATGATGGCGAAGGTTCGCCTCCGGGCGATCTCGTCTTGGAAAGCGGCCATGTTATAGCCTCCTGGTTTTTCATAATGAGAGTGTTTCCACAAATTTAACAATATAGCATAGATTCGGCCGCTTTGCAAGCCCGCCCCAGCACCTCCTCATAAAATGCGCAAGCGGACACCCCCCCTGGGACGCCCCGCATTGACAGCCTTCCGCCGGGTATGCTATCATGAATCATACCTCAAACAGCCCGTGTATATGAAAGGAGGCGCCCCTATGAAGCGGTTGTTCGCCGGTGCGGACGAGTTCCTGAGAGAAAGCGACTGGAGGGATCTGGCCCTCGTCAAGCTCTGTCTGTTTTCCATGGGCCTGCTGGCGGGATTGCAGGTGACGGAGCGGCGCAGGAAGCGCGTGAGAATCGCCGCTTCCGCGGTGTTCCTTCTTACCTACATTCCCCTGATGGCCAAGTTCCTGCGCATCCTCACCGAAAAATGCCGGGTGGTCTGACCCCATTTCATCCAGGGCCCGGAGGGCGTCCGTTTCCCTCCGGGCCCCTCCGCGGAGAAAGCGAGGCGCCTTATGCGCGAAATCCTGACATCTTCCAGCCGGGAGGAGTTTCGGAGCCGGCGCTCCGGTCACTGCCGGGCGAAAATCCGGGAGGCCCGGCAGAACGGCCGGTGGGACGCCCCCGGTCCCACGGCGGTTACGGAGGAGCAGATCACCCGGCTCTCCGCCCTGCTGGAGGGCTGTGAGCCCGCCCATGCAAACTTCCTGGCCATGCCCCCGTCCGTGAAGAAGACCTACGCCCGGGCCTATTTTGACGCAAAGACCGAGGCGGGGCGGCAGCGGCGCATCGCCTGGATGGTGGACCGGCTGAATCGAAACCTGCGGCCCATGTAACACCCGTCCTCCGTGCCGCCTGCGGCAAGCCGGGACGCGGCGCACCCATTGGAAAGGCGGGAGGAACCTATGATCTGGCGGACGGCGGCGGTCTGCGCCTTCTTTATCAAGGGACTGTGCGGCTTTGCCAATACCCTGGTATTCACAACCATCCTGAGCTTTGCCGTGGACAACGCCCGCATTTCCCCGGTGGAGCTGCTTCTGGGCTGTCCCTCCAATCTGATTTTGCTGTGGAGAGAGCGGCGCTTCCTCCGCTGGAAGCTCTGCCTGCCCCTGGCGGCCCTGCTGACTGCGGGCAGCATTCCAGGCACCCTGTTTTTAAAAAACGCAGACGCCGGCGTCATCAAAGCCGTCTTCGGCATGGTGATTCTTCTGCCGGGACTGGAGATGCGGCTGCGGGAGCTCCGGCAGAAAAAGGTCCGGCAGTCCCGGGCCGCCCTGGTGATCGTCGGCGTCCTCTCGGGGCTCTTGTGCGGGCTGTATGGCGTCGGGGCCCTGCTGGGGGCCTACATGAGCCGGGCCACGGAGGACAGCGCCTCCTTCAAGGCCAACCTCTGCGTGGTATTTTTTTGTGGAAAACACTCTGCGGATTTTCCTCTATGCCCTGTGGGGCATCCTCACCGCAGATATCCTAAAGCAGGCCCTGCTCCTGGCGCCCTTCATGCCGGCGGGCCTGGGCCTGGGAATACTGAGCAGCCGCGTTCTGGACGAAGCGCGGGTGAAAAAATGCGTGACGGTCATGCTGATGCTCTCCGGGGCGGCGCTGATTTTCGACAGCCTGTAGGCCCTCCCGGCATTCCGGAGGCCGCATCCGCGGCCCCTTCGGTCCCGTTTCCGCCGGGATTGCGCCGGGCTCCCCTGCCTGAGGGGAAAATTCCCCGCCCATCCCAGCCGTTCCCGGCTGCCCATGCAGGTTCTTGCAAAAATCCCAGGGAAACCAATTGACGGTTTCCGTCCCTTATGCTAAACTGAAAACAATGTGTCAATGGCAGGACACGGGCTCCTGGCCCTGCCCGCAGCGCGCCGGGCAAGGCCGAACATCACAACCATGACATGATCGGGAAAGAAGGAAGCATATGTACAAAATCGTCAGAAAAGAGGCTCTGCGCCCCACCGTCACCCTGTACGAGATCGAGGCCCCGCTGATCGCCAAGAAGGCCCAGCCGGGACAGTTCATCATCCTTCGGGTGGACGAAAAGGGCGAGCGCATCCCCATCACCATCAATGCCTACGCCCCGGAAAAGGGCACCGTCACCATCATCGTCCAGACCGTGGGCGCGACGACGGAAAAGCTCACCCACCTCAGCGAGGGCGACTGCCTCCAGGACTTTGTGGGCCCCCTGGGCAAGGCCACGGAGACCGAGGGCAAGAAAAAGGTCTGCGTCGTCGGCGGCGGCGTGGGCTGCGCCATCGCCTATCCCGTGCTGAAAAAGTTCCACGACGACGGGGCCGAGGTCCACGCCATTGTGGGCTTCCGCACCGAGGATCTGGTGATTCTGGAGGAGGATTTCAAGAGGTCCTCCGACAAGCTCATCGTCTGCACCGACGACGGGAGCTATGGCCGCAAGGGCCTTGTCACCGAGGCCTTGAAGGAGCTCATTGAAGAAGGGAACCAGTACGATGAGGTCTTCGCCATCGGCCCCATGGTCATGATGAAGTTCGTCTCCAAGACCACGGAGCCCTATGGCGTTCCCACCACCGTCTCCATGAGCCCCATCATGATCGACGGAACCGGCATGTGCGGCGGCTGCCGCCTGAGCGTGGGCGGCGAGATGAAGTTCGCCTGCGTGGACGGCCCGGATTTCGACGGCCACAAGGTGGACTGGGATCTGGCCGTGAAGCGGAACCAGATGTACATGGAATTTGAGAAGCACAAGCACGAGGAAACCTGCAACCTGTTCAAGAAGGAGGCCGAATAACATGGCCAATATGTCTTTACAGAAAAACCCCATGCCCTCCCAGGACCCCAACGTCCGGAACAAGAACTTTGAGGAGGTGGCCCTGGGCTACACCGAGACCCAGGCCCTGGACGAGGCGGCCCGCTGCTTGAACTGCAAGAACCGGGCCTGCATGCAGGGCTGCCCCGTCATGGTACATATTCCCGAGTTCATCGCCGAGGTGGCCAAGGGCGACTTCGAGGCAGCCTATCAGATCATCTCCAACACCTCCGCCCTCCCCGCCGTCTGCGGCCGGGTGTGCCCCCAGGAGACCCAGTGCGAGATGTACTGCGTCCGTGGCAAGAAGGGGGACCCCGTGGGCATCGGCCGCCTGGAGCGGTTCGTGGCCGACTGGCACAATGCCCACTGCACCGAGGCCCCGGAAAAGCCCGCCTCCAACGGCCATCGTGTGGCCGTGGTGGGCTCCGGCCCCGCGGGCCTGACCTGCGCCGGCGATCTGGCCCGGAAGGGCTATGACGTCACCGTGTTCGAGGCCCTCCATCTGGCGGGCGGCGTGCTGGTGTACGGCATCCCCGAGTTCCGCCTGCCCAAGTCCATCGTGCAGAAGGAAGTGGACACCCTCAAGGAGCTGGGCGTCAAGGTGGAGACCAATATGGTCATCGGCCGGGCCATCACCATCGACGAGCTGAAGGAGGAGTTCGGCTTTGAGGCGGTGTTCATCGGCTCCGGCGCGGGCCTGCCCAAGTTTATGAACATCCCCGGAGAGAATCTCAAGGGCGTGTACTCCGCCAACGAGTTCCTCACCCGGATCAACCTGATGAAGGCCTACAAGGACGGCGCGGACACCCCCATCCAGCACTCCACCCGGGTGGCGGTTGTCGGCGGCGGCAACGTGGCCATGGACGCGGCCCGGTGCGCCAAGCGCCTGGGGGCGGAGGTGTACATCGTCTACCGCCGTTCCGAGGCCGAGCTGCCCGCCCGCGCCGAGGAGGTGGAGCACGCCAAGGAGGAGGGCATTATCTTCAAGACCCTCACCAACCCCACCGAGATCCTGGGCTACCACAACCCGGATGATCCCCGCGACCCCAGGAACGGCTCCGTGGCGGGTATCCGCTGCGTGGAGATGACCTTGGGCGAGCCGGACGCCTCCGGCCGCCGCCGCCCCATCGTGAAAGCCGGGAGCGAGTTCGACATTGAGCTGGACTGCGTGATCATGGCCCTGGGCACCAGCCCCAACCCGCTGATCAAGTCCACCACCCAGGGGCTCGAGACCGAGAAGTGGGGCGGCATCATCGCCGATGAGAACGGCCTGACCAGCCGGGAGAACGTGTACGCCGGCGGCGACGCCGTCACCGGCGCGGCCACGGTGATCCTGGCCATGGGCGCGGGCAAGACCGCCG
>CAJTZL010000076.1:7452-10363 GCA_910583695.1 uncultured Oscillibacter sp.
CCCTTTCCAAATAGGAAAAGCTGTGATATAATGGCTGCCGGGGTCTGTGCCCCGGCAGTTATACTTGACGGATTGCGGGTGAAAGCAATGGGCTATTATCAACCATGCAGGGAATTGGATGAGTGCAGCCGCCTGATTGAGGAGTATTTCAAAACAGGGCGGTATGAGGAGTGCTTCCAGGGCCATCTGGCGCTGGCCGAGGCGGGTTATCCCCTGGCGGAGTGCCAGGTGGGATATTTCTATTATGAGGGCCTTGGTGTGGAAAAGGATCTGTCCAAGGCGTTCGAGTGGATGAAACGGGCCGCCGAACACGGCGACTGGGACGCGCAGTACAACCTGGCTGAGTTCTACGAAGAGGGCGTGGGGGCGGAAGCTGATCCTGAACTGGCAAAATACTGGTATCAGCAGGCTGCAAAACAAAGTCACGCGCAGGCCTTGAAAAAGTGCCGGGAATTAGGCGTCCCAATTGACGAACAGAAAGGCTGATCCCATGTTTTACGCCATCCTCACCGCCGCCCTGGTGGTGGTCGACCAGATCGTGAAGTACCTGGTCCGCGCCAACATCGAGTTGGGCGGCTCCGTCCCCTTTCTCCCCTGCATTTTGGATTTGACCTATGTTCAAAATACGGGCGCGGCCTTTTCCATGCTGCGCTCCCATACCTGGGTGCTCACCCTCACCTCTGCGGTGGTGGTGCTGGCGGTGTGCGCCCTCATTGTGAAGGGCTTCTTCAAAAACCGCCTGGGGCTGTGGTCCGCCGCCCTGGTGCTGGCGGGAGGGATGGGCAACCTCATCGACCGGGCCGTGTTCGGCTTTGTCACCGATATGTTCAAGACCACCTTCATGAACTTCGCCGTGTTCAACGTAGCCGACTGCTGCATCACCATCGGGGTGCCCCTGCTGTTTTTGTACGTGTGGCTGTACGTGGGCAAGGACGAGAAAAAGGACGAGGAGCAGGGGGAACCCCAACAAGCGGAGAGCGGGGAAGCGGATGGGGAGTGAACGAGAGGACATGGAACCGGTCAGCTTCCCCCTGACGGTCGGTGAGCCGGGCCGGGCGGACGCGGTGCTGGCCGCAGCGCTGGACGGCCTCACCCGCTCCGCCGCCCAGCGCTGGCTGGAGGAGGGCCGGGTTACCCTGGGGGGGAAGGCGCTGAAGAAAAACGCAAAACTCCAGCCGGGGGACGAGCTGGCCATCTCCCCGCCCCAGCCCGCGGCCATCGACCTGATCCCCCAGGATATCCCCCTGGACGTGGTGTACGAGGACGGCGACGTGATCGTGGTGAACAAGCCGGTGGGCATGGTGGTCCACCCCGCGCCGGGGCACCCGGACGGCACCCTTGTCAACGCGCTGTTATATCACTGTAAAAATTCCCTCTCCGGAATCAACGGGGAGCTTCGCCCCGGCATCGTCCACCGCATCGACCGGGACACCTCCGGCCTGATTATCGCGGCGAAAAACGACAAAGCGCACCTGTCGCTGGCGGAACAGCTTCAGGACCACTCCCTGTTCCGGCTGTATCATGGGGTGGTGGTGGGCGCCTTCCGGGAGGACTCCGGCACGGTCTCCGCCCCCATCGGACGGCACCCGGCCGACCGCAAGCGCATGGCGGTTACGCCCGGCGGCCGGGAGGCCGTCACACACTGGCAGGTGGTGGACAGTCAAAACGGCCATTCTCACATCACCTGCCGACTGGAGACGGGGCGGACCCACCAAATCCGGGTGCATATGGCCCACCTGGGCCACCCCCTGCTGGGGGACACCGTGTACGGGAACAAAAAGCCCGTGCCGGGGCTGGCGGGGCAGTGTCTCCACGCCGCCCGGCTCACCTTTACCCACCCGTCCACCGGGGAGCGGATGACGGTGGAAGCCCCCCTGCCCGAGTGGTTCCAGGCGGTGTTGGGCCGTTACGGTTTGGAGTGAAAGGCTGAATGATTTATGATAGAAGCATAGTCTAAACGTTTCTTTTTTCGCTTCCTTTTTTCTTTTCAACGAAAAAAGGAAGGTCGCCGGCAGGCAATTGAAATAACCCTTCCGCTTTTGGGCAAACTAGCCTCAAAAACGGAAGGGGACTTTTTTATGCTCAACCACCGCAAGGCCGCCGTCATCGGCTGCGGCTTCGTAGGTTCCTCCATCGCGTTCAGCCTGATCCAGCGGGGCCTATTCAGTGAGCTGGTGCTCATCGACGCCAACCAGGACAAAGCCGTGGGCGAGGCCATGGACCTGAGCCACGGCCTGCCCTATATCGCCGCCATGGACGTACACGCCGGAAGCTACGACGACCTGTCCGACTGCGCCCTCATCGTGGTCACCGCCGGGGCCAACCAGAAGCCCGGGCAGACCCGTCTGGAGCTCATCGGCCAGAACGTCAATATTTTAAACTCCATCATCCCCCAGATCACCGCCCGGCCCTTCGAGGGCATTTTGCTCATCGTGTCCAATCCCGTGGACGTGCTCACCTACGCCGCGTTCCGTATCTCCGGCTATCCCGCCCACCGGGTCATGGGGTCCGGCACGGTGCTGGACTCCGCCCGGCTGCGCTACCTGCTGGGGGAGCACTTGGATGTGGACAGCCGTTCCATCCACGCCGTCATTGTGGGCGAGCACGGCGACAGCGAGCTGGCGGTGTGGAGCGGAGCCAACGTGTCCGGGGTGCCGCTGGACGACTTCTGCGCCATGCGGGGGCACACCAACCACCGGGAAGCGGAACAGCGTCTCTATGAGGACGTGCGGGACAGCGCTTATGAGATCATCAAGCGCAAGGGGGCCACGTACTACGGCATCGCCATGGCGGTGGCCCGGATCGCGGAGTGCGTCATGAAGGACGAGCGGGCGATTCTTCCCGTGTCGGTGGTGCTGGGGGGGCAGTATGGGCTGCGGGATTTGGCGCTGTCCATCCCGTCCATCGTGGG
>CAJTZL010000077.1 GCA_910583695.1 uncultured Oscillibacter sp.
AACTCGCATCCCCAGCTTGGAAGGCTGGTGCCCTGACCATTGTGCTACACCTGCGTAGACCTTGCCATAAGGTCTTGGCCCGCCCCGGAAATCGTCAGCTTAGACAGCATACCACGAAACCCAGCCGCTGTCAAGCGGTCTCCGGCTGTTTTTCCAGAATTTTTTCGAATTTCTTTTCAGCGCCGCTCTTCCAGAAAGGCTTCCAGCAGCCGCCGGCCCAAGGCCCGGTTTCCCAGGCGCTCCGGGTGCCACTGGACCGCCCACACCGGCAGCCGCCGGTGACGCAGGGCCTCCACCACGCCGTCCTCCGCCCACTGGACCGCCTGGAGCCCGCTGCCCAGCCGGTCCGCCGCCTGATGGTGAGCGCTGTTCACCGCCGCCGCCTCCCCGCAGAGCTCCCTCAGAGGCGAGGGGGCGGTTCTTACGGCGTGAAGCCGGTCCCCCTCCTTCCAGGCTCCATGGCCCGGGACGTCCTGGGCCAGCGTTCCGCCGAAGAAGACGTTGATCACCTGGAGTCCCCGGCAGACCCCCAGGACCGGCTTTCCGGCGGCAGTGAAGTCCTGAAGCAGCCGGAGCTCCGCCTCGTCCCGCTCCGGCTCCAGATTCCGGGAGGCCGCGTTCCTCTGCCCGTAGCGCCAGGGCTCCAAGTCCCCGCCGCCGGGGAGCAGCAGGGCATCCCACCGGCCCGCCTGTCCCCGGACGGCGTCTCCGAACACCGCCCGGCCTCCGGCGGATGCCACCCAGCGCCGGTAATTGGCAAACCGCTCCGGACCGCCCCAGATATACACCGTCTTCTCCATGCGCGCCCCTCCCCCGCCGTTTCCTCCACAGTTTATGCGGCACAGATTTTAATGTTACAGATATTGACTTGAAAGATGGTTCGTAGTATGATTTCTCTAGGCTGCGAGGTATCCGGGCCTTCCTGCAAACGGCGCGGAATTTCGGCGCGGAGCTCCGCCGCACAGAGAACCAAGAATACAGAATGGGGGATATCCTGCGATGAAAAAACTGCTTTCCTTGACCCTGGCACTGCTGATGATCCTGACTCTGGCCGCCTGCGGCGGCGATTCCGCCTCCGGCGGTTCGGACAGCTCCGGCGGGGCCGGCAGCGGCGAGGTCCGGGCAGAGGACGGCTATGCCGAAGCCCGCGTCGGCGACCTGGTACATTCTTATTTCATGGACTTCACCGTAAACAGCGCCTACACCACCTCCGATTACCACGGCCACACCGCCCCGGAGGGCATGAAGGTCCTGGTGGTGAATATGACCATCAAGAACACCTTCAATGAGAGCCTGCCCATGTACGACGACGATTTCCAGGGCCAGTGGAGCTCCAGCTCCGAGACCGACGAGTTTGCCTGGCCCATCACCGAGGCCGAGGACGGCAGCGACCTGGACGTGGTGTCGGAGGACCAGCTCCCCGCCGAGTACCAGCTGGGCGTCAGCGAGTCCCGCACCGGCGATCTGGTCTTCGACGTGCCCGCGGATGAGAAGGACTTCTCCATCTCCCATCTGGAGCTCTTTGACGACGACAGCGAGGGAGACACCTTCTTCGTGTTCTTCACCGCCGAGGAAACATAACCACCATGCGACAGCGGAGCGGCGTTCAGCCGCTCCGCTTTGCGTTATCCCAGACTGCGGGCCAGCAGGAACAGCAGACAGGTGTGGGCAGGATAGTACACGTAAAAAAACCACTTCCAGCCCCGGCCCTTCTCCCCGTTGTACCGGAGCATCAGCGGCAGGGCCAGGACCATCATCCACTGGACGGGGAAACCGCCGTACAGCGCCTCGGCGCTGAACTGGTAGATGCAGAAGATCAGGTACACGGCGGCCAGGGTCTCCCGGCGGTCCCGGAGGAAGTACAGGGCCAGCCCCAAGGCGATGAACTCAAAGCCGAACTCGTTTACCGCCAGATTCGGGACAATGCCGGTGAGGACGTCCCCGCTGAAATTTCCGGCTCCGGGCAGGAGAAAGGGGAGCAGCCCATAAAAAATCTGAACCAGGGCGGCGGCGCCCAGCAGCAGCCCGCCCCGCTTCCGGTCCCGCCGGTATAGCTCCACTGCGCTGATGAGGAAGCCCGTCAGGAACAGGGGCAGGAAGATGTTGTGGTTGCCGTAGCCGGCTTCCGTGGGAAACCGGGCGTCCAGAAACAGGCCCAGGGCCGTCATAAAGAGGCTCAGCAGGTAGAGCCGCAGGAGGTAGCGCTTCCGGCTCCGGGTGTGGGCATAGCCCTGGACCATGCAGAAGAGAAACAGGGGATAGGCCCCCCGGCCCAGCCAGCGGAACCAGACCGGCGCCGCCGGGAAATAAAGCCCAAGGTGGTCCAGGGTCATGAGGACCACCGCCGTCAGCTTCAAAGAAAAGGTTGTCATGCGTCTCCACTCCCATTCATCTAAATAAAGGGCGGTTTCGCCCCGTTGTCAATAGAACGGAACAGGGTGGGCGGATTCTTCAAAAACGCTCTTGGGATTTTCCTGGTTGCTATTTCCATCCAGGCTTGTTATAATGCCCTCATAAGTACAGGCCCCCTGGGCCGAAGCGGATGAATTTGACAGAACAGAGAGGAGACATTTTTATGGATCGCTGCGCGTTGGCGTATCAATATCACAAGGAGGGCTGGAACTGCGCCCAGTCCGTGGCGGCGGCCTGCGCCGACCTGGCGGGCCGGACGCCGGAGGACGTTCTGCCCCTCATGGGCGGCTTCGGCGGCGGCCTGGGCGGCAGCCACGAGGAGGTCTGCGGCGCCGTCAGCGGCGGCGCGCTGATTCTCAGCCTTTGCTTCCCCTTCGACCGGCAGGGGGACCAGGAGGCCAAGCGGAACGTCTACCGCATCACCAAGGAGTACCGCCGCCGCTTTTCGGAGGTCTTCGGCCTCACCCGCTGCGGGGACCTCCTCCGGGCCAAGCCCGGCGTCACGGAGAAAAACCCCGCCGCCCGGCGCCTGGGCGTCACCGCCCACTGCGACAACATGATCGTCACGGCGGTGGAGCTGCTGGAGGCGCTGGTCCAGGAGGAGCGGCAGGGAGGTACGTCATGAGTCACGAGCACAAAAAGCGCCAGTTCAGCAGCCGCTGGGGCTTTGTCCTCTCGGCGGTGGGCTCCGCCGTGGGCATGGCCAACGTGTGGGGCTTCCCCGCCAAGATGGGCAGCAACGGCGGCGGGGCCTTCCTTATCGCCTACCTGATTTTCATCGCCCTCTTCGGCGCGGTGGGTCTGGCGGCGGAGTACGCCGTGGGCCGCCGGGCCCGGACGGGGACCCTGGGGGCCTATGAAATGGCCTGGGGTACCCGGAAGAAGGAACTGGGAAAGGCCGGGGGCCTTTTGGGCTGGCTGCCTCTGGCGGGGTCCATGTGCATCGCCATCGGCTACGCGGTGATCATCGCCTACGTGCTGAAGGCCTTCGCCGGCTCCCTCACCGGGGAGCTGATGACGGCGGACACCGCCGTCTGGTTCGAGAGCTTCTCCCTGGCGGACTACTCCGTCATTCCCTTCCACGCCGTGGTGGTGGTGGGCACCCTGCTGACCCTTCTCCTGGGGGCCAAGAGCATCGAAAAGAGCAACAAGGTCATGATGCCCCTGTTTTTCCTGATCTTCCTCATCCTGGCGGTGCGGGTGGCCTTCCTCCCCGGCGCGGCGGAGGGCTACCGCTATATGTTCTCCCCCCGGTGGGAGGAGCTGCTGGACCCCATGGTGTGGATCTGGGCCATGGGACAGGCCTTCTTCTCCCTGTCCATTACGGGCAGCGGCATGATCGTCTACGGGGCCTACCTGGACACGGCGGAGGATGTGGCGAAGCTGGCGAAACGGACGGCCCTCTTCGATACCATCGCCGCCCTGGTAGCCGCCCTGGTGATGATTCCCGCCTGCTTTGCCTATGGGCTGGACATCGGGGCGGGGCCCTCCCTGCTCTTCGTCACCCTGCCCCGGATTTTGCAGGACATCCCCCTGGGGCGGCTGTTTGCGGTGATTTTGTATGCGGCCATGATCTTCGCCGGGGTCAGCTCCCTTCAGAACATGTTCGAGGCGGTGGGGGAATCCCTGCTCCACAAGTTCCCCCGGCTGAGCCGGAAGATGATGCTGGTTCTGCTTTGCGTGGTGTGCCTGGGATTGGGCCTCCACATGGAGCCCATTTTCAAGTGGGGCCCCTGGATGGACATTGTGTCCATCTATATCATACCCATCGGGGCTACCCTGGGGGCGGTGAGCTGGTTCTGGATCATGCGCCGGGAGGACCTGATGGACGAGGTGTCCAAAGGGACGGAAAAGGCTCCCGGGATGCTGTGGTACCGCATCGGGCGGTATGTCTACGTGCCCTGCGCGGTAATCCTGTGTCTGGTGGCCCTCTGCATGAAGGTGGCCTTCTGAGCGGCCATAGAACTAAAGAGGCGGCGGGGAAATCCCCGCCGCCTCTTTATTCAATTCAGAAGCTCCGGCACTCGGGCTCACCGCAGCCCCTGAATCAGGATGATCAGAATCAGCACCGGCAGCACAAACTGGAAGTAAGGCCACAGCCATCGGGGCATCTTGAGGCCCTCTCCGGTGTTGGCCTCCTCCAGATAGCGGTCATAGCCCCAGCCCTTTTTGCTGACGCAGAACAGCAGGTACACCAGGGACCCCAGGGGCAGCAGCAGGTTGGAAACCAGGAAGTCCTCGCTGTCCAGCACGTCCCGGCCGCCGATCAGATGGAGGCCGCTCCAGAGGTTGTAGCCCAGGACGCAGGGCATGCTGGCGATGAGGATGAAGATGCAGTTCGTCAGGGCCGCCTTCTTCCGGGACCAGCCGAAGTTGTCAATGGCGTTGGCCTGGAGGTTCTCAAAGACGGCGATGACCGTGGAGAAGCTGGCAAAGGTCATGAACAGGAAGAACAGCGCCCCCCAGAGGCGGCCCCCCGCCATGTTCACGAAGACCTTGGGCAGGATCATGAAGATCAGCGCCGGGCCCTGTCCCGGCTCCACATCGAAGGCGAAGCAGGCGGGGAAGATGATGAGGCCCGCCATCAGGGCCACGAAGGTGTCCAGCAGGCAGATGCGCACCGCCTCACTGGTCAGGGTGTTGTCCCGGCTCATGTAGCTGCCGAAGATCTCCATGGCGGCGATGCCCAGACTCAGGGTGAAGAAGGCCTGGTTCATGGCCGCGGTGATCACGCGGCCCAGGCCCGCCTCCGCCGCCCGCTGGAAGTCGGGCAGGAGATAGAACTTCACGCCGTCCATGCCGCCGGGAAGGGTCAGGCTGTGGATGGCCAGCACCACAATGAGGGTCAGCAGGCCCAGCATCATCCACTTGGTAATCCGCTCCAGCCCCTTCTGAAGCCCGAAGCTCACCACCAGGAAGCCCGCCAGCACCGTCAGCACCATCCAGACGGTCATCTCCACCGGACTGCCCCGCATGGCGGAAAAGACGCCCTCCACCGCCTCGGCACCAAGGCCCTCAAAGGTCCCGCCGGCGAACTTGAAGAAGTAGCCCAGCATCCAGCCGGAGACGGTGGTGTAGTACATCATCAAAAGGCAGCAGCCCGCCACGCAGAACCAGCCGTGAATGTGCCACTTGCTGCCCGGCTTCTGGAGGGCCTGATAGCCCTGGACGGCACTCTTGCGGCTGGCCCGGCCCACCGCCAGCTCCATGGTCAGAACCGGCACGCCCATGACGGCCAGGAAGAGCAGGTAAAACAGCACAAACACGCCGCCGCCGTTCTCCCCGGTGACATAGGGGAATTTCCACACATTGCCGATGCCGATGGCGCAGCCCGCGCTTACCAGAAGGAAGCCCAGGCGGGATTGAAAACGCTCCCGTTTCATAAGTTTCTCGTTCCTCTCTCGTATATTTCATTGCAAAACCCACAGGCGGACGGACCACCCCGGGCAGATTCTCTTATGATAGCGGGCCTTGGCGGAAATGTCAATCCTTTCATGGCAGAAAGGGCGGAAAAAGACCGGAACAGCAAGCCCCGGCCGAAGCCGGGGCTTGACAGACAGGCCGTTTCGGCCTATAATAATCCCAGGCGCCGCGGCAAGCGGTTGGTCCGGCTAGATTATTACAGCTTCAAAAGAGAAACCGTCACCCTGCCCGGTGGCGGTTTCCGCTTTTTACCTTGATCGTTATTGTCCAATGAAGGATATGGAACGTCAATGTAATCGGCATCTCGTCACCCCCTTTCGGGGAACGTGACCAACCGCCGCCGTCTTGTCCCGGCGCCTGTTTTTCATCATACCACAAAATTCGCCGGCATGCAAGGCTGGAAAGGAGGCCCCTATGACGGACTGCCGGACCCGCTATCCCCTCCTGCTCATCCACGGTCTCAACTGCCGGGATGATTGGATATTCCCCTACTGGGGCCGTGTAGCGGACATTCTCCGAGTCCACGGGGCCGCGGTTTATCTCAGCGGCCAGGACGCCTGGGGCAGCATCCCCGGCAACGCCCGGGCCCTCCTCCGCCGGGGGGAGGACATCCTGGCGGAGACCGGCGGCGAAAAGCTCAACCTCCTGGCCCACTCCAAGGGCGGGCTGGAGGCCCGGTATCTCATCTCCACCCTGGGCTTCGCCGGACGGACGGCCTCCCTCACCACCATCTGCACCCCCCACCACGGCTCCAGGGCGGCGGCGGAGTGGCTGGGACGGGAGCGGCTCTGCCGTCTGGCAGGCCGGGGGCTGGAGGGCTTCTGGCGGGCCCGTGGGGACCGGGACCCGGACTTCTGGGCGGCCGCCGCCGCCCTGACCCCGGAGGCCACGGCCCGCTTCAACCAGGAGAATCCGGACAGCCCCCTGGTCTACTACCAGAGCTGGGGGGCGCGGCTGGACCGGGCGGGCTGGGACCCCATGGACCGCCTCCAGCTCTGGCTCACCAGGGCCGACGCCCCCACCGACGGGCTGGTTTCCCCGGAATCCGCCGTCTGGGGGCGCTGGCGGGGAACGCTGGAGGGCGTATCCCACCAGGACGGCGTAGGGGGCCGCAGGCGGAAGCGCCCCGGCTTTGACCCGGGGGAGTTTTACATCCGCCTGGTCCGGGAACTGGCGGAGATGGGTTTTTAGAACCCGGACTCCCAACGGCGGCACGCCGCCCCCCCGGCAGGGGCCCGGACGGAGCCCCATATCCGATAGAACCCTATATTATAAGGAGAGTCTCCATGAAACGATACGCCCAAGCCGCCCCGGCAAAGGTCAATCTGGCCCTGGACATCCTGGGCCGCCGCCCGGACGGCTATCATGAGATGCGCATGGTGATGCAGACGGTGAGCCTTTGCGACGCCGTGACCCTGGAGGAGGCCCGGGAGGGCTTTGTCCTCTCCGCAAGAGGAATCGCCCTCCCCCAGGGAAAGACCCTGGAACAGCGGGCGGCGGAGGCCTTTTTCGCCGCCCTGGGACGGCCCGTGCCGGGCCTCCGGGTGACGCTGGAGAAGAACACCCCGGCCTATGCGGGCCTGGGGGGCGGCAGTGCCGACGTGGCGGCCCTTCTGCGGCTGCTGCGGGAACGGTACGCCCCGGATATGCCCCGGGAGTCGCTGGAGGCCGTCGGCGGGCAGATCGGCAGCGACATGCCCTTCTGCATCCGGGGCGGCACGGCCCTGGCGGAGGGCCGGGGGGACGTGCTGACGGACCTGCCCCCCCTGCCGGAGGGCCGCTTTGTCATCTGCAAGCCGGACTTCGACCTGCCAACGGGGCCCATGTTCGCCCGGCTCCGCTTTGACGGAAGTCTTCCCCACCCGGACGTGGACCGCATGCGCTCCGCCCTGGAGCGGGGGAATCTGGAGGGCACGGCAAGGTGCGCGGGCAACGTGTTTGAGACGGTTCTGGAACCGCCGGAGCGGCGGGAAATTGAATGGATCAAGGAGACCCTTCTCCGTCACGGCGCTCTGGCCGCCGCCATGTCCGGCTCCGGCCCGGCGGTGTTCGGCCTCTTCGCCCCCCGGGCGGAAACCGCCGGGGCGCTGGAGGAATTGAAACGCCGCTTTGCCCAAACCTTTGAGGCGGCGCCGGTGGGGCGGCTGCTCTAGAGCAAAACCGGAACCTCATGCCGGAGGGTCAGGCTCTCCGGCGTGACGGCGCAGCCGTAAGCGCATACCGTCACGCCATGGGCGGCGGCCTCCCGCAGGGCCGCGCCGAAGGCGGGGTGGGTTTCGTCGTTGGGGGCCACGCTCTTCATGTTTTCCATCTGCACCACAAAGAACAGCGCCGCCCCCAGCCCGGCCTCCGCCGCCCTTTGCAGCTCCCGGAGGTGCTTCACTCCCCGCTCCGTAGGCGCGTCGGGGAAGCGGGCCGCGCCGCCGTCCTCCAGGGTGACGCCCTTGACCTCAATCAGGAAGCGGCCCCGGGGGCTCTCCACGCAGAAGTCCAGGCGGGAATCCCCATATGCATACTCCCGGCGGAGGACCGCTCCCTCCGGCAGCCGGGGCTCCAGCCACTCGGCGAAAACCCGGTTGGGGGCCTGGGCGTCCATGTTCACCAGCAGGTCCCCCTTTTGGACGGCAATGAGGTCGTAGGCGGTCTTCCGCCTGGGATTGGCGCTCTTCTCCAGATAGACGGCCGCTCCGGGGACCAGAAGCTCCCGGCAGCGGCCCGTATTTTTCACGTGGACGGTCCGGACGCCTCCCTCCGCCTCCACCTGGGCAATGAAGCGGTTGGGGCGGCTGAGAAAGCGCCCCGGGACCACGGTTTGGTACTGCATGGCGGCTCCTTTCCGGCGGGAGGGGAAATTTTTGTCGGTTTCTTAACGGAGAAATCCGCCGCTTCCCCTCCTGTATTCGTAAAATTGTACCACAATTTACACCTTACGTCCAGACTTTCGGGACGGCGCAAAAAAGCCCTGATAAAATTTCCGCAAAGTCATTGTTTTTTCCGGCGGAAGTTGATACAATAGCCCTGCATCTATATTTATAGGAGGGAGCATATGCCAGAGTATTCCAGCTTGTTTGTCTGCCTGATGGGCATGGGCGTCGTCTTTTTCGGCCTCATCTGCCTCATCGTCCTGACGATGATCATGGGCAAGATCGTGGGCGGCCGCGCTGCCCCCGCCGTCTCCGCCCCCGTCCCCGCCGCGGCGGTTTCCGCCGCCCCCGAGGGCAGCCGTCAGGAGATTGCCGCCGCCGTCTCCGCCGCCATCGCGGAGGAACTGGGCACCAGCATCACGGGCATCCGCATCGTATCCATGAAAAAACTGTAAGAAACAAGAAGGAGAGAGCATCATGAAAAAGTACAGAGTCACCGTCAACGGCACCGCCTATGAGATCGAGCTGGAGGAGCTGACCGGGGCCGCCCCCGCGCCTGCCGCCGCTCCCGCCCCGGCCGCGGCCCCCGCCGCCGCCGCTCCCGCCGGAGGCGAGCAGGTCACAAGCCCCATGCCCGGCACCATCCTGGATGTGAAGGTCTCCCAGGGCGCTTCCGTCAAGAAGGGCGATGTGCTGATGATTCTGGAGGCCATGAAGATGGAAAACGAGATCATGTGCCCCTGCGACGGCAAGGTGGCCTCCATCCACGCCTCCAAGGGCACGGCGGTGGAGTCCGGCACGCTGCTGTGCGTCATCCAGTAAGGCGCTGGAGGGACACAAATGGAAGCTATTCTGGATTTTGTAAACAGCTCGGGATTCGCGCTGTTTGCCCAGGGGGACAACTGGAAGTGCCTGTTGATGATCATCATCGCCTGCGCACTTCTGTTCCTGGGCATCGTCAAGAAATTTGAGCCCCTGCTGCTGGTGCCCATCGCCTTCGGCATGCTCATCACCAACCTCCCCGGCGCGGAGATGTATCACGAGATTTTCTTCGCCGGCGGGCATATCCACTGGGACCTCATCGGCGGGGCCCCCGTCTCGGCGGAGTTCCTGGCGGAGCTGAAGGCCGTGGGCGTGGCCGACGCCGTGCTGGCCACGGCCACGGCGGGCCAGTCCCTCTCGGTGGGCCTCATCGACATTCTGTACCTGGGCGTGAAGCTGGGCATCTACCCCTGCCTGATCTTCATGGGCGTGGGCGCGAGCACCGACTTCGGCCCCCTCATCGCCAACCCCAAGACCCTGCTCCTGGGCGCGGCCGCCCAGCTGGGCATCTTCATGACCTATGTCGGTTGCCGCCTCTCCAGCCTCTTCAGCGAGGCCCAGGCCGCCTCCATCGGCATCATCGGCGGCGCGGACGGTCCCACCGCCATCTTCGTCACCAGCAAGCTGGCCCCCGAGCTCCTGGGGCCCATCGCCGTGGCCGCCTACAGCTACATGGCCCTGGTGCCGGTCATCCAGCCCCCC